>CBFHVY010000004.1:0-55886 GCA_965659555.1 Flavobacteriaceae bacterium
CTAACATTATGGTCGATTATTACGGAGCACAAACACCATTAGGACAAGTAGCCAACGTAAATACACCAGATGCTAGAACGCTAACCATTCAGCCTTGGGAAAAGCAAATGCTTCAAGAAATTGAAAAAGCAATTATGATTGCTAATATAGGATTCAATCCAATGAATAATGGTGAGAACATTATTATTAATGTACCGCCTCTTACCGAAGAACGAAGAAAATTATTGGCAAAACAAGCGAAAGCAGAGGCAGAGCATGCAAAAGTAGGCGTTAGAAACGCTCGTAAAGATGCCAATAATGACATTAAGAAATTAGACATCTCCGAAGATTTAACGAAAGTAACCGAAGGAGAAATTCAAGAACTTACCGATACCTACATCAAAAAAATTGATGAATTGTATGTCATTAAGGAAAAAGAGATCTTAACCGTTTAGTAGTATTAAAAGATATATTTAAAAAAGAGTGTTTTTAACACTCTTTTTTTTATGGAGTTAAAAGAGAGTTATCTGTATTGCCTACCTTTGCAAAAATTTTTCGTTGCATGAATTTCTGGACTAGAGTCGCCAATATTATTTTACGGAATAGATACTTGGTACTTATTGCTATAGCGCTAATCACTGCCTTCCTAGTTTCGCAGATGAAGTATATGCGTTTTTCGTATACAGAAGCAAATTTACTTCCAGAGAATCACGAAGTAAATCTGCAATACAACCAGTTCCTTGATATTTTCGGAGAAGAAGGAAACCTAGTTATTTTAGCCGTACAAGACAGTACGGTGTTTACGCCTCAAAAATTTAAAGCTTGGAACGATCTAGTAAAGTCTTTTGACAATTTACCAGAAATCGATTTTACCATGTCGCTTGCCGATGTTAAAGAACTCAAGGCAGATCGAAAAAATCGAAAGTTCGTTACAGAGCCCCTGTTTAGCAGTGCGCCAACAACAACAAAGGAAGTCCTCTCTATCAAACAGAAGTTATTTGAAGAGCTCCCTTTTTACGATAACTTATTATTTAATAAAGAGACCGGAACAATTCAGTCTGCGATTTATTTAGATAAAGATTTAGTAAACACCCTAGCGCGTAAACAATTTGTCTACGATATTCTAATTCCAAAGGTTGAGGCTTTCGAAAAAGAGTTCAACCTAGATGTACGGGTTTCGGGAATGCCCTACATTAGAACCGTTAATTCACAAAATATTATTGACGAAATTGGCTTATTTGTAGGTGGTGCATTACTAATTACTGCAATTATCTTTTTCTTTTTCTTCCGTTCGTTTAGAGCAACGTTTATTACCCTTCTTGTGGTTACCATTGGCGTAACTTGGGCTTTCGGGTTTATTGGATTATTAGGCTATGAAATCACTGTACTTACCGCATTAATTCCACCCTTAATCATTGTTATTGGAGTTCCTAATGCTGTGTTTTTAATTAATAAGTATCAGCAAGAGATCAAAAAGCATGGAAATCAAGCCAAGTCGTTACAGCGTGTTATTACCAAAATAGGAAACGCTACATTAATGACTAACATTACCACAGCATCTGGTTTTGCAACCTTTGTTTTTGTAAAAAGCACCTTGCTACAAGAGTTTGGTATTCTAGCGTCTATCAACATCATTAGCATTTTTATTTTGGCGTTATTGATTATTCCTATACTCTATAGCTTTATGCCTTTACCCAAGAAAAAGCATTTGAGTCATCTTGAAAAGAGATGGATTGAAAATGTTGTGAATTGGATGGAAAAAACGGTAAGAGAGCAACGTATTGGGGTGTATATCACCACTGTAATCATTATAATACTTAGTATTATAGGAGTTTATCAAATCAGAGTTTCAGGGAGCTTAATTGAAGATATGCCTAAGGGCGAAGACTTCTTTAAAGACATTAAATTCTTTGAACAAGAATTTGGTGGAATTATGCCACTTGAAATTTTAGTAGATACGAAAAAGAGTAAAGGTGTAATGCGTTTGTCTACGCTTAAAAAGATGGAAAAAATCTACGAGACCATAGAAACATTTCCAGAATTGTCTACACCGGTTTCTGTAGTAAACCTTGTTAAATATGCGAAGCAGGCCTATTACAGAGGAAACCCTAAATATTATCAGTTACCCACTGCTCAAGATCAGAGTTATATTTTAGCCTATACACGAAATGCAAATAGCAATGCCAAGCTACTCGAAAATTTTGTAGATTCTACAGGTCAATATGCTCGTATTACCACATTCATGAAAGATGTGGGTACAGATAAAATGGACGCTATTCAAGAGCGAATTCAAGCAGTAATCGATAAGGAGTTTCCTAAAGAAAATTACGAGGTTACCATTACAGGTAAAGCCTTAGTGTTTTTAAAAGGAACCAATTATTTGATTACAAATCTGGTACTTTCACTTTCTTTAGCCATACTCTTAATTGCCATATTTATGGCTTGGATGTTTAGATCTATTCGAATGATTCTAATTTCTATCATTCCTAATATGCTGCCCCTTTTAATTACTGCCGGACTTATGGGGTATTTCGATATTCCAATAAAACCCTCTACCATATTAGTCTTTAGTATTGCCTTTGGAATTTCGGTAGATGATACGATTCACTTTCTTGCTAAATATCGACAAGAATTGATTGCTCACAATTGGAAAATTAGCAAGTCGGTTTATGCTGCGCTTCGAGAAACAGGAGTAAGTATGTTCTATACATCTATCGTGCTTTTCTTTGGATTCTTGGTGTTTACCGTATCTAGTTTTGGAGGTACTATTGCCTTAGGTGGTTTGGTTTCGGTAACCTTGTTATTGGCTATGGTTTCTAACTTAGTATTATTACCCTCATTACTCCTTACTTTCGAAAAGAAAATCGCTAATAAGCGGGTATTGAGAGAACCCTCTATGAAAATTATCCCTTCCGAAGGAAAGAAAAAAGACAAGTCATAAACACATCGTTTAATTAGGGCACATTCATTGGTCATTTTACACCAAAAAAGTATCTTTGTTCTTTAATTTTACCATAGGAAATTCGTTAAAAGAATAAGACAGATGATTAGAAGTAGTGTATCCGATTTATTAAGTGCGGAGTATAAATTACAAGAAGTTCAAGTAAAAGGATGGGTAAGAACCTTTAGAAGTAATCGTTTTATTGCTCTAAATGACGGGTCTACCCTACAAAATATACAGTGTGTTGTTGATTTTGAGAACTTTTCAGAAGAGCTTTTAAAGAAGGTTAACACTGGTGCAGCGATTCAAGTTTCTGGAACTCTTATGGAAAGTTTAGGAAAAGGGCAGTCTGTAGAAATTCAGGTTAGTGCTTTAGAAATTCTTGGAGCCTCAAATCCAGAGGAATACCCAATTCAACCTAAAAAACACAGTTTCGAGTTTTTAAGAGAAAATGCACACCTACGCATTCGCACCAATACGTTTAGCGCAGTTATGAGAGTGCGTTCTACCTTGTCTTTTGCTGTGCACAAGTATTTTCAAGACAACGGATTTAACTATGTAAACACTCCAATTATTACAGGGTCTGATGCAGAAGGAGCAGGAGAAATGTTTCGTGTAACTACTTTCGAAGACAATAAATCGCCATTAAACGAGGATGGCTCTATAGATTATAGTCAAGACTTTTTTGGGAAAGAAACCAACCTTACCGTATCTGGACAATTAGAAGCCGAAGCGTATGCCATGGCTTTAGGAAAAGTATATACTTTTGGTCCTACTTTTAGAGCTGAAAACTCAAATACAAGCCGACACTTAGCAGAATTTTGGATGATTGAACCTGAGGTAGCCTTTAATGATTTAGATGCTAATATGGATTTGTCTGAAGACTTTATAAAGTCAGTGTTAAGCTATGTATTAGAGCACTGTAAAGAAGACTTAGCTTTTTTAGATGCTAGACTTACCGATGAAGAAAAAACAAAACCACAGGCCGAACGAAGCTCCATGAGTTTGTTAGAGAAACTTCATTTTGTAGTAGACAATAACTTTAAACGTGTAAGCTATACAGAGGCTATTGAAATCTTACGAAATTCTAAGCCCAACAAAAAGAAAAAGTTCCAATACCTTATCAATGAATGGGGTGCAGATTTACAATCTGAACACGAACGTTATTTGGTTGAAAAGCATTTTAAATGTCCGGTAATTCTCTTTGATTATCCTGCGAATATTAAAGCATTTTATATGCGTTTAAATGAAGATGGAAAGACAGTACGAGCGATGGACGTATTATTTCCAGGGATTGGTGAAATCGTAGGGGGAAGCCAGAGAGAAGAACGTTACGATGTACTTTTAGAAAAAATACAGGCTATGGGCATAGATGAAAAGGAACTGTGGTGGTATTTAGATCTACGTAAATTTGGAACAGCAGTCCATTCTGGATTCGGACTTGGATTTGAGCGTTTAGTTCAATTTACAACGGGTATGGGGAATATTAGAGATGTAATTCCGTTTCCTAGAACTCCACAAAATGCAGCCTTTTAATCCTAAGGTACTTTTTGTATCTTTCAACTATGCTAAAGCAAAGTTTACAGTTTAAATTATTACAAAAACTCTCTCCTCAACAAATTCAGTTGATGAAGCTTATTCAATTGCCTACACAGGCCTTTGAAGAGCGTTTAAAACAGGAGATAGAGGAAAATCCTGCTTTAGATACAGGTAAGGAAGCCTCGGATTCTTTAGAAGACGATTTGTCGAACGAATTCGATGATAATGAACATGAACAAATCAACACCGACGACATCAATATCGATGAGTATTTAAGTGATGATGAGGTTCCAGATTACAAGACCCAATCTAATAACTATTCTGCAGACGATGATGACAAACAAGTGCCTTATGCTGCTGGCACATCCTTTCATCAATCTTTAAGCGCTCAGCTCAATACGTTTCGCTTAGATGAAGAACAACGGGCAATTGCAGAATTTTTAGTAGGAAGTATTGATGATAGTGGCTATATACGAAGAACGCTATTAGATTTAGTAGATGACTTAGCGTTTACCCAAAACATTTTTACCACCGAAGATCGGGTAGAAGAGGTGCTTAAAAAAGTAGTCCAACGTCTCGACCCTATTGGAGTTGGTGCAAGAGATCTTAATGAGTGTTTGAGTATTCAGTTGAGAGAAAAGGAAGAAACTCCAGCTAGAGCTTTGGCCATTCGAATGTTAGAAGAAGCCTTTGATCATTTTGTAAAAAAACATTACACGAAGCTCTTAGAAAAATTTACCATTTCTGAAGATGAATTAAAATCAGCGATTGAAGAGATTTCCAAACTCAACCCAAAGCCGGGAAGCTCTTATGCTGGAAATAATAAAATAGCAGAGCAAATTGTACCCGATTTTAGCATTAAAATTATCGATGGTGAATTAGACCTTACTTTAAATGCTCGTAATGCTCCAGAATTACATGTTTCAAGAACCTATAACGATATGCTTAAAGGCTATCAAGAATCGAATGTAAAATCAAAAGCTCAAAAGGATGCAGTCTTTTTCATCAAACAAAAATTAGACGCAGCTAAGTGGTTTATAGATGCTATTAAACAACGTCAACAAACGTTGTTAGTGACCATGAATGCCATTATGCATTATCAATATGAGTATTTTTTAACAGGCGATGAGCGAAAGCTCAAACCTATGATTCTTAAAGATATTGCAGATACAATTCAAATGGATGTTTCTACAGTATCTCGTGTAGCCAATAGCAAATATGTTTCTACACCATATGGAACAAAACGTATTAAGGAGTTTTTCTCTGAGTCTATGAAAAATGACCAAGGTGAAGATGTTTCTACTAAGCAAATTAAAAGTATTCTTGAGACCGTTATCGGTGAAGAGAATAAACGAAAGCCTTTAACCGATGAAAAGTTGGCCGCCATATTAAAAGAAAAAGGATTTCCTATCGCTAGAAGAACAATTGCGAAATATAGAGAGCAATTAGATATTCCTGTAGCACGATTGCGAAAAGAAATTTAATGCAGTTATATAAAATTATATCTACTATTTTACATCCCATTGTAGTTCCTACAATAGGCTTATTTCTATACTTTTGGTTTGTTCCACATACCTTTAACAAAGAGCAGCAATTACTAATGCTCAGTATTGTGTTTATCTGTACCTATGTTCTTCCACTTTTACTTCTACTACTGTTAAAGCTGTTTAAAAGCATTCAAAGCTTTCAGCTAGAAAGTATTCAAGAGCGTAAGATTCCGTTGTTTATCATGACGGTCTTGTTTTATGCTTTAGTCAAGTTTTTGTTACTACTCTCCGGAAGTACTCATGATCTAGCCATCTTGTTTTATGGAATTGCCATTAGTTTAGTGGTTATTTATGTATTGTTTTACTGTTCCCTAAAATCAAGTTTACATTTAGCATCTATGGGAGGAGCAATAGGATTTTTCCTAATGCTTTCTATACAGTATGGTCTCAACTTTTTGCCAATAATTGCCATCCTAATCTTACTGTCGGGTATTTTAGCAACAGCACGTTTAGGCTTAAAAGCACATACCACTATTGAAGTGTATTTGGGCTTTTTTATTGGACTTTTAGGTCAGGGTATTGCGTATCTATTGCTCTAAGGACTATAAAAAGTAAAAGATTAAACCAATCTTTAACATCTTAGTAGAAATGTCTGTAGTGCCAATAGTGGTATCTTTTAAAAGCGGCTTTAAACCATAATACATATACGCGTTAAAAGCGTCAAATCCTGCGGATAGGGTAAAGCCATACGACCATTTATTATACCTAGATACATTTTTATAGGAAAAGGTGTTTCCACCTTCTGCATATTCAAAGGTATTTGCTAAGTTATAGCCGAATTTAATACCCGTATATATTCTCCAAAACTTATATTTATTGGCAGTAGAAGTTCTCCACCGAAGTTCTAACGGAAACTCTAATGTATGGATAAACAGTTTATTGGTTGCGCTTGAATTTGCTACTTCAAACGTAATTTGATTGTTGACTTCTGTAACTTGTAAACCGTGATTGAATGAATTGTAAGCATAGCCCAATCCTACACCTAGGGCAATAGTCCCTTTTTTATTGAGACTAATATCGTTGATATATCCACTAGAAAATCCATATGAAAACCCACTACTAGCAATATTGTCTGGCTGATCAAATAGTTGATTATACGTTACGCTAATGTATAATTGATCTTCAGAATAGCGGCTATCTGGAGGAATTGAATCTCTTTGTGCTACGATGCTTTGTGCTAAACATAGCATGATAAATGCAAGTACAAATTTCATAAGGCATATGGATTTACTACAATACTATAAAAAAAAGAGGTAATTCGTTAGAACTACCTCTTTTTTTATAAACTACTAATGAGTATTAATCTTTAGTACCCGCATTCGTAGAGTAACTTACTTTGAGTGCATTTACATCTCTAAGCTCTAGTCTAATGTCGGTAATGGTACCTACGCTAGATTCTTTATCAGCTTTAATAGATGTGGTCATAAAAGGTACTTCAGCTTCAGACACTTTACTTCTTGCATTAATAATAAATGCAGGAACGTCTTTAGCTGTTGCGATCTTATCATTTAATTGAATTTTGTTGTAACCTACACCGTACTTAGCGTCTTTAGCTTTACCCACGTAAATAGTACTTACTAAACTTTTGTGCTCTAATTTTTTAATTTCAGTTGCACTAGGAAGTCTTGGGTTTTCTATTTGAAGTGAGGTCTCTCTCATGGTTGTAGTTACCATGAAGAAGAATAACAACATAAAAACAATATCAGGAAGTGCTGCAGTATTTACCGCAGGTAATCCTTTTTTCTTCTTTTTAAACTTAGACATATTGTTTTGTGTTTAAATTAATTAGCTGAAGTTGGTTCAGCATCAGATATAATTTGAGGGTAACTCATTTTAATATCTTCCACTTTTTTCTTCAATTCTTCATTCGTTCGGTTATCATTATACTGCTCTTCTAAATCAGTGTATAATATCCCATAACGTTCTTTACACAAACGGTTTCTTAAAACAGTATATGCTTTAAGTAGTTCGTTTTGAACTACGATATACGTTCCATATTCCGTTCCTCTATCACTTTGTACAGAGATAATGGCTTTATTAGGATGGTCAGAAGATGTAGGGCTTTTCTCACCTTTACAATAGGTACAAGGTCCAGTTTCTACCCCATTCTCTACTTTTCCTTCTCCTCCACCATTGTCAATAAACTTAATTGCGGCTTCTTTTAAGTCCTTAATATCCATACGATCACCTTCAACTAACAATTCATTGTTTCTGTTGATGTTTACTTCAAAGATATTTTTCTCTTTGATGATTGGTGGCTCATAGTCTAAAGGTGGCTTTTCTGATAATTTCTTAGAGATCCCAGAATCTACGTTCATAGTTGTGGTTACCAAGAAGAAAATCAAAAGTAAGAAGGCAATGTCTGCCATTGATCCTGCGTTAATTTCTGGAGTTTCTCTTCTAGCCATAATCTTATGATTTTACTAATCCTTTGATTAAATCTATGATAAAGAATGCTCCTCCAATAACTACTAAGATGGTAGCATACCAAATAAGGCTTCCTACCCATTTATTAAGAGAAGTACCTTGTTCTCCTCCTTTTAATACAGCTCCTTGAGCATCTAATACAGCGGCATTATCTCCTAGGAAATAAGAAATGATCAATAAAACACCCATTACAGCTAATCCTAATAAAGTCTTTTTAAGATTTTCAGGATTTTTAATTAGGTTTAATAATGATAAAACTATTGTTACTCCTATAGTAATGTATAATAACCATACAGAATACTCGATTAACGGTCCAACAGCACCGGCTAATGCCTGTGTGTCTTCTCCTTTTGTAGATACGTTAACGAATAGCAGGATTCCTATCACAGAAACCAAAGCTACTCCTAACGTAAGTATTTTTGAAATTTTACTATTCATAACAGGTGTTATTTTTTATAGTTAACTAACATATCAATCAATGTGATTGACGCATCTTCCATGTTATTTACAATACTATCTACTTTAGAAATAATGTAGTTGTAGAAGATTTGTAAAATAATAGCAACAATTAGACCAAATACGGTAGTTAATAAGGCAACTTTAATACCTACTGCTACAACTGCAGGAGAGATATCGTTTGCTACAGCGATCGAGTCAAAAGAAGCAATCATACCAATTACAGTTCCCATGAATCCAAGCATCGGTGCTAATGCAATAAATAAAGATAACCAAGAGATGTTTTTCTCAAGTAATCCCATTTGAACACCACCATAAGAAATCACGGCTTTTTCAGCTGCTTCAACTCCTTCATCTACTCTATCTAAACCTTGGTAAAAAATAGAAGCTACAGGTCCTTTTGAATTACGACACACTTCTTTTGCTGCCTCAACTCCACCAGAGTTTAAAGCGTCTTCTACACTAGCAACCAATTTTTTAGTATTGGTGGTAGCCATGTTTAAATAAATAATTCTTTCAATAGCAATAGCTAAACCTAAAATTAAGGCTACTAATACAACTCCCATAAACATTGGATCACCTTCAATAAAACGTTGTTTTAATACTTGGTGAAATGTTTGTGCTTCTACTGTCTCTTGTGCAAAAGTTGATTGAATAGCTCCAAAAAACATAAATCCTGTGATTGATAGGATATTTACTACTTTTTTCATCTTTGTTATAATTAATTTATTAGTTAACGGGTTAAAGAT
This sequence comes from Flavobacteriaceae bacterium, assembly GCA_965659555.1. GTDB lineage: Bacteria > Bacteroidota > Bacteroidia > Flavobacteriales > Flavobacteriaceae > Polaribacter. Next base: position 9,639 of record CBFHVY010000004.1, read on the forward strand.
ATAATATTTCTTTCAATACCAAGCGAAATCCGCTTTTTCAATTGAGGTCAGCAAGTAACAAAAAATTGTTGATTTGATAAAAGAAAAAGTATGAATTTTGGGGTGTGATAATCAAATTTTAACTATTGTGTTGATTTTAACAACGTATTGTTAACATAGTTTAATGTTCACTGATTTCACCCCTTAATGGCGTTTCAAAATATTTAATAAATTCAGTGGGACTTAAATCTTCTCCAAGGAGATACATTAGCTTTGCTACAGCAGATTCTGTAGTTATGTCTTTTCCATTAATTACACCTATTTCTTTTAATAGAATGCTTGTCTCGTAATGCCCTTGGATTACACTTCCTCCAGGACATTGTGTGACGTTAATAATATAGATGCCTTTGGCAATAATAGTTTTTAAGGCTGATATAAACCATTCGCTAGTGGGTGCGTTTCCTGCACCGTACGTTTCCATGATAACACCTTTAAGGTTACGGATGCTAAGTACTGCATTAATCACCTCTTTAGTAATCCCAGGAAATAACTTGAGAATGGCAATATCGGTCACTAAGTTTTTTCGAACAATCAGTTTTTGGTCTGTAGGGGGTGTAGTTAATAAATGGTCGTTAAAATGCATATGAACTCCACTCTCGGCCAAAGGAGGATAGTTTAATGAGGCAAAAGCTTCGAATTGTTCTGCATTTATTTTGGTAGTACGGTTAGCTCGGTATAATTTATATTCAAAATACAAGCAAACTTCTGTAATAATCGGCAGCCCATTTTTTTTAGAACAGGCTATTTCAATAGAGGTAATTAAGTTTTCTTTGGCATCTGTTCTCAAATCGCCAATGGGAAGTTGAGATCCTGTAAAAATAACCGGCTTTTGAAGATGCTCTAACATAAAACTTATGGCAGATGAAGTATATGACATTGTATCTGAGCCTGACAACACCACAAAACCATCATGAGCCTCATACGCTTCCTCAATGAGTTCTGCTATTTGCACATAATACCCCGTATTCATATTGGAAGAATCAATAGGTTCTTCAAAAGAAACTGTATTAATCGTACAATTCAATTGTTGTAGTTCTGGAATTTTCTCTAAAATGGTATCGAAATCAAAAGCCTTTAGAGCATTGGTTTTATAGTCTTTAATCATCCCAATGGTGCCACCGGTGTAGATTAGTAAGATGGAAGGCTTATTTGTCATTTTGACATTCTTTTTATGGTATACTAAAATGGAATACTTTATGTTGTAAATTTACAAGAATTATAAATTAAAAAGCGATGATTGGATTTTATATATTAATAGGTGTTATTTCATTAGTAAGTTGGCTAATAAGCAATACCCTAAAACAAAAGTTTAAAAAATATGCTCAAGTTCATTTACGTAATGGAATGAGTGGCGCGGAGATTGCGCAAAAAATGTTGGATGATCACGGCATTAAAGACGTTAAAATTATCTCTACTCCAGGGAGACTTACAGATCATTACAATCCTGTAAATAAAACCGTAAACTTAAGTGAAGCTGTTTACAATCAGCGAAATGCTGCGGCAGCTGCGGTAGCGGCTCATGAGGTTGGGCACGCGGTGCAACACGCACAGGCTTACGAATGGCTAACTATGCGTTCTAAACTAGTGCCTTTGGTGAGTGTTTCTTCCAACTTTTCTCAATGGTTAGTTATTGGAGGACTTATTCTTGGAGCGGCTTCTGGTGCTGTAGGCATTGGGTTTTATATAGCCATTACAGGTTTGGCTTTTATGGGGCTTGCCACCATATTTAGTTTTATTACGCTACCGGTAGAATACGATGCAAGTAACAGAGCTTTAGCTTGGTTAAAAAATAAAAACATGGTAAGTCAACAAGAATTTGAAGGCTCTAAAGATGCTTTAAAATGGGCTGCAAGAACATATCTTGTAGCAGCTTTAGGTTCTTTAGCAATGCTTTTGTATTGGGGATTACAAGTTTTAGGCGGTAGAGATTAAGCTTTATCATACTGTCCATAAAAAAAGCGTTTCATCTTAAGATGAAACGCTTTTTTTAATATGGATATATTTTTAATCGTTTAGTTTAAGTACAGCCATAAATGCTTGTTGAGGTATTTCTACATTTCCTACCTGGCGCATCCGCTTCTTTCCTTTCTTTTGTTTTTCTAGAAGTTTACGTTTTCTAGAGATATCTCCTCCATAACATTTGGCAGTAACATCTTTTCGTAAGGCTTTTACCGTTTCTCTAGCTATAATTTTTGCCCCGATGGCTGCTTGGATTGGAATATCGAATTGTTGTCTCGGAATCAATTCTTTTAACTTTTCACAAATTCGTTTACCAATACTGTAAGCATTGTCTGCGTGTAATAAGGCAGAAAGAGCATCAACAGGTTGGGCATTTAAGAGCATATCTACACGCACTAATCTAGAGCTTCTCATTCCTATAGGGTGGTAATCGAAAGAAGCATATCCTTTTGAAACAGTCTTAAGTCTGTCATAAAAGTCAAATACAATTTCAGCCAAAGGCATATCAAACGTAAGCTCCACACGAAGTGGCGTTAAGTAAGTTTGATTTACAATTTCCCCTCTTTTATCAATACATAAACTCATCACCTGACCAACAAAGTCTGCTTTTGTAATAATCGATGCTTTGATATAAGGTTCTTCTACGCGATCTAATTTCGATGGGTCGGGAAGGTCTGATGGGTTGTTGACAATAATAACATCTTCTGGATTCTTTTTTTCAAAGGCGTGATAGCTTACGTTGGGCACCGTAGTAATAACGGTCATATTAAACTCACGTTCTAATCGCTCCTGAATAATTTCCATATGAAGCATTCCTAAGAAACCACAACGGAATCCGAAACCTAGTGCTGCCGAACTTTCTGGCTGAAAAACTAAAGAAGCATCGTTAAGTTGCAGCTTCTCCATAGAGTTTCTCAATTCTTCATAATCTTCAGTGTCTACAGGATAAATTCCTGCAAATACCATTGGTTTTACATCTTCAAAACCTTCAATTCGTTTTTGGGTAGGGTTTACAGCACTTGTAATCGTGTCTCCTACTTTAACTTCTTTAGCAGCTTTAATTCCGGTGATAAGGTAACCTACATCTCCTGTTTTTATACTTTGTTTTACTACTTGCGATAACTTTAGCGTACCTACCTCATCGGCAAAATACTCGTTATTCGTAGCCATAAACTTAATGCGTTGCCCTTTTTTTATTTCTCCATCAATCACTCTAAAATACGTTTCAATTCCTCTGTAAGAATTGTAAACAGAATCAAAAATCAGGGCTTTTAATGGGCCTTCTGGATTTCCTTGTGGAGCGGGAACTTTTTCAATAATAGCTTTTAAAATCTGATCTACACCAAAACCTGTTTTACCACTTGCATGAATCACATCCTCTGGATCGCAACCTAAAAGCTCAACAATATCGTCGGTAACTTCATCTGGGTTGGCACTAGGCAGATCAACTTTATTTAGTACCGGTATAATTTCCAAGTCGTTTTCTAAAGCTAAATATAAGTTAGAAATGGTTTGTGCTTGAATACTTTGCGCGGCATCTACAATTAATAGGGCGCCTTCGCAAGCGGCAATAGATCGAGAGACCTCATAAGAGAAATCTACGTGACCTGGAGTATCAATAAGGTTAAGAATATAAGACTCACCCTCAAAGACATAGTCCATTTGAATTGCATGAGATTTAATGGTAATTCCTCGTTCACGCTCTAAGTCCATATTGTCTAGCAATTGGTCTTTTTTCTCGCGATCGGTAACAGAGCCCGTAAAGTCTAACAGTCTGTCGGCCAAGGTGCTTTTACCATGATCAATGTGAGCAATGATGCAAAAGTTTCTAATGTTCTTCATGTATTGTGGGTAGCTTCTATACTAGCGGACAAATATACGCTATTAATCTTGCCATTCTGCGATGAATAAATTGGTGTCTCTTCCACCACCATTATTTCTATTTGAAGAGAAAATTAATTTTTTCCCATCATTAGAAAATACTGGAAAGGCATCGAAGGTTTCTCCATGCGTAACACGTTCTAGGTTTTTACCATCAAGATCAATCATATAGAGGTTAAACGGAAAACCACGTTCTGCTTCAAAATTAGAAGAGAATAGTATTTTTTTTCCTGAAGGATGGAAAAATGGACTCCAGTTTGCGTTTCCTAAATCTGTTAACTGACGAAGGTCTGATCCATCTGCATTACAGATATACAATTCCATTTCAGTGGGTTCAACCAATCCGTTGGCCAATAAGTCTTTGTAATTTTTTATTTCTTCTTCGGTCTTTGGTCGAGACGATCTGAACACAATCTTAGTACCATCGGGCGAAAAGAAGGCGCCACCATCGTAGCCTAATTCGTTAGTAATTTGTTTTACATCAGTACCATCAATATTCATGGTGTAGAGTTCAATATCGCCACTACGAGTAGAGGTAAATACAATTTTATCTCCTTTTGGAGATACGGTAGGTTCGGCATCGTACCCTACTTCATTGGTCAGTTGCTTTACAATATTCCCTTTTAAGTCGGCAACAAAAATGTCGTAACTCGGGTAGATTGGCCATACATACTTTCCGTTTTCACGAAGTGGAGTGTCTGGACATACTTCGTGCTCTAAGTGCGTTGATGCATAAATAATATGTTTGTTATCTGGTAAAAAGTAAGCACAAGTAGTTCTTCCTTTTCCAGTACTTAGCATTGGTGGTGCAATGGTGTCAAAAGATTGATCTGCATTCATTAAAAACATCTGATCACAATTAACCCCCCATTTGTTATAATTCGATTGAAAAACTATTTGCTTGTCATCAAAACTCCAATAGGCTTCTGCATTATCACCTCCAAAAGTAACTTGACGTAAACTCTTAAAGTGAACTTCTTCTGGATAGATTAATGGGTTTTTAGATGTTGTAGTTGTGGTGTTTTCAGCCTTTTCTGTTTTACAAGAAACGACTAGTAGTGCAATAAAAAGAGTATAGAATAACCTCATCTTTTGAATAATTAGTAATTTTGACAAAAATAATATTTAATCCTATGAGAAACGGTATAATTCTAATCTTTTTAACATGTTTAATTGCATGTAGTCCAGACCCTTCAACAGTAAACGCTATTAAGGACGATGTGAGCTTTTTAGCGAGTGATGCATTAACCGGAAGGCAAACCGGTACAGAGGGGGAACGTAAAGCTGTTGAATACCTCACCAAACGCTTTAAAGAGCTAGGATTATCTCCAAAAGGAACCGATGGATACCGTCAGCCCTTTACATTTTTACCAAAGACAAATCCTCATGGAGAAGTACAATTCACTAAAAATGAAGATGGCACCATTACAGGAACCAATGTAATAGGGTATCTAGACAACAAGGCTGAAAACACCATTGTTATAGGTGCACATTTCGATCACTTAGGATATGGAGGAGAAGGTTCTTTGTTTAGAGATAGTATAAAAGCAGTACATAATGGCGCAGATGACAATGCAAGCGGAGTAGCTGTAATGTTGCGTTTAGCAGGAAAGTTAAAAGGAATGAATACCCATAATAACTATGTGTTTATGGCCTTTTCTGGAGAGGAGATGGGTTTATTAGGGTCTAATTATTTTGTAAAAAATCCTACTATCGACTTAAAGAAGGTCAACTATATGATTAATATGGATATGGTAGGACGATTAAAGAAAGACAGCGCTCTTGCTGTTTATGGTACAGGAACTTCACCAATATTTAATCAAGTATTAAAATCGCATAACGAAAACTTTAAACTGATTTCGAAAGAATCAGGAGTGGGGCCAAGCGACCATACGAGCTTTTATTTGGCCGACTTACCGGTACTTCACTTTTTTACTGGGCAGCATGAAGATTATCACAAACCCTCAGATGATGCCGAAAAGTTAAATTATGAAGGGATGAGTACAATTGCTGAATATATCTATGCAGTGATTTCTGATTTAGACAACAACGGAAAATTAGCCTTTAGAAAAACCAAAAATGAAAGTGAAGAAACCCCGCGTTTTAAAGTTGGATTAGGTGTAGTGCCAGATTATTTATTCGATGGTAAGGGAATGCGTGTAGATGGTGTTTCTGAAAATAAACCGGCTCAAAAAGCAGGATTACAAAAAGGAGATATTGTTATTCAATTAGGCGATAGTGTTGTTGTAGACATGATGAGTTATATGCGCGCACTTTCAACCTATAAAGCAGGAGACAAAACCGAAGCTGTAATCTTAAGAAACGGCAAAACTGTAAAAAAGAAGATCGAATTCTAAGAGAAACCGTATTTTTGTGCCGTGGTTAAAATAGATACAATTATTCTTCCTGACTTTCCTTTGCTGTTAGCACCTATGGAAGACGTGTCAGATCCTCCTTTTAGAGCCTTGTGTAAAGACAATGGCGCAGACGTGGTGTACACAGAATTTATTTCTTCTGAAGGATTGATTCGCGATGCAGCCAAAAGCGTTATGAAACTCGATATTTATGAAAAGGAGCGTCCGGTAGGAATTCAAATTTTTGGAGCCAATCTAGACTCCATGTTAAAGTCGGTAGAAATTGTCGAGAAAACCAATCCAGATATTATCGATATTAACTTTGGATGTCCTGTAAAAAAAGTAGTTTCAAAAGGAGCTGGTGCAGGTATTTTAAAAGATGTCGACCTTATGGTGAAGCTTACCGAAGCTATGGTAAAACACACCAAACTACCTATTACTGTTAAGACCCGATTAGGCTGGGACCACGATTCTATTAGAATAGTAGAGGTTGCAGAACGTTTGCAAGATGTGGGGTGTAAGGCAATATCTATTCACGGACGTACTCGTGCGCAGATGTATAAAGGAGATGCGGATTGGAAACCTATTGCAGCAGTAAAAAACAATCAGAGAATGCACATTCCTGTATTTGGAAATGGCGATGTAAATACTCCTGAGAGAGCGAAAGAAATGCGCGATGTCTATGGTCTAGACGGTGCTATGATTGGTAGGGCATCTATTGGCTATCCATGGTTTTTTAATGAAGTAAAACACTACTTTAATACCGGTGAACACTTAGCCCCGCCAACTATTGCAGAACGAACAGAAATGGCTCGAAAACATTTGCAGATGGCTATTGATTGGAAAGGAGAGCACTTAGGAGTGGTAGAAACAAGAAGACATTACACCAACTATTTTAAAGGAATACCTCATTTTAAAGAGTTCCGTTTAAAAATGGTTACTTCAGACGATCCTGCCGATGTGTTTGCGACGTTTGATGAGGTTCAAGCAACCTTTGGTAATGCAAGTATTCCAGAAATAGGCTAATTCTTAGTGTTCGATAAAGCGTTTTGAGATACTACGACTAGCAATCTTAGCAGCAACAAATCCCAACAACATAATAGTACTGGCCACAATGCCAAAATTAGCTAGCCTAAATTCAACAGGATAGGCAATACTTGGGGTAATCATAAACAACGAAAATTGTTGCTGTAATAACACCAGTAGGGTTCCTAAACTCAAGCCTATCAGTGTGCCAGAAAGGGTTAATAAAACCCCTTGATACACAAAAATACGTTGGATATCTTTAACTGAAGCGCCTAGGTTAAAGAGGGTTTTTATGTTGTGTTTTTTATCGATAATCATCATCAATAAGGCACCCACTACATTAAATAAAGCGATGATTACAATAAGGGTAAAGATGAGATACGATACAAAGTTTTCCGTATTAATAACTTTATAAAATAAGGCATTGAGTTGTGCTTTGGTTTGTACTTTAAAGTTAGGCCCTAAAGCTTTTTGTAATGCTGTTGCAATACTAGTTGAGTTGTTACTGTCTGCTAGGTTAACCTCAATAGCAGTAATCGTATTGGCATTATATTTTAGCAAGTCTTGTGCTAAGCTAATAGGAACAAAAACATATTTGTTTTCAAATTCTTCAGTACCCGAATAGACTCCAGAAATTTGCACTTTTTCACTGGTAAAAGCGGTATTTGGATTTACCATACCCTTTCCGGGTTTTGGAACGTAGATTTCTAAGGGGGTGCCAAACGTAGAAATACCAATAGACAGTTTATATGAAATACCGTTTCCAATAATCGCTGTATTACGATATTCTTGCGAAAGCCAATCCCCTGCAATCAAAGCCTTTTCAATTTGAGTAACGTTTGCATACTGCTCATCAATCCCTTTAATATAGGCAATGTGTTGCTTTTCGTTGTACTTTAAAAACACGCGTTCTTCTACAACTTTTGTAAACGAAAGGATAGCAGTCTGCTCAGAAAGTAGCTGAGTGAGTTGAGCTGTAAAAGGAAATGTTTTTCCTTGAGTGGGGGTAATTTTTATGTCAGGATCCGAAATATTTAATAAGTTGTCGCTAAATGAACGAAGTCCAGAAAACCCCGATAGAATAATAAACAACGCAAGAGTGCCAATAATAACGCCCATAGATGCGATTCGTGTGATAATATGAATGGCATTATTGCTGTTTTTGGTAAACAGGTAGCGTTTTGCGATGTAAAATGAAATATTCAAAAGGTGACAAAATTTAGGTGAAGATACCCAATTGAAAGGAAACCTTATTGTTTTTTTCTTCGGGGGAGTACCTCAGGATTTTTTATAGGGTTCGTGTCTTCTCCACGGAGCGATTGATCAATTTTTTCAATATAATCAAGAGAGTCATCTCCAAAAAACAACAACTCGGGCATTCTTCGTAGTTGATTTCGAGTGCGCTTTGCCATTTCATGACGAATTAAAGGCGCATTAGATTGAACACCTTTCATGATTTCATCTCTTTTGCTAGAGGGAAAAATACTCAAATATACTTTTGCAACACCAAGATCTGAGGTCACAGAAACTTTAGAAACAGAGATGATCGTACCCTGCATGCCGTCTTGAGCAGCTTTTTGTAGCACATCTACGAGGTCTTTTTGTAATACACCTCCAATTTTACGTTGTCTATTCGTTTCTTCCATGGCACAAATTTACTCATATTTACTAAAAGATTCTTTATTTTTGAAAAATAGAACTCATTTGATGGATAAAATAGAACACATAGGAATTGCAGTAAAAGATTTAGAAGCATCTAATCAGCTTTTTGCCTCTTTATTTGGAGCGCCACATTATAAGATTGAGGAGGTAGCCTCAGAAGGGGTGCGTACCTCGTTTTTTAAAACAGGGCCTAATAAAATTGAATTGTTGGAGGCAACTTCTGAAGAAAGTCCGATTGCTAAATTTATTGCCAAAAAGGGAGAAGGAATTCATCATATTGCTTTTGCAGTCCAAGATATTGTCGCTGAAATAGCACGACTTCAACAAGAGGGTTTTACGGTATTAAACACGACTCCAAAAAAAGGAGCAGACAACAAATTAGTCGCTTTTTTACATCCAAAAACTACGAATGGTGTGTTGATAGAATTGTGTCAGGAAATCCCAACGTAATTATAGGATATACTCCAAAGCATTCGAAGGATACAAACCTTCAAATTTTGTATCTTGCGCCCATAATTGCAAAAAACCAATGTCGTCTAAATTCGATTCTTACCAAAAGCGCCGTCTTCGATCTTCGTACTTTTCTGTAGTACTTAGTATTGGTCTCGTGCTTTTTATGGTAGGTGTTTTAGGCTTGGTCTTATTGAAGTCGACCAAAGTTGCCAATCATTTTAAAGAGAAGGTTGCCATGACGTTGTTTTTAAAAGATGAGGTTACCAAAACCAATATTGAAAACCTTCGTGCGTCTTTATTAAAAGAACCATTTACTAAGCAAATTGTCTACATTACAAAAGAGGAAGCTGCAAAAGCGTATAGCCAAGAAATAGGCGAGGACTTTTTAAGCTTTTTGGGAAAGAATCCACTTAAAAATGGAATAGACATTTATTTAAATGCAGCCTATGTAACTCCAGAGCAAATGGCATCATTAGAAAAACGATTCAACGAGAATGCTTTTGTAGCAGAGGTTTCTTACGACAAACCCTTAATTCAATTATTAACTAAGAATATTCAACGGATTAGTTTTTGGTTATTGTTGCTAAGTTGTTTTTTTGGCCTTGTGGCTATGATTTTAATAAACAGCTCTATTCGTTTATCGGTATATTCAAAACGATTTAATATTAAAACCATGCAAATGGTTGGAGCCACCAAAAGTTTTATAAGAAAACCCTTTATAGTTCAAAGTATAAAGCTAGGATTAGTGGGTGCTTTTTTTGCATTACTAGGATTAGCTTTTGTGATCTATTATATAGATAAGTACATACCAAGTCTAGAACTTTTAACAGATTATTTAACCTTAGGATACTTAATAGGAGGTATATTCGTTTCGGCATTAATCATTACCTGGGTGAGTACATTTTTTGCTACACAACGATTTTTAAACTTACGAACAGACGAATTATATTATTGATATGGAAACGAAACAAAACAAGCCTGAATTTCTCTTCGGAAAGAAAAACTACCTTTTTATGTGTATTGGAATCCTTGTTATCGCTATTGGGTTTATCCTTATGGCAGGAGGAGGAAGTGATGATCCAGAAGTTTTTAATGAAGCTATTTACAATTGGAGAAGAATTCGCTTGGCACCAACCTTAGTTATTATTGGTTTGGGAATTGAAATTTATGCGATTCTTTTGAACCCTAAAAAATAGGTATGGATATATTTGGAGCGATCTTATTAGCCATTATAGAAGGGCTTACAGAATACTTGCCCGTTTCTTCTACAGGCCACATGATCATCGCCTCTTCTTTTATGCAAATCGCTTCAGACGATTTTACAAAGTTGTTTACCATAGTCATACAATTAGGCGCAATTTTATCGGTTGTTGTTTTGTATTGGAAACGATTTTTTCAAAGTCTAGACTTCTATTTTAAGCTTCTCGTTGCTTTTATGCCTGCTGTTGTACTAGGCTTGCTTTTAAATGATGTTATTGATAGCCTATTAGAGAGTCCGGTAACCGTGGCAATCTCATTAATTATCGGAGGTTTTATTCTCTTAAAAGTTGATGATTGGTTTAAGGCCAATGAAGTTTTCGATGAAGCTAACCCTACAGCTCATACACACATTAGTTATCTTACCGCGCTTAAAATAGGTTTTTTTCAATGTTTAGCTATGATTCCAGGAACCTCAAGAAGTGGTGCAAGTATCGTTGGTGGAATGACTCAAAAAATCAATAGAAAAACTGCGGCTGAATTTTCCTTTTTTTTAGCAGTTCCTACCATGTTTGGAGCTACAGCCAAAAAGAGTTACGACTACTATAAAGCAGGTTTCGAATTAAGTTCAGACCAGATCAATTATTTGATTATCGGAAATATTATTGCCTTTGTTGTAGCACTCGTTGCTATCAAATCATTTATTGATTACCTCAGTAGAAAAGGGTTTAAAATATTTGGCTATTACCGAATTGTTTTGGGAGTTGCTATATTATGTATCCATTTCTTTATCTATAAACTATCCATTTAATGTTCGACGGAGACACCTTTAAAAATGGAGTAGTATTATGTATTGATAAGCCATTAGAATGGACTTCTTTTCAAGCGGTTAATAAACTGCGTTGGCATATAAAAAAAGCATTTGGGTTTAAAAAGATTAAAGTAGGTCATGCAGGGACTCTAGATCCTTTAGCTACTGGTTTACTTATTATTTGTGTGGGCAAAGAAACTAAAAATATTCACCTGTATCAAGGTCAAGAGAAAGAGTATACAGGGGTGATTACTGTAGGAGCCACCACTCCAAGTTATGATTTAGAAACTGACGTAGACCAAGTATATCATACAGAGCATCTAACCGAAGCGCTTATTCACGAAACTACGCAGCAATTTGTTGGAGATATTCTTCAAAAGCCTCCTATTTTTTCTGCATTAAAAAAAGAAGGAAAACGCTTGTATGAGTTGGCAAGAAAAGGAGAAACTACAGAAATTGAAGCAAGACCAGTACATATTTCTAGTTTTGAGATTACTTCAATAGCTCTCCCCGAAATACATTTTAGAATAGCATGTAGCAAAGGTACATATATACGTTCTATAGCTCATGATTTTGGACAAGCACTCGGTTCTGGAGCGCATTTATCGTCTTTAAGAAGGACTAAAATTGGCACATATTCGGTTGAAAATGCATATCAACTAGATGATTTTATTACAAAACTAAATAAGAATACATGATTAAAAGAGGGATTATTACAGTACTTACCTGGTTGCTTTTTCAACAATTATCGGCACAAGAAATGAACTATAATAAACCTTTTTTTACAGGAAGTTTTAATACCACATTCGCCATTAATGAAGATTATACGTTTGAAGAAGGAGACGGTGAGCCCTTTTTAATTCCTGCTTCCATGTTAATTCGTATAGGAGTTGGTTATCAGTTCAATAGAAGGTTTTCCTTGAGTGGTAATGTAGGGTATGATTATCATTTTAATTATTTTATTAACGCAATCCCCACTTATGTTACAGCCCAGTATAATATTGCAGAAGACTTTGGAGATACTTTTTATATAGCCTACAGTCATGGTAAAATGTTTAGACCCTCGGCAAAATTTGAAGATGGTAATTATTACGGGTTTGGTGTTGGTTGGCAATTTAAAAATGAAAAAAACGACAATAGGGCTAGCCTTGAAATCACCTATCATAGAAAGCTCATTGCAGACTTTGAAAATGGCCGATTAGATAGTATCTCTATTGGTGTTGGGATTACAATTTTTTAAAACTTCGGCTAACTTTTCGGGTTGTTGTGTTCCAATACAGAGCTTCTTTCCATTTTTTAAAACGATTGCCATACCCTTATTTCCTCGAATATTATAAAGGGTGCCATATGTAGTCCAAAGCTTTATGCCATATCCTGAGAAAGGATATGTAACAAGTTGTACAGACTCCATTTCAGACCAAGTGAACGATCTTTTAACAAAAGGTATAAAACGAAAGCGAATACCGTTAGGAGAAACTTCGGTAAGCAAACGCATACTCAAAAAAAAGTAGATAAATAGCAGGGTAAAAACCGCAAAAAGAATCAGTCCAGTGTCAGGCATGGGCTTCGTTCCAAAAGGTTTACCGAGATAGAACTGTTGATAGAGTGCATACATGGGTAAGCAAGTAAAACCTCCTAAGAAGAAATATAACCACCACTGGTTAAAGCGCTGATGTTCTTTAAAGATTTTATTAGCCATGCATATATATGATTATTCTAAGGTGACTATTCTATAGGAAGCCCCATATTTATTTTCAAGTCTTCTTTTATTTAAGCCTATAATTCCAACAGCAGCAACACCACCTCCTCCTACTAGGTAAGGAACACCATAAGCTCCGCCAGAAAATAACACGACTATAGCGCTTGCTGCAAATACAATAGTCCCCAAATAGATTAAAGCCGAACTACCCAGAAATGAAAAAATAGATTTAGATACCATAAGCCTATTAATTGTTGTAAGAGGAATGATATTGTCTTTTATTTGAATGGTGGCGTCATCAATAATTTTAAATCTCCCTTTATATACTTTATTGTCTGTAGTAAATATTTTTACGCGTTTTTGTTCTTTAACAGTAATCGTTTTGTTTTTATTACTTTCGAACCTAATGGCTTTTTTCTGAGCGTAAACAATACTAGTCAAAAGCATTGCGCAACATAAGAGTAAAATGTTTTTCATTGATTTCGTTTTAGAAATGAGTGGTCAATGTAGTTCAATTTATCTTAAAAGCTATTTTTTTAAAACACTATTTTAAACTTTAATCTCACACATGTTGATCTATCAATAGCGTATTGCCATCAGGGTCAGTTATTACGAAGCTTCCTGGGCCTGAACTCGAAGGGTCTACTTCATTGAGTATTGAGACTCCATGGGCTTTAAGATGTTCTTGAATAGCTCTCACATCATCAAAATCATCTTGCAGTTGAGCGTTGTTGTCCCATCCAGGATTAAAGGTGATGATATTGTTTTCAAACATCCCTTCAAAAATACCAATGAGTGAGGATTCATTTTTTAAAATATAGTATTTTTTGTTTGGATCACCGGCAAATACGGTAAAGCCCAGTGTTTCATAAAACGTTTTTGATTTGGCTAAGTTTTTTACACTCAGACTTATTGAAAAAGCACCTAGTTTCATACGCTATAGGTTTTAAGGATTCATACGTAAATATAGTTTTTAAAAAATAAAAACAAATAACTGGAGATTAACGGCTTACAGACACTAAAAGTATAATAGCTAAGCGTGTGATTTTTTAATTTTTTATATCTTAGAGGTTGTAAAATATGTATATTAACCGATTCAAAACAAGTATAAGATGAAGTCTATTGTAGTATGTATAACATTTTTTCTATCTGTAATGTGTGTTCAAAACACACAAGCTCAAATTGGTTTAGCAGTTGCTAAAGACAAGAAAGGTTCTGCGCTCCGTTGGCAAGTTTCATGGGGTAATGGCTCTGCTTGGGACTGTAAAATGGCCGCAAGAAAGATATTAAAAAACAAGGGATACGATAAAATATCGACTCAAGACTGTGTCGAAAAGTGTGGTCATGGTATTAAAAGTGGGTATTATGTTGTTATAGAAGCAAAACATAAAATTTATGATGGAACCACTAAAACCTCATACGGATTAGGGGCTAGTTCGAGTTCTTATGGAGACGCCGAAAAGAAGGCCGCGATTAATTTAGGAATATATGATTGGTCTTGGAATAAAAACAAGCATGGATACTCCGTTGTAAAACGAGGTAGTTACTAAAAATAAAAACACGATATACAAAAAAAGCCCTTTTAAAGGGCTTTTTTTTGGTGTTATGATAAGGGTTAATTTTTTAGTAGAAAAACGTACTTAGCAGCACTTTTTTGTTTCACCGTTTTATTAATAACTAGGTCCGTATATTTTGAAAGATTAAGACTTTCAGCATCTGTTAAATTATGGTGAATATAAATGGATTCAAATGCTCCATCGTCATCAGTATATACAAAAACAGGAATCGGTAATCTCGATTTTTTGCTTTTCATTAATTTTTTGATCTCTTTAATAATCGGTTTAAACGTTTTGTTTTTACTAAACGAAATAAAGCTATCGGTAGCGCTCAAATCGCGATAGGTCTTTGAGGTTGACTTTTCTATACTTCTAAATAGAGAAGGTCGAGGCTTTTTTAATCTAGTTAAATCAACAACTTCAGAATTTCCAGTAGAAAAATTTTCAGAAATAAGAGCAATCATTGAAGTCAATTCACTTTCAACAGGCGTATCGTTACTCCAATCTCCCAAAACAATTCGACTACTTGTATTGATATTAGAAACTTTAGAATCAATAAACTTATAGGTTGTTATGGCGTTGTCTGGTGTTGTTATTTCAAGTCGAGCCTGATTAAAGTGATTCTTTGCAACTCTAAAACTTGCACTTGATAAGGATGAAAGGGGAATTTCGTAAAGCCATTGGTAATAATGAATAAGACCATTTTTGGAGCTCCTAACATCTTGAATGATTAAGCGATTCTGAAGAGAATCTACTTGAAAATAGTATTTTTTAACAGTGTTAAATTCAGTAGCATCTACCTCTAGTGTTGGAGGAAGATTATTCAAGACACTGAAGTCTTGGCTAACTGTGGGGAAATGAAACCCTAAGATTGCTATTAGTAATAGCGTAACACTCTTGTTCATAATATTTTTAACGCTTGTATAGCGTCATATATTTATACTTATCAATAAGAGGGGGGTTTACTACCCACAAAAGCACGTAATATTTTAATACCATTAACATAGTTTTATAAATAAATGGTATTTCTTAGAGTATGTTAAGATGCTGTAACACAGAATAAAATGAATAAAATCATGGAGTTTCGTACGTAAAAACTCTTTAAATTATCAATACCGCAACATACTAGAGAATAATAAATATAGCCAAACTAAACTTTAGGGCGTAAATTAAACCTAACTTTGTTCCCTTACAGAATAGCTCGAAACTTCGGGTTATTTACTTAATATTATTTATGTCATTTAACTCATTAGGCTTAACAAATGCCTTATTAAAAGCCATCCAGAAACAAGGCTATACTACACCCTCACCAATTCAACAAAAAGCGATTCCCTTAATTTTAGAGGGAAAAGACGTGTTAGCTTCTGCGCAAACAGGAACAGGAAAAACAGCAGGATTTACACTTCCAGTATTGCAACTACTTTCTCAAGCTCCGCCCTTACGAAAAAGACCTGTTCGAGCTTTGGTCTTAACTCCAACTCGAGAATTGGCGGCTCAAGTTTATGCAAATGTGAGATCGTACAGTGAATTTTTAGACTTACGTTCTGCTGTTATATTTGGTGGAGTGAACCAAAAACCTCAAATAGCAACCCTTAGAAATGGAGTTGATATTTTGGTAGCCACTCCAGGGCGACTTCTCGATCTACAACAACAGGGGCAGCTCTCGTTAAAGAACGTTGAAGTATTAGTCTTAGACGAAGCAGACCGAATGCTAGACATGGGTTTTTTGAGAGATATTAAAAAAATTATTGGGTTAATGCCTTCTAAAAGGCAAAACCTATTGTTTTCGGCTACCTTTTCAAAAGAGATTAAAAGCTTAGCGAATGAATTTCTTTACAAGCCAGTTCTTGTAGAAGCTACACCCGAAAACACCACGGTTGATGCTATTGACCAAAAGGTGTATAGAGTGGCTAAAGGACTAAAAACGGGGTTGATTATTAAATTAATTTCAGAAGGAGATTGGAAACAAGTTCTCGTATTTACTAGAACCAAGCACGGGGCCAATAAACTCTGTAAAAAAATGCTTAGTTCCGGTATATCAGCGGCAGCCATTCATGGAAATAAATCGCAAGGTGCTCGAACCAAAGCCTTAGCAGGGTTAAAAGACAATAGTATTCGAGTACTTGTTGCAACCGATATTGCTGCTAGAGGTTTAGACATTCCTTTATTGCCCCATGTTGTCAATTTTGAATTGCCAAATATTGCCGAAGATTATGTACACAGAATAGGGAGAACGGGTAGAGCTGGCGCTAGTGGAGAAGCTATTTCTTTGGTTAGTGCAGATGAAACAAGCTATTTACATGATATTGAGAAGCTCGTTGGTTTACAGCTTCCTGTAGAAATACTGCCAGGATTTGAACCAGACCCAAATGCCTCAACAGCTCCAATTAAACAAGGACAAGGGAGAGGGAATAGACCCTCAAGAAGCGCCAAGAAACCCTCGACTACTGCTTCGAAAAAGAATTCCTCACGACCGTCTAAAAGAAACAGAAATAGAGGACCAAGAACCTAAACGATGTCTACACAGCCCAACAACCCGCTCCATGGAATAACACTAAAACAACTGCTAACAGAATTAGTAGCGCGTTATGGTTGGGAGTATTTAGGAGAAGCCATTTCTATTCGCTGTTTTAAAGAGCGTCCGTCAATCAACTCAAGTTTAGCATTTTTAAGAAAGACACCTTGGGCAAGAGCTAAAGTTGAAGCACTATACATATCTCTTTTAAAGCAATAAAACTGTGCTTTTTACAGTAACGAATTCAGAGTTAATACATGCTTAAGATTAATGTGCTGCAAGCCAATCGTTACCCACACCTATTTCAACATCTAAAGGAACAACAAGATTAAAGGCTTGTTCCATACATTCTTTAATAATGGGTTGAATGAGTTCCAGCTCGTCTTTATGTGCATCAAACACCAATTCATCATGTACCTGTAATAGCATTTTAGATTGAAATTTCGCTTCAGTAAAGCGTTTGTGAATAGCTATCATAGCGAGTTTAATAATATCGGCCGCACTTCCTTGAATAGGAGCATTAACAGCATTCCGTTCGGCTGCACCTCGTACAATAGCATTTCTAGAATTAATATCTTTTAAATACCGTCTACGTTGTAATACCGTTTCTACATAGCCATGTTCTCTAGCAAAATCTACTTGCTTTGCCATATAGCTCTTTAGTTTAGGATAGGTTTGGTAATACAGGTCTATTAATTCTTTCGATTCTTTTCTGCTTAAAGAGGTTTGATTACTCAATCCAAAGGCAGAAACCCCATAAATGATTCCGAAGTTTACAGTTTTTGCATTACTTCTTTGTTCTCTAGTAACATCTTCTAAGGCTACATTAAAAACTTTGGCCGCTGTTGCTGCGTGAATATCTTCTCCATTTTTAAAAGCCTCAATCATATTTTCCTCTTCACTTAAGGCAGCAATAATCCGTAATTCTATTTGCGAATAATCGGCAGCTAAGAGCACATAGTCTTCATTTTTTGGAATAAATGCTTTTCTAACCTGTCTACCACGTTCTGTTCGAATAGGAATATTTTGTAGGTTCGGATTGTTGGAACTTAAACGTCCTGTGGCGGCTACAGCTTGTGCATACACGGTATGAATTCGACCTGTAAATGGATTGATTTCATTTGGTAACGCATCTACATAGGTGCTTTGTAGTTTTTTATATTGACGGTATTCTAAAATATCTGATATAATCTGATGGTCTTTGGCAAGGTACGAGAGTACATCTTCGGCTGTAGAATACTGACCTGTTTTTGTTTTCTTGGGTTTATCAATAAGCTTAAGCTTTTCAAAAAGAATTACCCCTAATTGTTTTGGCGAAGCAATGTTAAACGCTTCACCGGCTTGTTCGAAAATAGCTTTTTCAAGTCGTTCAATATCTTCGGTTAAGGCAACCGATAACTCTTTTAAATAGTCGGTATTTATATTGATGCCCTCAATTTCCATCGCAGTAAGTACAGACACCAATGGTAATTCTACTTCCTCAAAGAGTTTAGTTACATTTCCTGAGGCCAACTCTTTGGTAAAGTGCTCTTTTAACTGCAGGGTAATGTCTGCATCTTCAACGGCATATGCTGTTTGTTGTTCTAAAGGAACAACTCGCATAGAAAGTTGATTCTTGCCTTTTTTGCCAATTAATTCGGTTATAGATTGTGGTTTATAATGAAGATAGGTTTCCGCCAAGATATCCATATTATGTCGCATATCTGGATTAATAAGGTAATGCGCAATCATGGTATCAAATAATTTTCCACTCACAGGCATGTCGTATCTTGACAATACTTTAAGGTCGTATTTTAAATTATGACCTACTTTTTCGATGTTGGCATTGGTAAAGAAGGGTTTAAATTCTTCTAAAATTGCTTTTGTTTCTTCTTGATCTTCTGGGAAGGTCACATAATATCCTTTGCCAATTTCCCAAGAAAAGGCGATTCCAATCAGTTCAACTTCCAAAGCTTTTAAACCTGTAGTTTCTGTATCAAAACATACGGTTGTTTGTTGCTCTAATTGTTGAATGAGAAGTTTTCTAGCAAATGGAGTCGCTACATGCTGGTAAAAATGAGGTGTATTCGATAGGTTTTTATAGTCAGATGAAGCTTGTTCTTCAGTTACTGCTCCTGCACCAGGCGCAGCAAAGAGGTCAAATTGACCATCTGCATTTGAAGCAGGTGCTTTCTGTTCTGGTGCCGATGAAGCTACTTCCTGTGATGTTTCTGTGGGGGCTTGAACAGCAAATGTTTTGATGAGGTTGTCAGTAAGTCTTCTAAATTCTAATTCATCAAAAATTGCTTTTGTAGCCTCGATATCGGGCTGACACATTTCGAAGTTTTCTTCATGAAATTCAACAGGGACATCGAGCATAATTTTGGCCAGTTCTTTAGAGAGCAAACCTAATTCTTTAGACGCTTCTACCTTCTCTTTCATTTTTCCTTTAAGCTCATGGGTATTAGCCAGTAGATTTTCCATAGATCCATAAGCAGCTAAAAACTTTTTAGCTGTTTTTTCTCCCACACCCGGTAGTCCGGGGATATTGTCTATGGCATCTCCCATCATACCGAGAAAGTCGATGACTTGCTCTGGTCGTTCTACTCCAAATTTTTCTTGTACTTCAGGAATCCCCCAAGTTTCATAACCCCCACCAAAACGGGGCCTATAGATAAAAATATGTTCACTTACCAATTGGGCAAAATCCTTATCTGGGGTTACCATATAGGTAACATATCCTTCTTGTTCCGCTTTTTTTGCAAGCGTTCCAATTATGTCATCGGCTTCGTAACCTTCTTTTACTATGGCCGGAATCTTCATGGCTTTTAAAATAGCTTCGATATACGGAACAGCAATTTTAATGGCTTCAGGAGTTTCTTGACGATTGGCTTTGTATTCTGGAAACGCATCGGTACGGGCCACACTACCACCTTTGTCGAAACAAACCGCTAAATGATCGGGTTGTTCTCTTTTAATAACATCGAGCAATGAGTTCATAAACCCCATAATGGCTGAGGTATCCATGCCCTTAGAGTTTATTCTTGGATTTTTTATAAAGGCGTAATAACCTCTAAAAATAAGTGCATATGCGTCGAGAAGAAAAAGTCTTTTGGGTGCTGCCATGGAGTGTTTATATTGAAAGTCTAAAGCTACAAAACTTTAACAGCATCTTAAAATTGAAACGTTAAAATACTGCTATCTTTGTGGACTTTAAAAAAGATCTTATGTCGCGCTGGGTGATTCGCTTTATATTTTTAGGAGTTGTTATTTTTTTGGTGGAATATTACTCATTACAAGCCATTAAAACGGTCACAAAAAACAAGTGGATCCGATGGGGTTCTGTGCTGGTGAGTGTAGCGATTTACCTCAATTTTTTGATTACTATTCTAACCCTTCCACGCTCCGCAGGTCAGACCATTCAGTTTCAATATGCTTCTGGATTAATGTTAACGGTTCTTATTCCAAAGCTACTCCTTGTTCTAGTACTTTTTGGAGAAGATTTAGTTAGAGGGCTCATTAAGGGCATTTCTTACTTTACAGCGAATGGTGTTCAACCCCTTCCTGGACGAAGAAAATTCGTATCGCAAATTGCCTTGGGTTTAGCAGCTATTCCTTTCGCTTCGTTTATTTACGGAATCATTCAAGGAAAATACAATTATAAAGTACTTAAATATCAACTTAGTTTCAAAGATCTACCCGATGCTTTTGATGGTTTTACCATCACCCAAATCTCAGACATTCATTCGGGAAGTTTTACCAATAGAGAGAAAATTCAATATGGGGTTGATTTAATCAATCAGCAAGAGTCCGATTTGTTATTGTTTACAGGAGATATTGTAAACAATAAAGCCTCTGAAATGGAACCTTGGGTTGATATGTTTGCTAAATTAAATGCGCCTTATGGTAAGTATTCTGTTTTGGGAAATCACGATTATGGCGACTATACAGACTGGCCTTCACCTGAGGCTAAAGCGGCAAATTTTGAAGCGGTAAAAGGCTTGCATCCAAAAATGGGATTCGATTTACTGCTTGATGAACACCGATATATCGAAAAAGAGGGTCAGAGAATTGCGTTAGTAGGAGTAGAAAACTGGGGTAGAGGGTTCAATCAAAAAGGAGATTTAAAGAAAGCCTCCTCTGGAATTCAAAAAGATGATTTTAAAGTCTTAATGACGCATGATCCTAGCCATTGGGAGTACCAAGTAAAAGATGACGAATACCATTATCACCTTAGTTTGAGTGGACATACACATGGCTTGCAAATGGGTATTGAAATACCCGGGTTCATTAAATGGAGTCCTTCTAAATATGTGTATAAACAATGGGCAGGTTTGTACAATGAACTCGATCAATACATTAATGTCAATCGTGGTTTTGGCTATCATGCATTTCCTGGAAGAGTTGGTATTTGGCCCGAAGTGACTGTAATTGAGCTTAAAAAAGCTTGATTTTCACCATATTTCAGTAGAAATACTATATTTGTAAAACAACAAAATCAATACGAGTACCGTTTTTGCCTTTAAATCAGAAGAATTATGACAAAATTTGGCGAATTAATTAGCGTTGAAAAGCCCGTTTTAATTGACTTTTATTTTGACTGGGATGATGCTGAAAACAATCTAGACACTTTAAAAGATGTTGCGGCTGCTTTAGGGGATAAAGCAAAGGTGATTAAAATTGATATCAAGAAGAATGAAATCTTAGCCGAAGCGCTTCGTGTAAAAGGAAATCCAACTTTTATGATCTATAAAAATGGGGAGATGAAATGGAGACAGACTGGCGAGCAAGATGCCAATACCCTTATTGGATTAGTACAGCAGTATTACTAAGCCTAGAGCGCAGCACAACTGATTCCTCTTTTTTTCAAGTCTTCTAATACCTGAGGGAGCACCCACAAAAGTTTATCTTTCGCTTTTTCACTATCATGAAACACCACAATACTTCCGTTGTGTGTATTCACTAAAACGTTGGTAAGACAGTCTTTTTTGTTGAGGCTAAGGTCAAAATCACCACTCAACACGTCCCACATAACAATCGAATAGCCTTTTTCTAAAAGTCCTTTTGCCTGACCAGATCGGATTTTTCCGTAGGGAGGTCGGAACAGTTTTTTTGGATTATTTGAAATCTGTTCTTCTGCTAGTTCGGTGTTTTCTATATAGGTGGTTGTTTTTGTTCTCCACCCATTCAGATGATTGTGCGTGTGGTTTCCAATCGTATGACCTTCTGTGCGAATTCGTTCAAAAAGTACTGGATGTTGTTCTATGTTTTTACCAATACAGAAAAAGGTTGCTTTTGTATTATGGGCTTTTAAAAGGTCTAAAACTACATCTGTAACTCCGGGTGTTGGACCATCATCAAAGGTAAGATAACAGGTGTTCTCCTCACGATCTTTGTTCCAAAGCATTTTAGGAAAAAGCTTTGAAACATAGTCTGGAGTTTTAGAAACATAAGTCCGCATTTGCTATTCGTCTTCTGGAACTAAATGTTCGAAGAGTTTAATGGTATTTACAAATTCGGTCTGTAGTTTTTCGGCATAAGCTTTGTCGGTATCAAACTGTGTAATTTGACCAAGAATATTGCGATACATATATAACTGGGTATCGATATCTTCCATTACTTGCTCGGCTCCTAATCGATCAAATTGACTTAGCCATACCAATTTTTCTTTGGTAATTTTGATTAATGTTTCTGCCGTTTTTCTTGCAGTAACTGTGTCTTTTAAGGCATAGTAATATTCAGGATACCCTAAGGCAATACTGTAATGATCAAAGTCTTCGATAGGCATTTTTTCTAAAGAAAGGTCTAAGACTTCTTTTGCTTTTAAAGTATCTCCTTTTAAAGCAAAAGCTTCAGACAAACGCATTAAATTATTTCGTAACGAAATGGCGTTTTTCTTTGTTTGTTCATCGAGATAAATACGACCACTATTAATATTTCTCCATTCTAACTTTTGAATATTGGCATACATTTTATCGGGGTCTATTCTACCTAATTCAAACATGTTTTTGTTTTCCATATCGGTCTTTATAGGCACCAATTTATAGGCCATACCATCGAGTTGTAAATAGTCTTTTAACCAGATATATTCTTCATCAGCATAAGCCCCTCCAGTAAAGTATATAGGTTGTTTCCAATTGTTGTTGGCTAAAATGTCTAGCATTAAAATGCGATTCTTTGTTAAACCACGTTCGTCAATAGTTATTTCTATGGTATCTACAATTTTATCGGCGTCTTTTTGCGCAACGATACCACTTTTTAAGACGGCTTCTTTATTAACAGGGATGCTTATTTTATTGGTTGGATAGATTTTTTCTTTTAGACCATTTTCTGTTTCTACATAGGTTATCTCGTTTTTACTATCTATCCATTTCATCAAGTAGTCAATGTCAATAATTGTGTCTTTAAACTGAGGTAATGGGTAGTGGTATGCTACGTCTAAAGTTCCATATTTGTATTGATCGTGTTCTAATTGCGAAGGTATTGGAGGTGCCTTATAGGTAGCTCTTTTCATTTGATCGATATACCAGTCTGTAGCAAATAGGCTGGTATTTACCAGTTTAATATCTGTTCTAATACCTTCTACTTCTTGCATGTACCACAGTGGAAAAGTGTCGTTATCTCCAATGGTAAACATTATTGCATTGGGGTCGCAAGACTCCAAATATGCTTGCGCGTTAAGTCTAGTGGTATAGCGTTCAGAACGATCGTGGTCATCCCAGTTTTCTGAAGCCATTAAAGCCGGAACTGCGAGTAACGAAAGCAAGCTTACTCCAAGCGCTATGGCTTTCTTGTTTGCAAATCCTTTTAAATACTCATAAAGTGCAAATACGCCAAAGCCAATCCAAATTGCAAAGATGTAGAAAGAACCTACTACTGCGTAGTCACGTTCTCTGGGTTCAAAAGGTTTTGGATTGGTATAAAAAATAATAGCAAAACCAGTGAAGGCAAAAAAGATGAATAGGGTATAAAAGTTCTGCTTATCCCAACGGACTTGATACAGTAATCCGATGAGTCCAAGAATAAGGGGTAAAAAATAATAGGTATTTCTTCCTTTGTTTTCTTTTACATCGGTGGGTAAGTTGGTTTGAGGTCCAAGTCTTGGTTCGTCAATAAAATCAATTCCACTAATCCAGTTTCCGTTATAGATGTCTAATTTTCCTTGGTTGTCGTTTTGTCTTCCTACAAAATTCCACATAAAATAACGTCCATACATATACCCAAATTGATAGTTGAGCATAAACTTTAGATTTTCGCCAAAGGTGGGTCTTCGGGTGCTGTTTGCAGGAATCCCTGCTAGCGCCTTATACATTTTTTCGGAGGCAGGATTAACCATTCTCGGGATAAATCCTTTGTGTTTATCGGTATAATTTGGGACTACATTTTTGTAATTATTAACGATTTCATACTTACCATTACGCTTTTCGTATTTTGGTTTATCGTCTTTGTAGGGCTTTGTTTTGTCTTGTTCTCTTCGGTACGAATTCGAGTAATAGGTGTCGTAAAACACATTAGCATCTCCGTATTGTTCACGGTTATAATAGGCTAAAAGTTCTCGTGCACTTGATGGATTGTTTTCGTTAATGGTTGTGTTTGCATTAGCTCTAATGGGTAACATAACCCAAGAAGAGAATCCTAACATGATAAATAATACCGATAGAATTAAAGTGTTGGCCATCGTTTTTTGATGCTTTCGCGTATAGGTTAATCCGTAGTAGAATAATGCGATCAAAAGCAATCCAGCGATTATGGTTCCAGAATTGTATGGAAGTCCGATACTATTTATAAAGAAAAGCTCCATTACACTAAAAAATTCTAGGGTAAATGGAAATAAAAATTTAAACACAAATGCTAAAACTAAGATAGAGATTACCGTAGCAATGGCGGTGGATTTTAGATTGATGTTTTGATAGGTCTTAAAGAAATACAGCAATACAATAGCGGGGATAACTAAGAGTGATAAGATGTGTACCCCAAAAGAAAGTCCCACAACAAAACTAATAAGCACAAGCCATTTATTTCCTCTCGGAGTATTGAGCTCGGCTTCCCATCGAAGACCCAACCAAAACAATAGGGCCATTAAGAAAGACGACATTGCGTATACTTCACCTTCTACAGCACTAAACCAGAAACTATCAGAAAAGGTATAGGCCAATGCGCCCACAAATCCACTTCCTAAGATAGCGATATAAGCGCTTTCAGAGACTTCGCCTGTTTTTTTAGCAAGCTTTTCTGAAAGATTTGTAATCGTCCAAAACATAAATAGAATGGTAAATGCACTGGCAAGACCAGACATAAAATTGACCATTTTAGCAATAGACGCAGCCTCAGAGGTGAATTGCGCAAAAAAGGCTCCTAACATTTGAAACAAAGGTGCTCCAGGCGGATGGCCAACTTCTAGTTTTACTGCTGTTGAAATATATTCACCACAATCCCATGCACTTACTGTAGGTTCAAGGGTTAGGGTATATGTTAGTAGTGCAATTAAAAAGGTAAACCACCCCAAATAGGTGTTCCATTTTGCAAATTTATTTGAAGTCATATCAATATCACTGAGTAAGAAGCGAATTTACTAATTTAAAACAAAAGAACGTTCTACTTTTTACAACTGCCACAAGGGGCTTGCTAAAAGTTTGTTAAAATCAAAAAAAGAGTAAAAATATTTGTAGGATTAAAACTTTGACTTAAATTTGCATCCGCATTCAGCAATTGGCCTATGGTGTAATGGTAACACACCGGTTTTTGGTACCGATATTCAAGGTTCGAGTCCTTGTAGGCCAACAAAATGCTAAAATCTCAATCTGACTAGATTGGGATTTTTTTATGGGGTTAATCTAGGACGAGAAGCTTGTCCCGATCGCAGTATCGGGGAGTCCTTGTAGGCCAACAAAATGCTAAAATCTCAATCTGACTAAATTGGGATTTTTTTTATGGGATTAATCTAGGAGGATAAGCACAACGTTTTTATGATGATTTTATAACAGCGACGATAGGTTTCTGGCATGAGAAGGCAAGTACTGCTTGATACCAAAGAGTAGGGGTCTCTGTTTTTGTAAGAATTATGTTATTCAAGTTTTTTTATTTCTTGATTTGTTGTTCTTTTGATGGCTTCATTAATTTCAAAAAAGCGCTCAAGACGTCTCAAGGTACTTTCATTATTGTCGTTAAAACTCACTAAAAACTGAGATAGCCAGTTAATCATTTTAGGGTCTTTATGATTTTTGAAGGTGACGCTTTTTCCATATTCATACTCCTTTATATAGCGACGAAGGTTAGGAACAATCTCATTGATAAAATCCTTTTCAATATCTTGAGTACCTCGTTGAATGATCAGTTGTTCGTATTCGTAGTAGTTTGCAATCTTAGTCCGTAAAGTATTATTGCTTAATGGAAGTCCTCTTGTTTTAGACATCTCATAGGCAGTCTTAATAGGAAAATAGCGTTCAAAAGTGTTTAATTGTACCATGTCATATGCAAACGTATCGCGATTGATTTCGGTTTGTCGCAAATACGAGGACATGTTATTAATAGATTGTTGGGTCTTTCTTCGTTGGGTAATAATTTGATCAATTAAAGTGCTATCTGCAACAAGATTGGCTTTAATTTCACCTAGTAAATACAATTCTGCTTCTTTTTGTTTTTGTTGTTCATTCCAGTTGTTGATTTGTAAAGCAATCAAAATCCCAATCACAACTAAAATGATTTCACCAAATGCATACAACAGATATTTATAAAACTTTTTCTTCCGAAAAAACAGTTTACGAGTCTTTCTAAATGCGTTGATCATATACCTTATAATTTGATATTCCCAATGTACTTAAAAATCTTGATAATAGCTTATAAGTAAATATTTTAGAAAACGCACGGAATATAACAAGATGGTGCTCTACATGCTTAGGAGTACAATTCCCATTGAAAAAAACGTACCCTTTGTATGTGTTTTAGATGATAACACTTCGGCTTAAATTTTGAAGGTTATAAGAGGTCTCATGACGCTTTTGGTAAGGCTTTTGGTGTTACTCGTATTAAAAAGTTGTGAGAGACCACTTCTACCATGTGTTGCAAAAGCAATAAGATCTGCATCGATGGCATCTGCAAAATGAACAACACCATTTGCAATGGAAGTGTCATTATAGCTATTGATGGTAGTTTTTAGCTCAGTACTACCAGCAATGAATTTTTGTATCCGTTGTTCAGTATCGTGTGTAGTTTCAAATTTTTGAGGAGTGTTTACACGCAACAAATGAATGGTACTCGAAAAAACACTGGCAAAAGACACTAGTTTATGAAAAGCAGTCTTTGCATGTTCTTTAAAGTTTGAAGCAAAAACAATAGACTGTAAGCTAAAAGGTTCCATCTCTCGTTTAACAACCAATACTGGAATTTCGGAAGTCCGCACCATTTTTTCAGTAGTAGACCCAATAACAATTTCTTCAAATTCTGAAAGCCCTGTAGCGCCCATAATAATTAGTGAGGCACTTTTTTTGGCTGCATAAGAGGTAATGCCATCGTAAGGATGTTGAAATCGAATGGCATGCTTAATTTTTTTAGGATGGTCAAAGTAATCGGTTTTTACCTGCTCGATACGTTCTTTTACTTTTCGCAAATACATCATACTTTCTGGAATGCTAAAATTACTTCCAGCACCCATGTCTATTACTCCCGTAGGCAAATCAATCATGTGTAATAAGTGCACTTCTGACCCGTGACTTTTTTGGATGTGTGCAGCTAATTGTACTGCATAAAAAGAGCGTTTTGAAAAATCGATGGGAACTACAATACTGTTCATTAAAAAGTGGTTTTATTCATAAGGCTTGACGACAATTAAAGGTAGTAAAAATAAATAGATTACGCTAATTTGGTAGTTCGTAAACTTGTTCTTATATTTGCATCGAAAATAACGATTATTTGAAGAAAGAAGGGGACGTAAAGTCCCCTCTTTTTATACCTAGAGATGAAAGAAACAGTTAAGAGACTTGTTACAGAAGCCCTGTCGGAAAATGAATCCTTATTTTTAGTATCACTACAATTTTTACAAGGAAATAAAATCCAGTTAGTTGTTGATGGTGATACCGGTGTTCCACTAAACGAAATCATAAGAATTAGTAGGCACGTAGAGCATAACTTAGATCGTGAAGAAGAAGACTTTGCGTTAGAGGTAAGTTCTCCAGATATTGCAGAACCTATTCAGTTAGCGAGACAGTATAAAAAGAATATCGGGAGAATTTTAGAGGTAAAAACGGCCGAAGAAACGTTTGAAGGAACCCTTCAAGAGGTTAGCGAAACAGCAATTACACTGTATTGGAAAGCTAGAGAACCCAAACCTGTTGGAAAAGGAAAAGTAACCGTAGAAAAAACGGCAAATATTGCCCTTACAGATATTATAGAAGCAAAAGTGAAGATTATATTTTAAGTAGAGAATTGAAATGGAAAATATAGCATTAATAGATTCGTTTTCAGAATTTAAAGATTTTAAAAGTATAGATAGAGTTACCTTAATGTCTATCTTAGAGGAAGTGTTTAGAGCTGCATTAAAACGTAAGTTTGGTTCAGATGACAACTTCGATATTATTATCAACCCAGATAAAGGAGATTTAGAGATTTGGAGAAATCGTGTGGTGGTTGCCGACGGTGAAGTAGAGGATGATAACGAAGAGATTGCCTTAACCGAGGCTCGTAAAATTGAACCCGATTTTGAAATCGGAGAAGATGTATCTGAAGAGGTGAAATTGGTAAATCTAGGAAGAAGAGCTATCTTAGCCTTACGTCAGAATCTGATTTCAAAAATTCACGAACACGACAGTACCAATATCTTTAAACAATTTAAAGATTTAGAAGGAGATTTATACAGTGCAGAGGTACACCATATTCGTCATAACGCAATCATTCTTTTAGATGATGAAGGAAATGAGATTGTACTTCCTAAAAGCGAACAAATACGTTCAGACTTTTTTAGAAAAGGAGATTCTGTTAGAGGGGTAATTAAATCCGTAGAATTACGAGGAAATAAACCTGCCATAATTTTATCAAGAACCTCAAAAGAGTTTTTAATCAAATTATTTGAACAAGAAATTCCAGAAGTTTTTGATGGACTTATTACTGTTGAAGGAGTGGCTAGAATTCCTGGTGAAAAAGCAAAAGTGGCTGTAGACTCTTACGACGATAGAATAGATCCAGTTGGTGCTTGTGTTGGAATGAAAGGGTCTCGTATTCACGGAATCGTTAGAGAGTTAGGAAACGAAAACATCGATGTAATTAACTACACTAAAAACGAACAACTTTATATTGCAAGAGCATTGAGTCCAGCGAAAATTGTATCTATGGATATTGAGCTTTATGAAGAAGAAAAGAATGGTAAAAAAGGACGTGTTAACGTGTTTTTAAAGCCAGAAGAAGTGTCAAAAGCCATTGGAAAAGGTGGTGTAAATATTCGTTTAGCGAGTGAGTTAACCGGATATGAAATAGATGTACAACGTGAAGGTTTAGAAGAAGAAGATGTTGAATTGACTGAGTTTGTTGACGAAATAGAAGATTGGGTAATCCAAGAATTTAAAAATGTTGGTTTAGATACCGCCAAGAGTGTTATAGAAACTAGCGTTGAAGAACTCCTAAAAAGAACAGATCTTGAAGAAGAAACGATTTTAGAAGTTCAAAAAATATTAAGAGAAGAATTTGAAGACTAGATCGGGTTAGACCATAAGATCAATTCAAAAATTTAAAATAAAGCAGATAATTATTTATGGCTGATAGCAAAACAATGAGGCTAAACAAAGTACTAAGAGAATTGAATATTTCTCTCGATAGGGCTGTAGAGTTCCTAGCTAAAAACGGTCACGAGATCGAAGCTAGACCTACCACCAAAATATCGGGTGAGGTATATCAGGTTTTATTGGACGGGTTTGAAACCGATGCCAATAAAAAAGCCGCCTCTAAAGAAGTTGGAGAAGAAAAACGAAAAGAAAAAGAGGCAATTCGATTAGAACTGGAAGCTAAGCTAGAGCAAAAAAGAATAGAAGACGAGAAGAAGGAAGAAGTCTTGCGTGCCAAGGCGGAGAAGCTTGAAATTAAAACCGTAGGAAAAATCGATATCGATGCTCCTGCTAAAGAAGCTCCCAAAGCAAAAGAGGAAACTCCAGTTGCCAAGAAAGAAGTAGTTAAAGAAGCTGCGCCTGTAAAAGAGGAAGAAGCTGAGGTAACTCCTGAATCTGCTGAAAAATTAACAACGCAATACAAAAAGCTAGATGGCCCCAAGCTTACTGGAAAGACCATTGACTTAAAGCAGTTTGAAAAAGCAAAGAAAAAGAAACCAGAGGCTGCTAAAAATGACGATAAGAATGCTACAGACGCTTCTAAGAAAAAGAGAAAGCGTATTCACAAGCCAGGAACATCTCCTGCAGGAAGAGCAGCTGGTCCAAGTAGAGCAAATAACAATAATGGTCCGAGAGGAAGAAGACCCGTAGTTCAAAAAGAAGAACTTACAGAAGCTGAAATCCAAAAACAAGTACGAGAGACCTTAGAAAAACTTCAAGGAAAATCTTCGAAAGGAAAAGGAGCAAAATACAGAAGAGATAAAAGAGATACGCACAGACAACAAGCCGAAAAAGAGTTAGAAGCTTTAGAAGCAGACAGTAAAGTGCTTAAGGTAACAGAGTTTGTTACGGTTAGTGAAGTTGCTACCATGATGGACGTTCCGGTAACCAATATTATTTCTGCATGTATGTCTTTAGGAATGATGGTAACGATGAACCAGCGATTAGATGCTGAAACTTTAACCATTGTTGCAGATGAGTTTAATTATACTGTAGAGTTTGTAGGAGCAGAAGTAGAAGAAGCCATTGAAGAAGATATCGATAAGCCAGAAGATCTAGAAACAAGAGCGCCAATTATTACGGTAATGGGACACGTAGATCACGGTAAAACATCGTTATTAGACTATATTAGAAAAGCAAATGTAATTGAAGGAGAATCTGGAGGAATTACACAACATATTGGTGCTTACTCTGTAAAGGTAGGAGATCAAAAAATTGCCTTTTTAGATACACCAGGTCACGAGGCCTTTACGGCAATGCGTGCAAGGGGAGCTCAAGTAACCGATTTAGTTATTATTGTGGTTGCTGCCGATGATGATGTGATGCCCCAAACGAAGGAAGCGATTTCTCATGCACAAGCTGCAGGAGTTCCTATTATTTTTGCCATCAACAAAATTGATAAGCCAAACGCTAACCCAGATAATGTAAAAACACAATTATCTTCAATGAACTTATTAATTGAAGAATGGGGAGGAAGCATACAGTCACAAGACATATCAGCAAAAACAGGTCAGGGAATTCCTGAGCTTTTAGAGAAAGTATTGTTAGAAGCAGAAGTATTGGAGTTAAAAGCGAACCCTAATAAAAATGCATCTGGAACAGTAGTAGAAGCGTTACTTGATAAGGGTAGAGGATATGTATCTACTATTTTAGTTCAAGCAGGTACCTTAAAAATTGGGGACTATATTCTAGCTGGAAAGCACAGTGGTAAAGTCCGTGCCATGTTTAATGATAAAGGGAGTAATTTATCTGAGGCAGGACCATCGACACCCGTGTCTATTTTAGGATTAGACGGTGCGCCACAAGCAGGAGATAAATTTGTTGTTTTTGAAGATGAAAGAGAAGCAAAACAAGTAGCTTCCAAACGTTCGCAATTACAACGTGAACAATCGGTAAGAACACAAAAAACACTTACTCTTGATGAAATTGGTAGACGAATTGCATTAGGAGATTTCAAAGAATTAAACATCATCTTAAAAGGAGATGTAGATGGTTCTGTGGAAGCCTTAACCAATTCATTCCAAAAACTGTCAACAGAAGAAATTCAAGTAAATATTATTCACAAAGGAGTTGGAGCAATTACCGAGTCTGATGTATTATTAGCCACAGCCTCTGATGCTATTATTATCGGATTTAATGTTCGTCCGCAAGGAAACGCAAGAACAGTTGCCGACAAGGAAGAAATTGACATCAGAACGTATTCTATCATCTACGATGCGATTAACGATATCAAAGATGCAATGGAAGGAATGTTGTCTCCAGAAATGAAAGAAGAAGTAACTGGTAATGTGGAGATTAGAGAAGTGTATAAGATTTCTAAAGTTGGAAACATTGCAGGATGTATGGTGATGTCTGGTAAAGTATTTAGAGATTCCTTAATTAGAATTATTAGAGATGGAATCGTAATTCATACTGGAGAACTTACCTCTTTAAAACGTTTTAAAGACGATGTTAAAGAAGTGGCTAAAGGGTATGATTGTGGGTTACAAATTAAAAACTACAACGATATTCAAGAAGGCGATGTTTTAGAAGCCTACAAAGAAGTAGCGGTTAAAAAGAAATTATAATCGCAGTATAGATCACAAAAAAAGCCACACATCGTGTGGCTTTTTTTTATGGGGTTATTTTCCAACAGGAACAACAATTGCCCCTGAGAATTTTTTCTTGTAATTGAGTAATGCTTTGTCGGCCTCTAAACGGGTTCTAAAGAGTCCTATTTGAATTTTCCACTCTGGAGATTGATAGATTAAGTAGGTCTTTATCTCAGGAAAGTCTAATTCGAACTTGCTTTTAATTTTTTTAGACTCGGTTTCAAAACCATTGTACAACTGAATTCTAAATCCATATCCGTTTTCGCTATTAAAGGCTCTTTTTTTGGCAATTAGATTTTTAATATGCTCCTGTTCAGTCTTAATTTCTTGACTGTAACCCACTGTGTTAAAAGCGAGTAAGAAAAGTGCAGTGCGTATTGAATTTCGTGTCGTTATCATACAAATTATATTGCGTACAAAAGTAACGAGTTGTTTTCTAATAAATTGAAAAAATACCTTATTTAGAATTAGTATAAATTATAATTTAACACTGCATTAGCATTTCAAAAATAAATCTTAAGTAGTACTTTTGTGCAGCTAATCAAACCTCGTTACCACGCCTGTTTGATTGCGATTTAAAGTACAGAAATAAGATACTAAATTTAGTTTGTTAATATGAAAAGTGTTGCACTTCACAATCGAATTCACCAAGTACTTCTTAAAAGTCTCACCTTCTTTTTACTGTTTTCATTAAGTTTTTCAACTTATGGACAAGATGCCGTAGATGCAGCTCGCCAGAAAGAAGGACGTAGCTTGTTCAAATCACTATGTGCTTCTTGTCACAAATTAGACAAAAAGTTGGTTGGACCAGCTTTAGGAGGGATTGAAGAACGAAGAGAAAATGATTGGTTAAAAAAATGGATCAAAAATAACGCAGAGTTAAGAGCGTCTGGAGATAGAGATGCGATTGCTGTTTACGAAGAGTACAACGGTTCTAACATGACTGCTTTTCCACAATTAAGTGATAAGAATATCGATGATATTTTATATTACACCACTGTAGGAGATCCAAAACCAGCGGTAGTACCTGGTCAAACAACAACCACTACTGCGGT
The DNA here is from genome assembly GCA_965659555.1 of Flavobacteriaceae bacterium. Lineage (GTDB taxonomy): Bacteria > Bacteroidota > Bacteroidia > Flavobacteriales > Flavobacteriaceae > Polaribacter. Next base: position 43,225 of record CBFHVY010000004.1, read on the forward strand.
AGCTCAAGAAAGTCCAAAATGGTTGTTATACATTTTAGCAGCGATTGTAATTTCAGCATTTTTAATTATTGCGAGTTTATTAAAAACCATCAGCGAATTAAAAGGAGCGCCTAAGACTCCAGGTCTTGCAGGAAACCTTCAAGAGCTTTGGGAAGGCATTAAGAGAAACACGTTCTTACATGTGGTATTTACCATTTTTATGCTCTTGTTAACTGCCTATGTTTTATTTGGAACACTTTTCAAAGTAGGTGTTGACCAAGGATATCAGCCAGTTCAACCGATTGCCTTTTCACATAAAATTCACGCAGGAGATAACAAAATCGACTGTCAGTACTGTCACTCATCAGCGAAGCATAGCAAGCATTCAGGAATTCCTTCAGTGAATGTATGTATGAACTGTCATATGAACATTGCAGAAGTTGCTGAAACTACAGAAATGGATGGATATTCAACAACACAGTTGAATGCTGAAATTCAGAAAATCTATGATGCAGCAGGATGGGATCCAGATAACTTAGTGTACACTGGTAAAACTAAACCTGTAAAATGGGTACGTATTCACAACTTACCAGACTTTGCTTACTTTAATCACTCACAACACGTGACTGTAGGAGGGGTAGAGTGTCAAAAATGTCACGGGCCTATCCAAGAGATGCACGAAGTATATCAATACTCTCCATTAACTATGGGTTGGTGTATCGACTGTCATAGAGAAACTAAAGTAGATTTAAAAGGAAACGACTACTACAAGAAAATCCACGAAGAATTGTCTAAGAAATATGGAGTAGAGCAAGTAACTGCTGCGCAATTAGGAGGATTAGAATGTGGTAAGTGTCACTATTAATCAAATATTAAAAGAAGAAAAACACATATACATGGCTTCAAACAAAAAATATTGGAAAAGCGTAGACGAACTAGTAGATAGTTCACTTATCGAAACGCTAAGCAAGAAAGAGTTTGTTGAAGAAATTCCAACGGATCAATTTTTAGGAGATAAAGATACTCTTGAAAAATCATCTACTTCTAGAAGAGACTTTTTGAAGTATGTTGGATTTACAACAGCTGCGGCTTCTTTAGCTGCTTGTGAAGGACCAGTACGAAAATCTATACCATACGTAGTTAAGCCAAACGATATTACAGTTGGAGTAGCCGATTGGTATGCTACTGCTATTGCCGATGGTTTTGACTTTGCAAACATTTTGGTAAAGACTAGAGAGGGTCGTCCTATTTTAGTAATGCCAAATAAAGATGCTCATGGAGCTACCAATGCAAGAGTGCAAGCTTCTGTATTGTCGCTTTACGATGAGCAACTACGTTTACAAGAGCCAAAAAAAGGAGATAAAAGAACTACTTGGAATACTGCTGATGCAGAAATCGGAGCTCAATTAGACGCCTTAAAAGCAGCCAATAAAAAAGTTGTTTTAGTAACAGGAACATTAGCGAGTCCTTCAACAGAGAAGATCGTAGCAGAGTTTATTGCAGCATATCCAAATGTAGAACATGTAGTATATGATGCCGTTTCAGAAAGCGGAACTTTAGATGCTTTTGAAGCGATGTTTGGTAAACGAGCGTTACCTAATTATCACTTTGAAAAAGCAAGTACAATTGTTTCTTTTGGAGCAGATTTCTTAGGAGACTGGCAAGGAGGATTTGATAGAGGTTATGCAGAAAGCAGAAAAATTAAAGATGGTAGCATGTCTTACCATGTTCAGTTTGAAGCAAACATGTCTTTAACAGGTGCAAATGCAGACCACAGAGTGGTAGCAAAACCATCTGACCAAGTATTTGCCTTACTTAATCTTTACAATGCTATTACAGGATCATCGTTACCTTCAAAAGCAACTGCTGTTGATGCCGATGTTAAGAAAGCTGCTAAAGCCCTAAAAGCTGCAGGTTCTAAAGCTGTTGTAGTAGCAGGAATGAATGATAAAAATGCACAATTAATTGCCTTTGCGATTAACCAAGCTTTAGCAAGTGAGGTATTTGATGCGGCACAACCAATGTATACAAGACAAGGAAATGACGCTGCTGTAGCACAACTTTTAGCAGATATGAAGTCTGGTAAAGTTGCTGGTCTTATTACCTACAATGTAGATCCTGTATATACACATGCAAGTGGAGCAGCTTTTGCTGAAGCCATGAAAAAGCTCACATTATCTGTAGCAATTTCTGAACAAAATACAGAAACCGCTGCTGGAGCACAATATACTTTACCTGCGTCTCATTTCTTAGAGTCTTGGGGAGATGTAATGCCAAAAGAAGGGCATTATGCATTAATGCAACCAACCATTAACAAACTATTTAATACACGTCAGTTTCAAGAAGTGTTATTAAAATGGTCTGGTAACTCAAGTTCATACTTTAGTTATTTAAAATCGTTTTGGTCTGCAAATGTGTTAAGCGGACAATCATGGAACCAAGCGTTGCATGACGGTTACTTTAACGCAAACGTTACTTCAAAAGTAACGACCACTACTGTTGATTTAAATGCTGCTGCTTCCGCTTTAGGAAAAGCAACAACATCTAACGGTATGGAATTAACCTTATATACATCAACTGCTTTAGGAGATGGTAAACAAGCCAATAACCCTTGGTTACAAGAGTTACCAGATCCAATCACTAGAGCTGCTTGGGATAACTATTTAACCGTTTCTATGGCAGATGCAAAAACCTTAGGTTTTGCAAACCCAGTTCAAGATAACGGAGCGATTAACGGAAACTATGCAACCGTAACCGTTAATGGAGTTACCTTAACCAATGTGCCAGTACTAGTTCAACCAGGCCAGGCAAAAGGGTCTGTAGGCTTAGCTTTAGGATACGGTAGAACTCACGGATTAAAAGACGTGATGCAAGTTGGAGTAAATGCCTATCCATTATATGCCAACGGTAACAATGTTCAGTACAATGTTGCTATAGAAAAGACTTCTGGAACTCACGAGTTTGCATGTACTCAAGTACAAAAAACTATCGCGGGTAGACACGATATATTAAAAGAAGCATCTTTAAAAGAGTATAACGATACTAGTTTAGATCCAAAACACTCATGGAACAAACCAGCATATGTATCGTATGACCACAAAGAAGTAGAAGCGAAGACCATAGATTTATGGGATGAGCACAACAGAGAAATTGGACATCATTTTAACCTCTCTATTGATTTAAATTCATGTACCGGTTGTGGAGCTTGTGTGGTAGCATGTCATGCAGAAAACAATGTGCCTGTAGTTGGAAAAGACGAAGTACGTGTGGGTAGAGATATGCACTGGTTACGTATCGATAGATACTATTCTTCAGAAGTAGAAACTAGAGAAGAAGCTATTGAACAAGGATTAAGCGGAGGAGACTTATATAAAGTATTAGAAACAGAAGCTGAGAATCCAAAAGTAAACTTCCAGCCTATGATGTGTCAGCACTGTAACCACGCTCCATGTGAGACGGTTTGTCCAGTTGCTGCTACTACTCATGGTCGTCAAGGACAAAACCAAATGACCTACAACCGTTGTGTAGGAACTCGTTACTGTGCAAACAACTGTCCGTATAGAGTTCGTAGATTCAACTGGTTTAACTACGCAGACAATACTGAATTCGATTTCAACATGAACAACGAATACGGTAAAATGGTATTAAACCCAGATGTAGTGGTTCGTTCAAGAGGAGTTATGGAAAAATGTTCTATGTGTATTCAAATGACTCAAGCAACTATCTTAAAAGCGAAGCGTGAAGGTAGAAAAGTTGAGGTAGGAGAATTTTCAACAGCATGTTCATCTGCATGTTCTACAGGAGCTTTAGTATTTGGTGATGTAAACAATCCTGAAGAAGAAGTAACCGCATTAAAAGACGATAAAAGAGCGTATCACGTGTTAGACTATATTGGAACAAAACCAAATGTAGTATATCAAGTGAAAGTTAGAAATACAAACGAAGCGTAATTAAAATTTAAGATATAAGCATATGTCTCATTACGAAGCACCCATAAGAGAACCTTTAGTATTAGGTGAAAAGAGTTACCATGATATTACCGAAGACATCGTTCGATCTATTGAAGGTAAAGCAAACAAAAATTGGTACATAGCATTTTATATTTCTTTAGCAGCAATGTTATGGGGATTTGGATGTATCTTCTATACCGTAGGAACGGGTATTGGAGTTTGGGGATTAAACAAAAATATTGGATGGGCCTGGGATATCACCAACTTTGTATGGTGGGTAGGTATTGGTCACGCTGGTACGTTAATCTCAGCAGTACTGCTATTATTCCGTCAGAAATGGAGAATGGCTATTAACCGTTCTGCAGAAGCCATGACTATCTTTGCGGTATTCCAAGCAGGATTATTCCCAATTATTCACATGGGACGTCCTTGGAATGCATATTGGGTGTTACCTATTCCAAACCAATTCGGATCGTTATGGGTAAACTTTAACTCTCCATTACTTTGGGATGTATTTGCGATTTCAACGTATTTATCGGTTTCTTTAGTCTTCTGGTGGACTGGTTTATTGCCTGACTTTGCGATGATTCGTGATAGAGCGGTAAAACCATTTCAAAAGAAAATCTATGCTTTACTATCTTTCGGATGGTCGGGTAGAGCTAAAGATTGGCAACGTTTTGAAGAGGTATCTTTGGTATTAGCAGGTTTAGCTACTCCACTTGTACTTTCTGTACACACCATTGTATCGATGGACTTTGCTACCTCAATTAACCCTGGATGGCACTCTACAATTTTCCCTCCTTACTTTGTTGCAGGAGCGATTTTCTCTGGATTTGCCATGGTACAAACCTTATTAGGAATTATGCGTAAGGTAACCAACCTAGAAGCCTATATTACTAGACTTCATGTTGAGTACATGAACGTAGTAATTATATTAACAGGTGGTATTGTAGCAGTAGCTTATGCTTCAGAATTCTTTATCGCTTGGTATACAGGATCACCTTATGAAAACTATACCTATATGTCTGTTGGTGCTGCTACAGGACCGTACTATTGGGCATTTTGGTCGTTGATTTTATTCAACATATTAATTCCACAATTGTTGTGGTTTAAGAAAATAAGAAGAAGCTTTATCTGGTCGTTCATCATCTCTATTGCCATTAACATTGGTATGTGGTTTGAGCGTTTCGATATTATTGCTATTGTATTAAGTAAAGGTCATTTACCTTCTACTTGGTGGCGTTTTGAGCCTACCTTTGTAGATGTAGGAATCTTTATTGGAACTATTGGATTCTTCTTTGTACTCTTCTTATTGTATGCAAGAACTTTCCCAGTAATTGCACAAGCAGAGGTAAAAACAATCTTGAAATCTTCAGGAGAGCATTATAAAAAATTAAGAGACGGAAATCATGAGTAATAAAGTTGTATACGCATTTTACAATGATGATGAGGTATTAATGGATGCTGTGAAAACAGTAAAAGACGCCAATCATCATATCGAAGAAGTGTTTTGTCCTTTTCCAGTTCACGGGCTAGACAAAGCAATGGGATTAGCGCCTACTCGTATAGCCATTACTGCATTTATGTATGGTATTACAGGTTTAGCGGTAGCCATTTGGATGACTAATTATATGATGATTGAAAACTGGCCACAAGATATTGGAGGTAAACCTAACTTTTCTTGGTTTGCAAACATGCCTGCTTTTGTGCCAATCATGTTTGAATTAACCGTATTCTTTGCAGCGCACTTAATGGTGATTACCTTTTATATGCGAAGTAGAATTTGGCCTTTCAAAAAAGCAGAAAATCCAGATCCAAGAACTACCGATGATCATTTCCTTATGGAAATTCCGGTTCACAATAACGAAAAAGAATTAACGGCTTTATTAGATACTACAGGTGCTGTAGAAATTAAAGTAGTAGATAAGCACTAAATACAGATTATGAAAACATATTTAAAACTCAGTATTGCATTCTTGATTATGGTAAGCTTAGCTGCTTGCTCTAACAAGAGAGAACGTCAAGTACAATACATGCCAGATATGTATGTGTCTGTACCTTACGATACTGATGGACCTAAAGCAATTGACAACGACGATCCATCGAACAGAAAACCAGTAGCTGGAACCGTACCAAGAGGAAAAGTTCCTTACGAATACGCCAATACCACTGAAGCGTACGATGCTGCAAAAGCAAACTTAAAATCTCCATTAGCAAGCTCTGAGAAGAATCTAGAGAATGGTAAAAAAATGTATGAAATCTACTGTATTTCATGTCATGGAAAAAAAGGAGATGGTAACGGATATTTATCACAACAAGGGAAATTTGAAGGAATCCCGAACTATAAAGACAGAGACATCAATGAAGGAAGTATTTATCATGTAATCATGCACGGTAAAAACCTTATGGGGTCTCACGCGTCTCAGTTAACACAAACAGAACGTTGGCAAGTGGTTCAATACGTAGAGCAATTACGTAACGACCTTTTAAAATAATTGTACAATACGAAGAATACGAAAGATATGTATCAATTCTCAGGAAAATTAAAAACAGCTTCACTCGCATTGATCTTAATTGGTGCGTTAGGAATTGCCTTTAGCTTTTATACTGCTCCAAAAACAGTTGAAGAAGCAAAAGAAATCATTGCGGCGCAACAAACCGATGGTCACGGAGGAGGGCATGGTGATACTACTCATGATGCTACTAAAAAAGAGGAGCATAAACCCGAAGCTCATGGTGTAACCACGGCTAAAGATGCACACAAAACTGAAGCTACTCACGATACGCATAAGACCGAAACACATGGAGTAGATCACGATGCAGAGCATGCAGAACACGTATTCCATCAATTGCAAAACAGACCTTGGTCTGCATTCTATGTAGCTTTGTTCTTTTTCTTAGGAGTTACGTTATTAGTATTAGCCTTTTACGCAGCACAACGTGTAGCACAATCGGGATGGTCTATTGTACTCTTTAGAGTTATGGAAGCCATTACTGCCAATATCGTTCCCGTATCTATCTTAATGGTTTTTGTGATTTTAGCCACAGTATTCCATTTTAACCACATGTTCGCATGGATGGGTGAAGGCGTATTTGATAAAGCAAGTGAACACTACGATCCTATTGTAGCAGGTAAAGCATGGTGGCTAAACGTACCAGGATGGGCTATTAGAGGAGTTGTATACTTATTAGGATGGAACTTATACCGTTGGTTTATTAGAAAGAACTCCATTGCAGAAGATACCGCGAATGACAATCACGTAACATATAAGAAGAATTATAATGTATCTGTAGCATTCTTAGTATTCTTTATGATTACAGAATCTATGATGTCTTGGGATTGGATTATGGGATTAGACCCACACTGGTTCTCTACCTTATTCGGATGGTATGTATTGGCAACCTTATTGGTAAGTGCCTTAACAACCATTGCTTTTGTAACTATTTATTTACGTTCAAAAGGATTTTTACCCTCAGTAAACGACAGCCATATTCACGATTTAGCAAAATTCATGTTTGGGTTTAGTGTATTCTGGACTTACTTATGGTTTGCACAATTTATGTTGATCTGGTATGCAGATATGCCAGAAGAAACGACTTATTTCGTAGCGCGTTTCAACGATTATAAACTACCGTTCTTAGGAATGGTGGCTATGAACTTTGCATTCCCAATTCTATTATTAATTAATAGCGATTATAAGAGCAAGCCTTGGTTTGTTGTTATTGGAGGAATAGTAATCTTGTTAGGTCATTATATCGATGTATTCGTAATGGTAATGCCAGCAACAGTTGGATCACAATGGTTTATTGGAATCCCAGAGATTAGTGCGGTATTATTTTTCTTAGGAATTTTTATCTACAGTACTTTTAGTGCTTTTGCAAAAGCAAATCCATTACCAAAAGGAAACCCATTCTTAAAAGAGAGTGAGCATTTCCATTATTATAATATTGAACATACAGGAGAAGACAATCATCATTAATCACAATAATTAAGACTATATACTATGCTAGCTCTATTTTATATTTTTATAGGTGTTGCAATCGGAGTGAGTTTCTGGCAAATAACTAGAATCATGAACTTCAGAGGTGTAATTGCCACTGATAAAGATAATGAAACACAAGGAAAATTATTTCTTGCCTTTACAGCATTTCTTTATGCAATGATGATTTATTGCTTAATTGGAATGAATGTAATCATGCTTCCAGAATCTGCTTCGATAGAAGGAGAACATGACGACATCTTATTCAACATTACCTTTTGGCTTATTGGAATTGTGCAATTTGCTATGCAGTTTGTACTGTTCTATTTCTCATATAAATACAGAGGAAAAGAAGGTAATAAAGCAAAATTTTATTCCGACAGTCACAAATTAGAGGCCATCTGGACCATTACTCCAGCAGTAGTATTAGTTGTACTTATTGGATATGGTTTATGGCAATGGAACAATGTTATGGACGTGAGTGATGCCGAAGACCCTTTAATTATCGAGGTTTACGCTCAGCAATTTAGATGGGATGCACGTTATGCAGGTTCCGATAACACTTTAGGATTTGGAAACGTAAACTTTATCAAAGGAATCAACACCATGGGAGTTGATATGTCTGATAAAAACGCCCAAGATGATAAGCAAGTAACAGAACTTCATTTACCTAAAGGTAGAAAAGTGATCTTTAAATTTAGATCTCAAGATGTATTGCATTCAGCTTATATGCCACACTTTAGAGCACAGATGAACTGTGTTCCTGGTATGGTCACTCAGTTTGCATTTACACCAAAATACACAACCGAAGAAATGAGACAAAATCCGGAGGTAATTGCAAAAACCGACGGAATTAATAAAATACGAAAAGCTAAAGGAGAAGAAGAACTCTATGAGTTCGACTATCTGTTGTTATGTAACAAGATTTGTGGAGCATCGCACTACAACATGCAAATGAAAATTGTAGTAGAAGAAGAAGATGTTTTCAACTCGTGGTTAGCAGCACAACCAACCTTAGCAGAAGTTATTAAATAATACAAAAACGATTACAATAAAAGCATTCGATTATGTCAGAGCATCATCATAAAGAAACATTTGTAACAAAATACATCTTTAGTCAAGATCATAAAATGATCTCTAAACAGTTCCTAATCACCGGTATGTTTATGGGGGTTATCGCTGTATTGATGTCTATGTTATTCCGTCTACAATTAGCATGGCCAGAGAAATCATTTACTATCATTGAAGCCTTCTTAGGATCGCATCAAACCGATGGAATCATGGATCCAGACATGTACTTAGCCTTGGTAACCATTCACGGTACCATTATGGTATTCTTCGTGTTAACAGCAGGACTAAGTGGTACCTTCTCTAACCTTCTAATTCCATTACAAATTGGAGCAAGAGATATGGCCTCAGGATTCTTAAACATGATATCCTATTGGTTATTCTTTACCTCTAGTGTAGTCATGGTAATTTCACTTTTTGTTGAAGCTGGACCAGCCTCAGCAGGATGGACGATCTATCCTCCTTTAAGTGCTTTACCACAAGCTATTCCTGGTTCTGGATTAGGGATGACGTTATGGTTAGTGTCTATGGCGATCTTTATTGCCTCTTCGTTAATTGGAGCACTTAACTATATTGTAACCGTATTAAACTTACGTACAAAAGGAATGAAAATGACAAGATTGCCACTTACCATGTGGGCATTCTTTATCACTGCAATTATTGGTGTAGTATCATTCCCAGTATTACTATCGGCAGCTTTATTATTAATCTTCGATAGAAGTTTTGGAACCTCATTCTACCTTTCAGATATCTTTATCAGTGGAGAGGTATTACATTATCAAGGAGGTTCGCCAGTATTATTTGAACACCTATTCTGGTTCTTAGGACACCCAGAGGTATATATTGTATTATTACCAGCCTTAGGAATCACCTCAGAAATCATTTCAACACATTCACGTAAACCAATCTTTGGATACCGTGCCATGGTTGGGTCGATTATCGCAATTGCATTTTTATCAACAATTGTATGGGGTCACCACATGTTTATCTCAGGAATGAATCCATTCTTAGGATCTGTGTTTACCTTTACTACTTTATTAATTGCAATTCCATCAGCAGTAAAAGCCTTCAACTATATTACCACCTTGTGGAAAGGAAATCTACAGTTAAACCCAGCGATGCTGTTCTCTATCGGATTAGTATCTACGTTTGTAACAGGGGGATTAACCGGATTGGTATTAGGAGATTCGGCATTAGATATTAACATTCACGACACCTACTTCGTTGTAGCCCACTTCCACTTAGTAATGGGGGTATCAGCTATCTTCGGAATGTATGCAGGAATCTATCACTGGTTCCCTAAAATGTATGGTAGATTAATGAATAAAGCGATGGGATATTGGCACTTCTGGATTACCATTATCTGTTCTTATGGCGTATTTTTCCCCATGCACTTTATTGGGTTAGCAGGATTACCAAGAAGATATTATACCAATACTAATTTTCCAATGTTTGATGATATTGCAGATATCAACGTAGTAATTACCATATTTGCCTTAGTAGGAGGTATCGCTCAGTTGATTTTCTTAGCAAACTTCTTTATCTCTATTTATAGAGGAGAAAAGTCTTCACAAAACCCATGGAGATCAAATACCTTAGAGTGGACTACCCCTGTTGAGCATATTCACGGGAACTGGCCAGGTAAAATCCCTGAAGTACACCGTTGGGCGTACGATTACAGTAAGAAAGTAGATCCGAATGACGATGATAGTGATTACTTACACGGAGAAGATTTTGTACTGCAAACAGTACCTCTTAAAGACGGGGAAGATCCTTCTTAAATCAAATGTTTAAAAACATATCTAAAAAACCTTTTCAATTTTTGAAAAGGTTTTTTGTTTGTATAGAAAACACAAAAGCGTACCCAAAATCTTTTATCTTTGTAAGATATGAACGAGCATTTAGACCCAGAAAATCATCACTATACACCAGAAGAACTCGATGTAGAGAAAAAGCTTCGACCGCTATCCTTTGAAGATTTCACAGGCCAAGAACAGGCTTTAGACAACCTCAAGGTTTTTGTTGAAGCAGCAAATTTACGTGATGAAGCTTTAGATCATACACTATTCCATGGCCCCCCAGGATTAGGGAAAACAACCCTTGCGCATATTTTAGCAAATGAGTTAAACGTAGGAATCAAAGTTACCTCAGGACCAGTTTTAGACAAGCCAGGAGACCTCGCAGGGCTACTTACCAATCTAGATGAACGCGATGTATTGTTTATAGACGAAATACACCGTTTAAGTCCAATTGTAGAAGAATACCTGTATTCTGCTATGGAAGACTATAAAATTGATATCATGATTGAGTCTGGGCCCAATGCTAGAACCGTTCAAATTAATTTAGAACCCTTTACCCTTATTGGAGCGACCACACGATCGGGATTGTTAACAGCACCCATGCGAGCCCGATTTGGAATTAGTTCTCGACTTAATTATTACAAAAAGGAACTACTAACCACCATCATACAACGAAGTGCTCAAATTTTAAAAGTGCCCATTTCTATGGAAGCAGCAATAGAGATTGCTGGCCGTAGTAGAGGAACACCTAGAATAGCAAATGCGTTGTTAAGAAGAGTTCGAGATTTTGCTCAAATCAAAGGAGATGGAACCATTACCATTGCGATTGCTAAATACGCTTTAGAAGCTTTAAATGTAGACGCCCATGGTTTAGATGAAATGGATAATAAAATCTTAACCACCATTATAGATAAGTTTAAAGGAGGTCCGGTAGGGATTAGTACTCTGGCGACTGCGGTTGGAGAAAATGGAGAAACTATAGAAGAAGTATATGAACCTTTTTTAATTCAAGAAGGATTTATTATGCGAACCCCTAGAGGAAGAGAAGCAACCGAAGCTGCGTATATGCACCTCAATAAAATTAAAGGTGCAAATCAAGGCGAATTGTTTTAAGCATGAATATTAAAAAGAGTATACCCATATTAGAATGGTTGCCCAACTACAATGCTTCCCGATTTAAGGGAGATTTTGTGGCAGGGATAACCGTGGGGATTATTCTTATTCCTCAAGGAATTGCCTATGCTTTAATTGCTGGGTTGCCCCCTATTTATGGCTTGTATTGTGCGTTGGCCCCTCAAATTATGTATGCTATTTTTGGTTCCTCACGTCAGGTCGCTATAGGTCCGGTTGCAATGGATTCATTAATTGTTGCCACTGGGGTATCTACATTAGCCTTAGCAGGCTCTCAAAGTTATATTTCTATTGCAATTTTATTGGCCCTTATGGTTGGTACTCTGCAGTTTTTATTAGGGGTATTTCGATTAGGGTTTATCGTAAACTTCTTGTCGAAACCCGTAATCACAGGATTTACTTCGGCAGTAGCACTTACCATTGGAATCAATCAATTTCGAAATTTGTTTGGGGTAGACTTTCAGCAAAGCGATCAAATTCAATACTTACTTCAAGATATTTATACCAAAATACACCTTGCCAATGTAGAAACCACATTGTTAGGTATCGCAGCCATGATAATTATATTAGTCTTTCGAGGTATTAATAAAAAGATACCCAATGCCTTGATTGTGGTTATTTTTGGCATTATTGTAATGCGGTATTTAGGCGAACAATTCTCATCGGTAGCTATTGTAAAAGATATTCCCTCAGGTTTGCCCGCCTTTTCCATTCCCGAGTTAGACATCGGTCAGATTAGAGAGCTAATGCCAATT
>CBFHVY010000005.1:0-46044 GCA_965659555.1 Flavobacteriaceae bacterium
TTCAATCAACGTGAAGCATTAGTAGAAGATGACTTGTATGATATTAACGATAAATACTACGGGAATAATAATGTAATTGGTTCAAAAGAGGATGAGTATCATGGGTCTCATGTTGCGGGAATCGTTGGAGCTGATAGAAATAATGGTCTTGGGGTTAAAGGAGTAGCACATAATATTAAAATTATGGCTGTACGTGTAGTACCCGATGGTGATGAGCACGACAAAGATGTTGCTCTAGGTATCCGATATGCTGTAGACAATGGAGCTAAAATTATCAATACTAGTTTCGGAAAAGGATATTCACCAAACAAACAATGGGTTTTCGATGCTATTAAATACGCCGCCGAAAAGGATGTATTAATTGTAAATGCCGCAGGAAATGATGGAAAAGACATTGATGTTGAAAAAACCTACCCTAATGATGCACCAGACTTAGTAAATGAAATTAGTGATAATGTACTTACCGTTGGTGCAATGAGTGCTAATTATAACCAAAACTTACCGGCTAGTTTTTCGAACTACGGAAAGAAAAATGTAGATGTTTTTGCACCTGGAGTAGCAGTGTATTCTACCTTAACTAAAGATACATACGGATATTTAAATGGTACTTCTATGGCTGCGCCTTCGGCGGCAGGAGTAGCTGCTTTAGTACGTTCGTATTATCCAGATTTAACAGCCACCCAAGTAAAACACATTTTAATGAACTCTGGAACCCTAATTGATTTAGAGGTTGTAAAACCAGGTTCTGCAAGTCGTCAAAATCCTCAAGGAGAAAAAGTGCCATTTTCAGCATTGTCTGTAAGCGGTAGAGTTGTAAATGCGTACAACGCCTTAATGATGGCAAATCAAATGGTAAACGGAAAATAAGAATCAACTTAAAACAAACGTTCAATGAAAAAATTAATGATCTTAGCCCTAGCAACCTCGAGTGTTTTATGGTCTTGTGGACAAACAAAAAACATGAACTTGGGTTCAAAAACTATGGCTACTAATGGCTATTGGCAACAATATGTAAAGTACACTATGGACATTGATGTAGATGCAGAAAAGCATCAGTACAAAGGTGTTCAAAAGTTAGCCTACACAAATAACTCTCCAGAGGTCTTAGACCGAGTATTTTATCACTTGTATTTTAATGCTTTTCAGCCCAATTCGCAAATGGATGTTCGCTCTAGAAATATTGTTGATCCAGACGGAAGAGTGCGCGACCGAATTAGTAAACTCTCTCCCGATGAAATCGGATATATAAAAGTAAATTCCTTAACACAAAACGGAACCGCTGTTGAATATGAAACCGTTGGAACCATTTTAGAAGTTGCTTTAGCAAATCCTATTCAGCCAGGAGAAACAGTTACTTTTGATATGACTTTTGACGCTCAAGTTCCTTTACAAATCAGACGTTCTGGTAGAGATAACAAAGAAGGCGTAGCACTATCTATGGCACAATGGTATCCTAAAATGGCAGAATACGATTTTCAAGGATGGCATACCCCACCATATATTGGAAGAGAATTTCATGGAGTTTGGGGAGATTTTGATGTAACCATTCATATCGATAAAAATTATGTTGTTGGAGGTTCGGGATATGTGCAAAATCCACAAGAGGTTGGTCATGGTTACGAAGACACTACCAAGCCTTTAAACCTTCCAACAGGAGATAAATTAACATGGCATTTTAAGGCGCCAAGAGTTCACGATTTTATGTGGGCCGCAGATCCAGGATATCAGCACGATATGCTTACCACAGACAGTGGAATTGATTTACATTTCTACTATAAAAAAGACATGGATAGTAAATACTTAAAAAACTGGAAAGATGTTCAGCCTAAAACGGCAGAATTAATGAACTATTTCAGCTCAAAAGTAGGTCAATATCCTTACAAACAATATTCAGTTGTTCAAGGAGGTGATGGAGGTATGGAATACGCAATGTCTACTTTAGTTACAGGTAAACGTAGCTTTAACAGTTTATTTGGCGTTGTAGCTCATGAAATGGCCCATACTTGGTTTCAGTTTTTAATGGCAACAAACGAAAGTCTTCACCCGTGGATGGATGAAGGATTTACCAGTTATATTTCTGATAAGGCAGAAAACGATATTCTGAAAAAAGGTCTCGAGAACCCTCACGCTGGATCTTACAGAGGGTATGGTTTTGTAGTAAGCAGAAATATGGAAGAGCCTTTAACTACCCACGCAGACCGTTACAATACAAATACGGCATATGGAGTAGCAAGTTATAGTAAAGGAAATATTTTCTTAGCGCAATTAGAGTATGTTATTGGATCTGAAAATGTAGCAAAAACGTTAAAGAAGTACTTTACTGATTTTAGTTTTAAGCACCCAACACCAAACGACATCAAAAGAACTGCTGAAAAAGTTTCAGGGATTCATTTAGATTGGTATTTGAATGAGTGGACTCAAACCACACACACCATAGATTACGGTATTAAGAGAATCGAAGGAAATAAAATTACCCTAGAACGTATTGGGCAAATGCCAATGCCAATCGATGTTGAGGTAACCTATGTTGATGGTTCAACGGAATCGTTTAATATTCCATTGCGTATGATGCGTGGTCATAAACCCACCACTTCAAAAGTGATTGAAGATTGGGGTTGGGCATATCCAACCTATACGTTTAGTACGTCTAAAGCAGTTCAGAAAGTTCAATTAGACCCTTCTGGATTAATGGCAGACATTAACCTAAACAATAATGAAATGGAAGCGGGAACACGATAATTGTTACCTAAAAGAATATAGAATTAAAAAGAGCGCGGTATATACCGCGCTCTTTTTAGTTGGTTTCTACTTTTTCTATCAGTGTATTAAACTGCTCTTTAGGAATAAAACCCTTGAGCATTAGGCCAACACCAAATACAATGAGTAATATGCCCATTGTTTTTTTAATTCGATAAATAACTTTAGGGGTGAGCTTGCTTTTGAGTTGTTTTGCCAAAAAGATCTTTCCTAAATCTGTAACAAAATAGCCTAGAATAACCACGGAAAAATACCAAAAAATACGATTGGGGTTCATATCTAAAGTTGGGCCAATAACCACAATTAACCCTAACCAAAAGGCCAAGACACCAATATTAATAAAGTTGAGAAAATAGCCTTTAATAAACAACTTAAGATAATTGTTATTTACCGGAATACTCAGATCTTCTGCATGATCTTCTTTTTTGTTTGTATTATCTAAATACGTGAGTATACCGTAAATAATAAGGACTAAACCTCCAATGAGAAACAATCTAGGATCATCCTTTATTTTTTCTAGGAGACTTTTACTACCGTAATAGGCAATAAGAATAAAGGAAATATCTCCGAGAATAACCCCAAAATCAAAAGCAATTGCTGCTCGAGCGCCTTTTAAAATACTAGTTTCAATGAGCATAAAAAAAACAGGACCAATCATAAAGGCCATGAAGAACCCAATAAAAAAAGCATCTTTAAAATCGAAAATATTCATGCGCTAAATATAGCAGTTTTTAAACATCATCAAAATCAACTGTGATTTTTGGAGTTGTTGGGTGCGCTTGACAGGTTAAGATAAAACCATCGGCCACCTCTGCATCGGTTAAAATGGTGTTTTTAGTCATTATGGCTTTACCATCTGTTATTTTTGCCAAGCAACTACTACAAACACCTCCTTGACAAGAATAGGGAGGGTCTAATTGTTCACGAAGAGATGCTGCTAAAATCGTATCGGTTTGCGACATGTTGAATACCGACTCTTCATCGTCTAAGACTAGTGTTACCTCTGTAATACCCTCTTTAACTTCTGAAAGTTTTTCTTCATCAACGCTTACGGTAAAAAGTTCAAAATGAATATGCGCTTCAGAAAATCCATTATTTCTAAGGGTTTCAGAAACCGTGTTGATCATTGCTTCTGGTCCACATAAATACGCAGCATTAAATGCAATGTCTTTGTACTTATTTTTTATAAAATAATTGGTATACCCTTCATCAATTCTTCCAAAAAGAGCCTCTTCTACACGTTCTTGGGTAAACACATAAGAAAGGTTGAATCGTTCTGGATAAGTCTGTTGTAGCTGCTCTAATTCCGATTTAAAAATAATATCATTCACCTTCTTATTGCTATACACTAAGGTAAAGGTACTTTTATCAGACTCTTCTAAAACAGTCTTAATCATGGCTATAATCGGAGTTATACCACTACCTGCTGCAAATGCTATATGGTTAAGATTCGATTCAGGTTCTAAGATAAATTTTCCTTCTGGAGGAGCCACTTCTAGTGTATCTCCTACTTTTAAGCTTGAAGTTGCATACACAGAAAAGCTTCCATTTTCAACGGCTTTTATAGCTACTTTTAATTCACCGCTACTAGGAGTAGAGCAAATAGAATAGGCTCTTCGTATGGTTTCTCCATTAAGGGTGGTTTGTAAAGTAAGGTATTGTCCTGGCTGAAAGGCAAATGCTGGCGCGATGCTTTCGGGGAGTTCAAAAACAAGAGAAACCGCGTTGGCGGTTTCTTGTATGATATGTTTAATTTGTAAGGTATGAAAAGTCTGCATTGGGTAATTATACTAACTGATGTTTAACTAAATATTCTGCGATTTGTATGGTATTTGTTGCAGCGCCTTTTCTTAGGTTATCTGAAACAATCCACAAATTTAAAGAATTTTTTTGCGATAGGTCTCTTCTTATTCTACCAACAAAGACATCGTCTTTACCTTCGGCGTAAAATGGCATAGGGTATTCGTTGTTTTCTTCATTGTCTTGAAGGGTAACACCTGCTGTTTCAGAAAGTATTTTTCGCACTTCTTCGAGCGTAAAATCATTTTC
The DNA here is from genome assembly GCA_965659555.1 of Flavobacteriaceae bacterium. Classification (GTDB taxonomy): domain Bacteria; phylum Bacteroidota; class Bacteroidia; order Flavobacteriales; family Flavobacteriaceae; genus Polaribacter. Next base: position 4,807 of record CBFHVY010000005.1, read on the forward strand.
AAACTCAACGTTTACACTTTCAGAGTGCCCTCCTACTACTGGAATTCGTACAGCGGTTGCAGTAATAGCAATATTCTGATCCCCTAAAATTTTTCGTGTTTCATTAACCAACTTCAGCTCTTCTTTGGTGTATCCGTCTGCCTCAAAAACATCGCAATGAGGTATTGCGTTTTTATGAATTTGATAGTGGTACGCTTTATCTGCTTCTGCTCCAGCAAATTCATCTTCTAACTGACGAACGGCCTTAACTCCTGTACCTGTTATAGATTGATAGGTAGAAATAACCAATCGTTTTATCTTAAAGGTGTTGTGAAGATCTGCTAAGGCAACAACCATTTGTATGGTAGAACAGTTAGGATTAGCAATAATCATATCTGAAGCAGTTAATTCGTTTGCGTTGATTTCTGGAACAATTAATTTTTTATCTGCATCCATTCTCCAGGCAGAAGAATTGTCGATGACTTTAGTTCCTACCGCAGCAAATTTTGGAGCCCATTCTAATGAAGTGCTTCCGCCAGCAGAAAACAAAGCGATATCTGGTTGCATAGCTACAGCAGTTTCTAAACTTACAATAGGGTACGATTTTCCTTTAAAATCTATAATCTTACCCACCGATTTTTCTGAGGCAACTGGAATGAGTTCTGTAAATTCAAAATTGCGTTCTGCTAATACATCTAGCATCACGTTTCCAACCATACCGGTTGCGCCAACAACAGCTAATTTCATGTGTGATAATTTTTATGTAAAGATGCTAAAAAATTGAGCAATGAAATGGCACTTTTAAATGATTATAGCGCAGAATTTAAAAATTTATCACATTAAAAGTTCTTGTCAATTTTTAAACAAAATTTAAAAATAAATGTACTTTTGCCTTGTAATTAGGGCTTTAGTCCATTTTGTTTAACTTAAAATAGTATAGCATGCAACTGTACAATAAGTTAAGCGCTGCCGAACGTGCTCAATTAATTGACGACGCCGGTAAAGAACGCTTAACCATTTCATTCTATCAATACCACAAGATAGAAAACCCACAAGAGTTTAGAGATCATTTGTTTTTAACTTGGGATGCCCTAGAGGTTCTCGGTAGAATTTATGTTTCTAATGAAGGAATCAACGCTCAACTTTCTGTTCCTGCAGAAAATTTTGAACAATTTAAAACCCATTTAGACGGCATCAACTTTTTACATGGGGTGCGCCTAAATATTGCCATTGAGCAAGACAACAAGTCTTTTTTAAAGCTCAAAGTAAAAGTGCGAACTAAAATTGTGGCCGATGGCTTAAACGACGATACTTTTGACGTAACCAACAAAGGGGTTCATGTTAATGCTAAAGAATTCAATGCATTATTAGAAGACCCTAATACGATTTGCGTAGACATGCGTAATCATTACGAGAGTGAAATTGGTCATTTCGAAGGAGCAATTACACCCGATGTAGATACGTTTAGAGATTCTCTAGACTTGATTGAAGAAGACCTTAAAGACCATAAAGAAGATAAAAATTTATTGATGTATTGCACCGGAGGAATACGCTGCGAAAAAGCATCTGCATACTACAAACACAAAGGATTCAAAAATGTCTTTCAGTTAGAAGGGGGTATTATAGAGTACACCAGACAAGTAAAAACCGAAGGAATTGACAATAAGTTTTTAGGTAAAAACTTTGTCTTCGATCACCGACGTTCTGAACGCATTTCAGAAGATGTTATTGCAAATTGTCATCAATGTGGAGCTCCATGCGACACCCATACCAATTGCGCAAATGAAGCCTGTCATTTGTTATTTATTCAATGTGATGCTTGTGCCGAACAGCACGAAAATTGTTGTTCTACAGACTGTCAGGAAGTCATTCATCTTCCCTATGAAAAGCAAAAGGAGTTACGTCAAGGGAAGCATGCGAGTAATAAGATCTTCAAAAAAGGACGCTCTGAAGTTTTAAAGTTTAAGAAGTAAAACCCACGACTACTTTTCAAATAAAAGGGTGGCGTTTACGCCACCCTTTTTTAAATTCAACCCTAAAAATAAGCAAGGGCAGTGGGGAATTCTTGAGGATTCAAAAAATTGATTTTTTGCTTTCATTTTCGTGTTAAGGTTTCTGTATTTATCATTTCTTCTTTGCCTCAGATTCTGTATATTTACTGATTAAACAAACACAGAGCGCTAAGTTGTAGTGTCCTGATATTCAATTTATGAACATACAGAAGTAGAACACTTCTCTAAATATACAAGCAGTTTTATGGGATGTAGTAGTTGTGCTACCGATTCGAGCGGCGTTCCAAAGGGTTGTAAAAGCAATGGAAATTGCGCAACGGGTGGATGCGAAAAGTTATCGGTTTTTGATTGGCTGTCTAATATGACCTTACCAAGTGGTGAAGCACCATTTACCATTTTTGAAGTTCGTTTTAAAAACGGAAGAAAACATTTTTATAAAAATACAGAAAACCTATCGCTTTCTATGGGCGATGTTGTGGCTGTAGAAGCATCTTCTGGCCATGATGTGGGAACCGTTTCCTTAGCAGGGGAATTGGTAAAAGTTCAAATGAAAAAAAACAAGGTCTCTGAAGACAGTGAGGAGATTTTAAAAATATATCGAAAAGCGAGTCAAAGAGATATTGATGTATGGCAAGCGGCCCGAGAAAAAGAACAAGAAACCCAGCGACGAGGTCGAGAGATTATTGGAAAGCTCGGGCTTAAAATGAAACTCTCTGATGTAGAATATCAGGGCGATGGAAATAAAGCTACATTTTATTATACCGCAGAAGCTCGTGTAGATTTCAGACAATTAATTCGAGATTTTGCTGCAGCCTTTTCCATTAGAATTGAAATGAAACAAGTTGGCTCAAGACAAGAAGCTGCTCGTTTAGGAGGTGTTGGTTCTTGTGGTAGAGAATTGTGTTGCTCTACTTGGCTTACCGATTTTAGAAAAGTAACAACCAGTGCTGCTAGGTATCAACAACTGTCTTTAAATCCGCTTAAGCTTGCCGGTCAATGTGGAAAATTAAAGTGTTGTTTAAATTATGAGTTAGACACCTATCTAGATGCCTTAAAACCATTTCCAAAGCAAGATTTGATTTTAAGAACCGAGAAAGGGCCTGCTGTTTTTGTAAAGATGGATATCTTTAAAAAGCTGCTTTGGTATACGTATAAAGAAGAACGCTCAAAATGGTTCTGTTTGTCTTTAGATCAAGTACATGAAATTATTGAACTCAATAAAAAGAATGAAAATGGCTTAGCCCTCGAGGAGTATGAATTTGATACTCAAGAAGAAGTTGCTGTTGATTTTGAAAATGTAGTAGGTCAAGATAGTTTAACAAGGTTCGATCAACCTAAAGGACGAAAGAACAGAAGAAAACGTCCTTCTAACAAAAAGAAGACACCAGCTGTCAAAGCCGAGGCAAAGTCAGATTCATCTCAAGCAAAACCATCGAGGAATAAGTCTAGAAAGAAGAGAAGAAATCCTAATAAACCAAATAATGGCCCTCAGAAGAGTTCTTAATAGTAGTGTTAGTATACTTCTTATGAGTTGTTTGATTAGCTGTGGTAATCCAGCAGTTTTTGATACTACTACAGCCATTCCAAACAATTTGTGGCAGAGCGATAGTGCTGTTTCCTTTACCTTTGAGATTCGAGATACACTCTCTAAAAACAATGTATTTCTCACCTTGCGAAATACCAACGAATATGCATTCAGTAATTTATTTTTAATTACCCATTTAAATTTTCCAAATGGCAAGGAAATTGTAGACACTTTAGAATATGAAATGGCCGACCCTTCGGGTAGATTTTTAGGAAAAGGAATGTCTAGCATTAAAGAAAATGTCTTATTTTATAAAGAACAAAAAGTATTTCCAGTATCGGGGACCTATTCGTTATCGGTTGAACATGCCATGCGAAAAAACGGTCAAATTGAGGGAATGCAACAATTAGAAGGAATTAGTAGCGTTGGAATACGTATAGAAAAAGCCCATTAACAATGTCTGCCAAAAAATCAAACAATTTTAAAAAATACATCCTCCGTTTTTGGATATTATTCCTGAGTGGTTTTACTGCTATTGCGCTGTTATTTCTACTTGCCTCGTGGGGTGTGTTTGGAGCCCTCCCAACCTTTGAAGAGCTTGAAAATCCAGAAAACAATTTAGCTACGGAGATTATTTCTTCAGACGGTATCACCTTAGGGAAATATGCCTATGAAAACAGAACTCCAGTGCAATATAGAGATTTGCCAGATAACCTAGTCAAAGCCTTAATTGCTACCGAAGATGAGCGTTTTTACACCCATTCTGGAATCGATTTTAGAGGTACTGCACGAGCTGTTGTAAAACTTGGAAAAGGTGGTGGAGCGAGTACCATTACGCAACAATTAGCTAAGAATTTATTTACAAAACAACCCTCTAGAAATCCTGTAGCACGTATCATGCAAAAGCTCAAAGAATGGGTTGTTGCTGTAAAATTGGAAAAACAATACACCAAGCAAGAAATTGTTGCCATGTATTTAAATCAGATCGATTTTTTATACCAAGCTGTTGGAATTAGATCTGCGTCAAGAATTTATTTTGGCAAAGAACCCAAAGACCTAGATTTACAGGAGTCTGCGATTATTGTGGCAATGTTAAAGAACCCTAGACAATTTAATCCGAGAAGGGAAATATCGAAAGAGAAATCACTCACAAGACGTAATGTAGTTTTTGCTCAAATGGCAAAAAACGAATTCATCACCCCACAAGAAAAAGATTCCCTTCAACAATTACCCTTAAAAATCAACTTTACTCCAGAAAGTCATAACGATGGGTATGCGACTTATTTTAGAGAGTATTTACGATCATTTTTAAAAGATTGGGTAAAGAAAAATCCGAAGCCCAACGGAGAGCAATACAATATTAATAGAGATGGACTCAAAATATTTGTAACCCTAGATTCTCGAATGCAACAATATGCCGAAGAATCGGTTCAAGAACATATTGCCAATCTTCAATCGTACTTCAATAAAGAGCAAAAACGCAATAAAACAGCGCCCTTTTATGACTTAGAAGATGAGCAAATTGAGATGATTCTCAATAGAGCAAAACGCAATACTGACCGCTATAGAGGAATGAAGAAAAATGGATATAGCAACACAGCCATTGATTCTGCCTTTAATGCTAAAACGAGTATGCGTGTGTTTTCTTGGAAAGGAGAACGCGATACCATTTTGTCGCCTAATGATTCTATTTTGTATTACAAATACTTTTTACATTCAGGGCTTTTATCTATTGAACCACAAACAGGTCAGATTAAAGCTTGGGTAGGAGGGATTAATCATAAATACTTTAAGTACGATCATGTAGAACAAGGGAAGCGTCAGGTAGGGTCTACTTTTAAACCTTTTATTTACGCCACAGCAATTAATCAATTACGATTATCGCCTTGCGATACCTATCCGAATACTCCGTATACCATTCCTAAAGGGAAATATGGTATTCCAGAGCCGTGGACACCGAAGAATTCTGGAGAACAATATGGGGGAGAACTTTCACTAAAAGAAGCTTTAGCAAAATCTATAAATGTTATTTCAGCTCGATTGATAGACATGGTTACCCCTCAGAATGTTGTGCGTTTGGCAGAATCTGCGGGAATCAAAAACAAGATTCCTCAAGCGCCTTCAATTGCATTGGGTACTGTGGAACTATCTTTAATGGAAATGACCTCGGCCTATGCCACCTTTGCAAACAAAGGCTTACGGGTAGAGCCTAATATGATTTCGAGAATTGAAGATAAAAACGGAACCGTATTAGCCAATTTTGTGCCCCAAACCAAAGAGGTGATGAGTGAAGAATCGGCCTATGTGATTCTAGACTTACTCAAAGGTGTTACGATGTTTGGCTCGGGAGTGCGTTTACGAACAAGTGATCATTATTATAAAGATATTATCACCGGATTTCCATATCAATTTGACAATCCTATCGCTGGAAAAACGGGAACTACACAAAACCATACCGATGGTTGGTTTATGGGCGTTGTTCCAAACTTAGCGACGGGTGTTTGGACTGGAGGTGAAGACAATGCTATTCATTTTAAAGACATTGCCGAAGGACAAGGGGCGACCATGTCTTTACCCACATGGGCGCTGTTTATGCGGAAGTGTTATGCAGATCCTACATTGACGATTAGTAAAGACGATTTTGAGCGTCCAGAAATTGTAGGAATTAACATTAACTGTGGCACAGATACAGATCCTAAAGATGATACCAAAAAAGTAATAAATGTGTTGAAAGAAGACGACACAGATTTTTAATACAGTACCATGATACACAAAGAAGTAGACAATGTACAAGAGGCCTTAAAAGGCGTAGAAAGTGGAATGACACTAATGTTAGGAGGTTTCGGACTCTGTGGAATTCCTGAGAATGCGATAGCCGAATTAGTGTCTTTAAAAGTAAATGAGCTTACCTGTATTTCAAATAATGCAGGAGTAGATGATTTTGGTTTAGGCTTATTGCTTCAACAGAAACAAATCAAAAAAATGATTTCATCGTATGTTGGAGAAAACGATGAGTTTGAGCGTCAAATGTTATCTGGAGAGTTAGAGGTAGAGCTCACTCCACAAGGAACATTAGCAGAAAAATGTAGAGCTGCACAAGCAGGATTTCCTGCGTTCTATACTCCGGCAGGATATGGAACCGAGGTCGCTGAAGGGAAAGAAACTAGAGAATTCGATGGTAAGATGTATGTTTTAGAGCCAGCCTATAAAGCCGATTTCGCTTTTGTAAAAGCCTGGAAAGGAGATACCGCAGGTAACTTGATTTTTAAAGGGACAGCTCGTAACTTTAATCCGAGTATGTGTGGAGCCGCCACCATTACCGTTGCTGAGGTTGAAGAATTGGTTCCTGCTGGAACCCTTGACCCCAAACAGATTCATATTCCTGGAATTTTTGTACAACGTATTTTCCAAGGAGCGCACTATGAGAAAAGAATAGAACAACGAACCGTAAGACAACGAGATTAGTTATGTTAGATAAAAACGGAATAGCAAAACGAATAGCAAAAGAAGTACAAGACGGATATTATGTAAACCTTGGAATTGGAATTCCAACCTTAGTGGCGAATTTTGTTCGCGACGATATTTCCGTAGAATTTCAAAGTGAAAATGGAGTATTAGGCATGGGGCCTTTTCCTTTTGAAGGAGAAGAAGACGCCGACATTATAAACGCAGGAAAACAAACCATTACCACCTTGCCAGGAGCGAGTTTTTTTGACTCTGCTACCAGTTTTTCAATGATTAGAGGAAAACACGTTCACCTTACTATTCTTGGAGGAATGGAAGTAGCCGAAAATGGAGATATCGCCAACTGGAAAATCCCAGGAAAAATGGTTAAAGGTATGGGTGGTGCGATGGATTTAGTCGCTTCTGCAGATCGTATTATTGTAGCGATGATGCACACTAATAAAGCTGGAGAATCTAAACTATTAAAACGATGTTCTTTACCCTTAACAGGAGTAGGTTGTGTAACGAAAGTAGTTACCAATTTAGCCGTTTTAGAAATACATGATAATGCCTTTCATCTTATAGAACGTGCCCCAGGAGTTTCTGTAGCAGACATTCAAGCAGCTACAGAAGGAACGTTAATAGTTGAAGGTGAAATCCCAGAAATGGATATATAAGTATGAAGATTATCTCCTATAATGTTAACGGAATTCGAGCAGCACTAAAAAAAGGACTTCTTCAGTGGTTACAACAAGCGAATCCAGATGTGTTTTGTGTACAAGAAACAAAAGCGCAAGAAGATCAAGTAGACACAGAGGCGATTACACAAGCAGGATATCCATACCAATATTGGTTTTCTGCACAAAAAAAAGGCTATTCAGGAGTCGCTATTTTTTGTAAGGAAGAGCCCAAGCATATCGCCTACGGAACCGGAATTGAATCTATGGATATAGAAGGAAGAAACCTTCGCGTAGATTACGATGAGGTTTCTATTATGAGTATGTATTTACCCTCGGGAACTAACGATGACCGATTGTCTTTTAAGTTTGCCTATATGGATGAATTTCAGACATATATCAATGAGCTTAAAAAAGAGATTCCCAATTTAGTTGTTTGCGGCGATTATAATATTTGTCATGAAGAAATTGATATTCATAATCCAAAAATGAAAGGAGTATCAGGGTTTTTACCAGAAGAGCGTGAATGGATTGGTAATTTTATAGCTAGTGGTTTTATCGATAGTTTTAGACATCTCAATAAAGAACCACACCACTACAGTTGGTGGAGCTATAGAGCTAATGCTCGAAACAATAATAAAGGCTGGAGAATTGATTATCATATGGTAACCAGACCGCTAGAACAAAAGATTCAAAGAGCGTACATTTTACCAGAAGCAAAGCATTCAGATCATTGTCCAATAGTTGTAGAATTAGATGTATAAGATCATGAACATACGAATGGTTATTGTAGTATTATTGAGTGTACAGTTAGGGTTTTCACAACAAAAAGTAACCCCTACTAAAGCTAAAGACACCATAAAAAAAGTACGTGCTGAAGACTTGTTTACAGACACCGATATTGCGCTTATAGACAGCTTACTCATCGATGCTAAATTTAATTCCCCACTCTACGATACCCTTAGTTATTTAATTAAAGATATAGATCAGGTAGATGTTTCCTCGGTATCGTTAACTACAGCAGTGTTAAAGAAACGACTACAACATATCGATGCCAAAACCCCTTTTCATTTGGCCTATAATCCGGCATTAGAAAAAGTCATAAAATCATATCTTAAATACCGAAGTAAATACTACCCAAACCTTATGGCGAAGGCGGAGTATTACTTTCCTATGTTTGAAAAACACCTTGATGCCTACGATATTCCTTTAGAAATGAAATATCTTGCTATTGTTGAGTCGGCTCTAGATCCAAGAGCGCGATCTCGAGTGGGTGCCAAAGGCTTATGGCAATTTATGTATCAAACCGGTAAACAGTACCATCTCAATGTGAGTTCTTATGTAGATGAGCGTCAAGACCCTGTTAAAGCTACGATAGCAGCGTGTAGATATTTAAGTGATTTGTATCGCATTTTTGGCGATTGGGATTTAGCTCTAGCCGCCTATAACTCTGGTCCAGGAAACGTATCGAAAGCAATTAAACGTTCTGGAGGCTATAAAAATTACTGGAACATTAGACCTTTTTTACCACAAGAAACCGCAGGTTATGTACCCGCGTTTTATGCTACTATGTATTTGTTTGAATATGCAAAAGAGCATGGTTTAGTGGCTAATAAACCACCAATTTTTTATTTCGAAACAGATTCTGTATTGATTAAGCGTACGGTTAGTTTTGATCAAATTGTTGAAAAAACAGGCATTGATTTAGAACTCATTTCGTTTTTAAATCCAACCTACAAATTAGACATCATACCTTACATATCGGGTAAAAATTACAGTTTGCATTTGCCAAAAAGTTATATGCTTACGTTTTTAAATACAGAACAAGAAGTATATGCCCTTGCCGATGCAGATGATGCGAAACGCGAAAAGCCTTTACCACAGTATTTCGAAATGGATAAGCGTGTTCGATATCGGGTAAAAAGTGGCGATTATTTAGGAAAGATCGCTACAAAGTTTGGAGTTCGCGTAAGTGATTTAAAAAAATGGAACGGAATGCGAAATAACAGGCTTCGTATTGGTCAGCGTTTAACAGTATATCCTAAAAAACTACAAATTACCAAAGCAGAATTAGCGCAAGTTTCTGTGAATAAGAAGACTACAACACCAAATTCTAACAAGGCTACAATTTATGTGGTTCAAAAAGGAGACTCTCTTTGGACAATCGCCAAAAAGTTTCCTGATGTATCAATCGATCAAATTAAAAAGTGGAACAATATTTGGAGTGCAAAGCGTATTCAACCAGGAACCAAATTAAAAATATTTAAAAGTTAAGGAGATGAAAAATTTTGTGATGTTAATATCGCTTGTAGTTTGTATGGCCTCATGTAGTTCTAATGATAAATATATATTACCCACTTCTATTGGAAAGATTAATAAAGTAATGGTTGTGACCAAAAGTAGTACTTGGGGAAGTGAAGTTGGAGATGCCATTAGAGCACATGCAGGAAAATATATGGTAGGACTTCCTCAGCCAGAAACTACTTTGAGCTTATCTCAGGTAGCGCCTAATGGTTTTACAAGAATGATGAAAATGAGTCGTAACATTTTAATCATCGAAGAATCTGATACCACTAGATTTACGGTTTCATACGACAAATATTCAGACCCACAAACCATCGTTTACCTATCTGCTAAAAATCGACTAGATCTAGTGAAGCTGATTAATCTCAATCAGCAAAAAATTATTAAGGTCTTTAGAGACTCCGATATCAAGTTTGTGCAAAATAACTTTGCTAGAAAACGAGTAGATGATTCACAGTACAAAACACTCAAGAATTTAAAGATCTCATTAACTATTCCTGAGGAGTTTAAAACAGTAGATGATACCGGTGAGTTTTTATGGCTTCGTCAACACTTGCAAAGTGGAATTGCTCGAGGTACAGGAACCAACAATATTTTGGTGTATGCACTACCTTTAAAAGACTCCATTACTATTGCAGAAGATATTTCAATTATTAGAGATTCTATTGGCGAAAAGTACATTCCTGGCTCTAAAGAGGGGATGTATATGATTACAGAATTGGCATATACACCGCACACATACCCAATAAGTTTTAAAGATAAGAACGCTTTCGAAACACGAGGGAAATGGGAAGTGAAAAACGATTTTATGGCGGGCCCGTTTTTAAACTACGCTATCATAGACAAAAAGAATAATCGTCTAGTGGTATTTGAAGGGTTTACCTATGCACCTTCGGTTAACAAACGAGAATTTATTTTTGAATTGGAAGCGATTGCTAAATCTATGGTAATCCAATAAAAAACCAAAGACTCTTCACGTTTTTTTTTGATAGTAAACTAATATTCAACGATTTAATTTGATATATTTGAGTTCAACCAAAACAACTTAAATATGGAAATGAATTTTTTAATCGTGGCCTTGGCGGCATTAGTACCTATGGTCATGGGCTTTTTATGGTACGGTCCTATGCTTTTTGAAAAAGCGTGGATGAAACAACTAGGGTTTACCAAAGAATCGCTACAAGGAGGGAACATGCTCTTAATATTAGTATTAAGTTATGTGTTTAGCTTTATGTTAGCAACCTTTTTATACACTATAGTAATTCATCAAATGGGAGTGCAATCTACCTTATTTGGAGAACCTGGTTTTGCTGAACAACAAGGCGATGCCTATGTCTATTTTCAGAATTTTATGGAGACCTATGGAGATCGTTTTAGAACCTTTAGACACGGTGCATTACACGGTGCTTTAGGAGGGGTATTTCTTATACTTCCTGTACTTGCTATTCAGGCAATGTTTGAACGAAAATCGCTTCAATACGTTCTAATTAACGTTGGGTATTGGGTAGTTACATTAGCCCTTATGGGGGGTATCGTTTGCCAATGGGGATAGTTCGTGTTTTGTATCACATAAAAAAAGCCGCATCAAGTGGCTTTTTTTAATATCCTATTTTAGTTCTAATACGTTGTAACACGTCTTTAGCTACAAGTCTTGCTTTTTCGGCACCTAACGAAAGGGCTTTATCAATTTCATCGGTGTGTTCCATATAATATTGGTAACGCGAACGTACCTCTGCAAACTGCTCAAGAATAAGCTCATATAAGGCTTGTTTAGCATGTCCGTACCCATAATTCCCTCCTGTATAGTTTGCTCTCATTGCCGTTATTTGAGCAGGTGAGGCCAGTAAACTATAGAGAGCAAATACATGATCTGTATCTGGGTTTTTGGGTTCTTCTAGAGGAGTGCTGTCAGTTTTAATACTCATAATTTGCTTACGCAATTTTTTATCGGGCAAGAAAATATTAATAATGTTGTCTCTAGACTTGCTCATTTTTTCTCCATCGGTACCAGGAACTAATTTTGTTTGTTCTTGAATTTTAGCTTGAGGTAAGACTAAGGTTTCACCAATACTATTGTTTATTCTACTGGCAACATCACGCGTAATTTCAAGGTGCTGAAGTTGATCTTTTCCAACAGGAACAATCTCAGCATCATACAATAAAATATCGGCAGCCATTAGCATAGGGTAGGTAAATAAACCTGCATTGACATCGGCTAAACGGTCTGACTTATCTTTGAAGCTATGCGCTAAAGTTAATCGTTGGTATGGAAAAAAGCAGCTTAAATACCAAGAAAGCTCTGTAACTTCTGGAATATCACTTTGTCTATAAAATACCGTTTTAGAAATGTCGAGCCCACAAGCTAGCCAAGTTGCGGCAGTACTATACGTATTCTCTCTAAGCGTTTCTCCCTCTTTAATTTGGGTTAATGAATGCATATCTGCAATAAACAAAAACGCTTCATTTCCTGGAGTATTTGCCATGGTTACAGCAGGGAGTATGGCTCCTAATAAATTTCCTAAATGAGGGGTTCCGGTACTTTGAACTCCGGTAAGTATTCTAGACATTTGCTTAAATTTCTGCAACAAAAATACAGATTTCAATAGTAAAATCAACCATACAAAAGAATATTACTACATTCGCATTTATGAATGTTGTAAAAATTCCCTTTCTACTGTTGTGGCGCCTGTGGTTTTACCTCCTTATGATTAGTACAGTACTTCTCATGGCTCCTTTTTTATTGATTTTAACAGCTAAAGAATCGTATTACCCTGTCTTTTGGAAACTAGTTCGTGCATGGGCATATGTATTGGTATATGGAATGGGTTTTAGGCTGAAGGTTACCAAAGAACAAGAACTTGATAGGACAAAAAGTTATATGTTTTGTCCAAATCATGCTTCTTTTATAGATCCCTTTGTTCTTATTGTGTTGTCTAAAAATCCAATCGTATTTGTGGGAAAAATGGAGTTGGTTAAAATTCCAATTTTCGGTTTTTTCTACAAGAAAGTGGTGATTATGGTCGATCGAAGCAATCCGAAAAGTAGAAAACGTGTTTTTGAAATGGCAAAAAAACGACTTCACGATGGAACTAGCATTGGTATTTTCCCAGAAGGACTCGTGCCTACCGAAGATGTTATTTTGAGTCCCTTCAAAAAAGGAGCGTTTAGCTTAGCGATAGAACATCAAATCCCTATAGTTCCTCAAACCTACTACGATGGTAAGCGTTTTTTCTCTTGGGACTTTTTAAAGGGAGGTCCAGGAGTTTTTAGAGTCAAACAACATCGATTTATAGAAACTCAAGGAAAAACTTTAGCGGATCTAGATGCGATTAAAGATGAGGCTTTTGACATGATCTATGCAGAATTGAGTACCGATACATTATACATGAAAGACACCCAAAGAGCTTATGACAAAAAAGCCCGTACATAGATATAGCCGTACCGAAGAAACCTTAAACATTATTACGCATGGCTTTGGCCTAGTAATGAGTGTTATTGCATTTCCTTTCTTAATGGTAAAATCAACAGGGTATTCCTTTAAAGGAATGCTAAGTTTTATCGTATACGGACTCAGTCTTATAGTACTCTATGCGGCATCTACGTTTTACCATTCAGCAAAAAAGGATAGGTTAAGAAGAAGACTCAATATTTTTGATCATGCAGCCATTTATGTGTTAATAGCAGGGTCTTATACCCCATTTTGTTTGGTGGTATTACCTACAACAATAGGGTATATCTTGTTTGGCTTAGCCTGGTCTTTTGCATTGACTGGGGTGATATTAAAATTATTTTTTACTGGAAGGTTCGATACCTTATCAACCATTATGTATGTTTTGATGGGCTGGCAAATTGTGTTTGCTATTAAGCCTTTAATGAGCACCCTAGCTACAGAAGGCTTACACTATTTATTTTTGGGAGGTGTCTTTTATACCGTTGGAGCCATTTTATATTCATTTAAAAAAATTCCAATGAATCACGCAATATTTCATGTATTTGTATTGCTTGGCAGCGCTAGCCATTTCTATGTGATTTACGCATTAATTTAAGCTAAAAGCGATAATTTTTTTTTAATCACTTTGAAATCATTCAAAAAAAATTATATTTGTGGTGTTGTTGGGTTAAACCACAACACTAATAAATCTTATTTTAGGGGGTAGGCTTTATTATAAACCTTAGACTTTGTCTAAGGTTTTTTTAGTTATTCCAGTCTGTAAAAGGAGTTTTTGAAAGGGAGGCATTAAAATAGCGTGGATCTCCAGTAACCTCTTCGCCCAGCCAATGTGGTCTTTCAAACTGTTCCTCGGCATTAGATAATTCTATCTCCGCCATAACCAAACCCTTATTTACCCCCATAAACTCGTCGACTTCAAAGGTGTGTTTTCCTGATGTTATATAAAATCGAATTTTTTCTATGGGTGGATCTTCAGAAAGTAAGCACAATTGTGTGGCCTCTGCTAAGGAGAGTTCTTTTTCCCACTCAAAACGTGTCGTTCCGTTTGCTGATGATGCCCCTTTTATTGTGATATACCCCTTAGATTCTTGGATACGAATACGCACTGTTCGATTAGGGTCGGTACTCAGATACACTTGTTTGGTATACTTTTTAGCATACGCTTGGGTTTTAAAGCTGGGGTCAACGACTAAAAATTTTCGCTCGATTTCAAGACTCATAGATTCGCTTTCATTTTTGTACTAATGTATAGGTTTTCTCGTTATTTTAGCAATGTATACCGTATTTTGATCCCAGTATCGCTTCATGAAAAAATGGCTTAGTTTATTTTATACGCTTTTTAGTTGTATGGTCTTTGCTCAGGTGGACTATAGTGACTCCTGGGAAGACTTTTTTTCTTACAATAATGTCAAAGACATTATCAAAGTATCAGACCAACTGTATGCACTTTCAGATAATGGAATCTTTCAATATGATTTAAACTCGCAAGAAATCTCAAAACTTTCATCGATTAATGGTCTTTCTGGAGAAACCACCTCCTCTTTCTTTTATCATGAGCCAACCGATCGCTTAGTTATTGGCTATCAAAATGGATTAGTAGAGGTTGTAGACGCTAATGGGAATATTACTATTTCTGCAGATATTGTTAGTTTTAATCAAGCTGGAGAAAAGAGCATCAATCATATTTCAGCCTTCAACAATACCCTATACCTTGCGACACCTTTTGCTATAGTAGTTTATGATATCGAACGCTTAGAATTTGGAGATACTTATTTTATAGGAGCGGGTTCTTCTGCTCTTCGAATTCAACAAACAGCCCTCTTTAATAACGAATTGTATGCAGCAACAGAGAATGGGGTGTATAAAGCAGATGTTACAGCCACCAACCTCATCGATTTTAATGCTTGGCAACAACTATTTACTGGAAATTTTACACATATCACGACATTCAATAACCGCTTATTCACCATTCTAAATACCGGGCTTTTTGAAATTTCAACGGCAGGGTTACGTTTACAAAGAGACTACCTTCAAAATATCACCGATGTAAAAAGTGCTGCGAATCATTTGGCAATTTCAATGAACGCCTCCTATTCGATACTAGATACTAGTTTACTCGAAGTGGGTTCAGGGCAGGCTTCATCCAATTTAAATTACCGCCTAAACACTAGTTTTGCAGATGCGAATCAAGTTTTTTTAGGGACTCAAAATCTCGGTATTTTATCAGGAAATGGATTTTCACCCCCATCATTTTTAGAAATCCACCCCGAAGGTCCCTTCTCAAATGCGGTATTTTCTTTAACAGCCCAAGATGAACATTTGTGGGTAGTGTATGGTGGGTATAGTCTTACTTTTGCACCGCTAGAAAACACAAAAGGAATTAGTCATTACAACGGCGAACAATGGATTACAATACCCTATTCCACTTCCACGCCCTTTCCCGATTTAGTGTCGGTAACACTAGATCCTCAAAATCCAGCGAAAGCCTATATAAGTGCTTTTAACGATACTCAGAATGTTAATACTATTGCCACGGCAGGGTTGATTACTATTGAAAACGATGCGGTTTCAGCCTTTTACAATCACCTCAATAGTGGTTTAGAAGATATCGTACCCTCCGATCCCACAAGAGCTTCGGTTAGGGTAAGTAGTAGTGTTTTTGATCGTCAAGGGAATTTGTGGATGACTAATATTGGGACTTCTCAAGAGTTAAAAAAACAGACTAGCAGCGGAAGTTTTAGCGCTTATGATATCAGTAGCATTAAAGAGTTGAATGCTTTTGGATTGACAAGCATTGCAATAGACAACTCCAATACCGTTTGGATAGGATCGCGTGGAGATGGGTTGCTAGTGTATAATGAAAGTGGCGATCGAAAGAGAGCCCTCACCACAACTCCCACCCGAGGAAGTTTACCCAACGCTAATGTTAGAACAGTAGCTGTTGATGGCAATAATCGTGTTTGGATAGGAACCCTATCTGGCTTAGTCGTGTTTTATAATGCTGCAAGTGTTTTTGATGCTGAAGTTATTGATGCATCACCTGTAATTATAGAAGAAGATGGTATTGCTAAAAAACTTTTAGGAGATCAAACCGTAAATACCATTGCTATTGACGGGGCTAATAACAAGTGGTTTGGAACCGATAATGGCGGTGTAACCTATACGAATCCGAGTGGACAACGCACTCTAGCGAATTTTAGTAAGCAAAACTCCCCACTACCATCGAATAAAATCCTAAACATTAGCGTAGATGATACTACTGGCAAAGTGTATTTTGCTACAGATAAAGGAATCGTGGCTTATAACAGTAAGGTCTCGCCTTTTGGAGAAACGCTAGGCGAAGTCTATGCCTATCCGAATCCAGCATTAACCCAACATGCTACGGTTACTATTGACGGACGTAATGGAACACACTTGCCCAAGGGAACCAATGTGAAAATTTTGGATGTATCAGGAAAATTGGTATACGAAACAAATGTTATTGAAGGACAGGAAGTTCAGGGAGGTAAAGTAGTGTGGAATAAAAAGAACTTAGCGGGAAATCCGGTAGCGTCTGGGGTATATATTGTATTACTCTCTAATGAAGATGCTTCTCAAACCTCGGTGACTAAAATAGCGATAGTAAACTAATGAGTGTTGTTCATACCAAAGCCGTTGTGCTTCATGTGCTAAAATACAGTGATACCAGTTTAATTGTCCGACTTTTTACGGCATCAGAAGGGTTAAAATCATACCTAGTTCGTGGCGTATTAAAAGCCAAAAAGGGAGGAATTAAAGCAGCGTATTTTCAGCCACTTTCGTTGCTTACCATTGTCGCAAATCACAAAAACAATCAGAATTTACACACCTTAAAAGAAGTCCATATTGCGACTCCCTGTACCAGTATGTACACCTCTATGGTAAAACAGTCTATCGTTATGTTTTTGTCAGAAATTTTATCGAATTGCATTCAAGAAGAAGAGGCTAATGAGGCGCTATATGAGTTTATTGAACAGGGGATTATCTGGTTAGAAAACCACGACCAGGTAGCTAATTTTCATTTGATTTTTTTGATAAACCTCACCAGTTATTTAGGGTTCTACCCAGATGTATCTGATAAACATACGAATCGGTTTGATTTATTAGAAGGAACGTTTACCTCTCGAGCAGTGAGTACCGATAGTATTTCAGGAAATGCGCTAATCCAATTTTCGAAATTAATACAGCAATCTTTTGAGTCAGGAGCTACGCTTAGTTTCCATAAAAAAGAAAGACAGTTGGTCTTAGATATTTTAATCCGATATTATCAACTTCACCTAGAAGGGTTTCGAAAACCGAAATCTTTAGCGATTTTAGAAACTCTTTTTTAAGTTATTTTTTACGGTTCTTTTTTAGGGCTTTCCCATCGCTATCATACGAAGCATTCAGGGTTTTCTCGGTGGTATAAATACTTACAATTAACGTAATACTTAAAATCAGCATAGGTACCCAAGACTGTATGAGTCCTGGGAGAACAAAGGCAATAAGCATTGCGGCAGCAAAACCTATACCCGAAAATTTTAGTAATGAAAGATTAAAAGTGGAATTGGCTTCTTTCCAAATACGATCGTTGCTCATCGTTCTATAGGTTCTGTAACCATAGAGCTTATTAATTTTTTTTGGTGGAAAATAGTAGAAAACAATGCTCATTAAAAAGAGCAATCCATTTACAGATAATACATAGCTTATTGCTGACATGCTTTAGTTTTTAGGTCTTAACAATCCTTCTTGTGCTACCGTGGCAATAAGTTTACCTTCACGGGTAAAAATATTTCCAGTAGCGAGTCCACGGGCACCATAAGTCGATGGTGATACTGCAGAAAACAACATCCAATCATCGTATTCAAAATCACGAGAAAACCACATAGAGTGGTCTAAACTAGCCATTTGGGTGTTCCCAAAATTAGCAACACTGGCGTTGGGGCGTAGGGCAGCATTAAGAATATTATAATCGGAGATATAGGTAAGAATCTGCTGTTTAAGCGGTAAAGACAATTTTCCTGGATCGCCTTTTAAACGAAACCAAACCTCTTCTACGGGGGCATAATCTTTCCCTTCCGCAGGATTCATAATACTTACAGGTTTAAATTCTATAGGGCGTTCTAGGCTTAAAAAGGCTTTCATTTTTGAAGGTAAAAATGCACCGTATTTTTCTACCATATCGTCCCAACTCAATAATTCTTCAGGTTGTTTTAACGAAGCATTTGCCGCTACTTGATGTTCGTGCCCTTTTTCAATTTTATGAAACGATGCTGCTAATAGAAAAATGGTTTTGTCTTTTTGTACTGCAGTTACTCTTCGCGTTGAAAAACTCCCACCATCGCGCATAATGTCTACTTTAAATTCTATTGGAATTTCTAGATTTCCTGGCTCTAAAAAATAGGAGTGGAGCGAGTGAACAATACGATTGTTGCTAATAGTATTGTAGGCTGCATGTAGTGCTTGAGCCAATACCTGACCTCCAAATACGTTTGGACTTCCTATTGTTTTGCTTTCTCCAACAAAGGTGTTGTTACCAATGTCCTCCAGGGTTAAAATGGCAATGAGTTCTTGTATGTTTTTCAAGTGGTTTTGTGTTTTTTAAACGGATATTTTTGATGAAAAGGAGTCGCTTGTATTTTAAGCAAAAATAACTTTAATATTTTATTTGCGATCGATTTTTGGTGTCTAACATAAATAGTGAGATGCTCGGGTGTAGCCCCAACAGAGCTTTTAATTTCACTTGCGGTTCTCCCAAAGTTTACCGAAGTTGCTTTTTTATGAATAGCGATACGAATGTATTCATACAACATGCGTTGATAAATTGCATGCGATTTATTGAGTTCATAATCTATGCCCACAAAATGCGCGTCTAACGTGTCTTTATAGACTACACCCGACATAAAACCAACGAGCTTTTGGTTGAGCCAAAATGTATTAAGAATGTAGTGCTCACCCAATTGTTTTTTGAGTTCCTTATAGGTATTGAGGTTAAAGTCACCCAGATTAAAATCAGACTTTGAGGCAACACTTTTGTAGAGTAAGGTCATAATAGGCAATTGCTCCTCTATGGTGTCTGCTGTTACTTCTTCGATTCTAATGTTCTGACTTAACTGCAAGGCTTTTCGAGCTTTGACTCTAAACTTTGTTTTTAAGGTATTGAGATAATCATCGAACTCGTGCCAATGATCCTGAATGTATAAAACCATATTAGGCTCTACATTAAAAGAAGAATACTTGAGGTCTACAAGTTTTTTAGTGATGGTTAACGAGTCTTCTTCAAAATCTTTAAGCAATGAAATAGCAATACGTTCACCAAAACGACCTTGTTCAGTAAATCTATGTATGGCTGTAATAATAGCCTCTAAGACCTTTTTCTTAGGCTGTTCTTCAGCTAATAGAATACCGTGTTCTCCACTCACAAATACATTGCCACAAACCAGCATTTTTAAGCGATTATTTCTAGGTAATAGTCCTATTTTTCTAGCCAGACGGGTGGCGCTTTCCAGTAATTTTTGAAGGTCGTTCTGCAGTGCATCCACATAAAAATCAACCACTTGTAGATTAACAAAGGCTACAGGGGTTTGCTCATAGTTAACTACGAGATAGTAAAAAGATAAATGCGGGTTGTGCTGTTCTAAGGCACTTAAGTAAGCTTTCGAAAAATAGACCGTTCCTCGTGTTTTTCCCAAAGTGAGTGCTGCTGCTGGGATTTCAGAGACCGATGTATAGATCGTACTATGATACTTGTGCTCAGATGACATTAACAATTGATTGGTTTCACAAAGATGCTAAAAACTTAGGAGTATTCTTGGGTATTCATTGGTTTTTGCTCCATTACATCATGCTAGAATAACGTAGGTATGGCCTAAATATTGAACTCAACAGGCAGGTGTTTTTTTAACAAAAATTTAAATAGTTGTCTATGCAACTAGTTTTAAGCTTGTGTACTTTTGCAGGGTGAAAAGTAAATCTATACATATCAATTTTGAAGCTTCTGTTGCTCCTTGGATAGAACGTACGGTGAAGGCCGTAGACTATCACTTACAAGAATGTATTAAAGAAGCAGGACTAGATTTAACCAAAGAGCAGGTTATTGTACTCAAGCGTTTACACGACAATGATGGGCTTAATCAGAACGAATTGGCTTTTTTAACGCTACGCGATAAATCGTCGCTTACGCGCATGCTTACCAAAATGGAGCGAAAAAAGTATATCCGAAGAGAACAAAGCATACAAGACAAACGCATCAACAATGTATACATCACAGCAACTGGAAAAGCCCTCTTTTTAAAGGCTAGACCTATTATTCAGCATATCATTTCTATTATGGAGGATGGTATTTCAGAAGAACAGAAACAACAAGCCATAAGCACTTTACAAAAAATTCAATCGAACTTAACACATCACAATCAATAACACTAACCACAAACTCATGAGAAAATTAGTACTTGCATTTCTTGGAATTATTGCTATCGCAGGATCACTCTTTTTAGCAAAATACATGATTGACAGCAATCAAAAACCAAAGCGAACCTTTGCTAAAATTGTAAAAACCGTATTTACAGAAGAGGTAAACAACACAGAAATCCCCATTATTTTAACCGCTAGTGGTATCCTAGTAGCTAAAAATAAAATTGAACTTTTTTCTGAAGTTCAAGGCTTGTTAGAGCCCGGTGTTAAACCTTTTAAAACAGGAACATCGTTTACAAAAGGACAATCGTTATTGACCATTAATAGCGATGAGTTTTATGCAAGCATACAGTCGCAAAAAAGCAATCTATTTAACTTAATTACAGCAGTAATGCCCGATATTGGATTAGACTATCCGTCTGAATTCCCTAAGTGGGAAGCTTATATTAAGTCGTTTAAAATGAATGCTCCTACACCTAAGCTTCCATCATTTGCTTCTGATAAAGAGCGTTATTTTATTTCAAGCAGAGGTATTACCACAAGCTATTACAATGTTAAAAACTTAGAAATTAAGTTAAGCAAATACACAATTACTGCACCATTTACAGGAGTATTAACCGAAGGACTGGTTAATGCAGGAACTTTAGTGCGCCCTGGACAAAAGTTAGGAGAATTTATCGATCCCTCTGTTTATGAAATGGAAGTTGCGGTAAACACATCGTATGCAGACTTACTTAAAGAAGGTAATACGGTGACTTTATACAACCTTGAAAGAACTAAAAGTTTTATGGGTAAAGTTATTCGAATTAATGGAAAAGTAGATCAGGTATCTCAAACGGTAAAAGTGTTCATTCAAGTGTCAGATAAAGCGCTTAAAGAAGGGATGTATTTAGAGGCAGACCTCATTGGTAAATCTGAAAAAGATGCCTATGAAATTTCAAGAAAGTTATTGGTAGACAACTCCAAAGTATATGTGGTTAACGATACCGTTTTAAACTTAATTACTATAGATCCTGTGTATTTTAATGCCGAGACTGTTGTGGTTAAAGGTATTCCTAACAAGGCACAATTACTTTCACAACCTGTTCCAGGAGCATATGATGGAATGACAGTGAACCAAAACAACAAATAGGTCATGAAAAAAATCATTAGTTATTTTATAAAGTATCCTGTTGCGGTTAATGTTTCTATCCTAGCCTTTATTGCTTTTGGTTTAATTGGGGCTTTGAGTATGAAGTCCTCGTTTTTTCCACTGGTAGACTCACAACTCATTACCATAAGTCTTGCTTATCCTGGAGCTTCTCCAGAGGAAATGGAAGAAGGAGTAGTCTTAAAAATTGAAGACAATTTAAAAGGAATTGTCGGTGTAGAGCGCGTAACTTCGGTATCTAGAGAAAACTCAGCAACCGTGAGTGTTGAGGTAGAAAAAGGGAAAAACATCGATGTAGTATTGTCTGATGTTAAAAATGCAGTAGATCGAGTTCCATCGTTTCCTTCGGGAATGGAGCCGGCTGTAATTGCTAAAGTTGAAAGCGTTCGACCCACCATTAGCTTTACCATTAGTGGTGAAGGCTTATCGTTAAAAACCCTCAAAGAATATGCTCGAATTGTAGAAAACGACCTTCGAGGAATCGACGGGATTTCTCAGGTTGCCATTTCTGGTTTTCCTGCTGAAGAAATAGAAATTGCACTTCGAGAAAATGATTTACGAGCCTATAACTTGTCGTTTACAGAAGTGGCCAATGCCGTTCGAAATGCAAATATTTTAATTACGGGAGGAAATATTAAAACCACTCAAGAGAATTATTTGATTCGCGCCAGTAACCGATCGTATTACGGTGATGAATTGCAAAATATTATTGTAAGAACGCAAGCGAATGGAACCATTATTAGATTAAAGGATGTTGCTTCAGTAAAAGATATTTGGAACGAAAATCCAGACCGACTCTATTACAACGGAAATTTAGCGGTAAACGTAACGGTGAGTAATACCAATAACGAAGATTTAATTTCATCGGCAGATAAGATTAAAGAATACATCAACCAGTTTAATCAAGAACAACAAAATGTTCAGATTAATGTGTCTAGCGATGCATCCATCACCCTAAATCAAAGAACACAATTATTAATTGAAAACGGTATTGTTGGTATTTTACTAGTACTCTTTTTCTTGGCCTTATTTTTAAATGTTCGATTGGCTTTTTGGGTAGCCGCAGGATTACCCATTGCCTTTTTTGGAATGTTTATTTTTGCTGCACAGCTTGGGGTAACTATCAACGTACTTTCATTATTTGGTATGATTATCGTAATTGGTATTTTGGTAGATGATGGTATTGTTATTGGAGAAAACATCTATCATCATTACTACGATAAAGGAAAAACGAGAATACAAGCAGCCATCGATGGAACAATGGAAGTTATTCCTCCAATTGTATCGGCTATTTTAACTACGATCATTGCCTTTTCAACCTTCTTTTTTGTAGACGGACGTATTGGAAGCTTTTTTGGAGAAGTATCTACCATTGTATTATTAACCTTGTCGGTGTCTTTAATTGAAGCCTTAATTATACTTCCTGCGCATATTGCCCATTCAAAGGCTTTGAGCAGAAAACGTGAAGAAGGAGGAAAGAAAAAGAACAAACTCGATCGCTTTTTTAATCGTGTGAATGAAAAAGCCGATGGGGCTTTGACAAAAGTGAGAGATAATTATTTTGTGCCCTTTTTACGATTTTCATTAAAGAATAAAATATTTGCATTCTCCATTCCAGTAGTTCTTCTAGTCATTAGTATTGGTGCTATTGGTGGAGGTATTGTACGTACCTCATTTTTCCCGTCAATTGCAAGTGATAGAATCCAGATTTCTTTGGCCATGCCACAAGGAACCAATGAAGTTATTACCGACTCTATTATCTCCTCTATAGAAGATAAAGTATGGGTGGTAAATAAGGAATATACAGCCAAGCAAACCGATAATGAACCCGTTGTTCAGAATGTTATTAAACGTGTTGGCCCTGGAACCTCTAATGCAACCTTAACAGTAAACCTATTACCAGGAGAATCGAGAGATTTTTCCTCACCAGAAATTACCAATGCCATTCGTGCCCAAGTTGGAAAAGTATATGGTGTAGAGAGTTTAACCTTTGGTTCTGGAGGAAATTTCGGAGGAAGTCCGGTAGCCGTTTCACTATTAGGAAACAATATTCAAGAGCTTAAACTTGCCAAGCAAGAGTTAAAAGAAGTATTGGAGAACAATGCTTTGTTAAAAGATGTTGCCGATAACGATCCGGCTGGAATCAAAGAAATTAAAATACAACTGAAAGACAACGCTTATGTGCTTGGGCTAAACTTACAAGCTATTATGGCGCAAGTACGATATGGATTTTTTGGTTTTCAAGCACAGCGATTTCAACGTGGGCAAGACGAAATTAAGGTCTGGGTACGTTACGACAAGAAAGACCGTTCGTCTATTAAAGACCTAGACGATATGAGAATTCTAACCCCTACGGGAGCTCGAATTCCTTTCTCGGAAATTGCAACATATGAAATCGAACGAGGAGATATTGCCATCAATCACTTGAGTGGTAAACGTGAGATTCAGATTACTGCCGACATGAAAAACCCTGGGGAAAGTGCTACCGAAATTTTAGAGGATATCAAGGCGAATATCATGCCTAAGATTACAGCTAAATACCCATCCGTAGCTCCCTTGTATGAAGGACAGAATAGAGAAGCTAATAAAACAACAAACTCTGTTAAACTAGTAGGCCCCATTATTTTGATCTTAATTTATATGACCATTGCTTTTACATTTAGGTCGTATAGTCAACCCATTTTATTAATCTTAATGATTCCTTTTAGTATGATTGGTATTGTTTGGGGGCATTATATTCATGGATTCCCAATTGGAATTTTATCGTGGTTAGGAATCATTGCCTTAATCGGTATTATGGTTAACGATGGCCTTGTGCTTATTGGAAAGTTCAACAGCTACCTTAAAGAGGGGATGACTTTTGATGAAGCCTTAATTAGAGCAGGGCAGTCGCGTTTTAGAGCGATTTTATTAACCTCTATAACCACTATTGCAGGTCTAGCGCCATTATTATTAGAGAAAAGTAGACAAGCACAATTCTTAAAGCCAATGGCGATTTCAATTTCATATGGAATTGGTATTGCAACCTTATTAACCCTAGTCATGTTGCCTTTATTACTTTCTGTTTCCAATCAAATAAAAGTAAATATTAAATGGTTGAAAGTAGGAGGTGAAGTAAGCAAAGAAGAAGTAGAACGTGCTATTATAGAATCAAAATCAAACAACGATGAACACTAAATATAAGTTAAGTATTATCGTATTTTTCGGATGTACACTTGTTGCATTTTCGCAAAAAATATTAACCAAAAACGAAGCACTCAAAATTGCTTTAGAGAATAATTATGGCGTTCAAATAGCGACCAATAATTTAGAGATCTCTAAAAATAATGCGAGTATTTTTAACAACAATTTCTTGCCAACAGTAACTTCGTCGGCGGGTGCAGATTACAACAAAAGTAATCAAACCGCTACTCGACAAGATGGAAGCTCGATTTCAATCGATGGAGCAGAAACCAAAAGGTATAATGCTTCAATTAACCTAAACTATACCTTGTTTGATGGTTTAGGGCGTAAATACAATTACGAACAGCTGAAAACAACCTATAATCTTAGTGAACTTCAAGCAAGAGAAACCATTGAGAATACCTATGTGCAATTGTTTTCGGTGTATTTTCAAATTGCTCGATTGGCAGAAAACACCAAAAATGTAGAACAGACCTTAGCCATTTCCAAAGAACGTTTAAAGAGAGCAGAATATCAATTTCAATTCGGACAAACCACCAAGCTAGAATTACTTAACGCAGAAGTAGATGTGAATAACGATAGCATAGCATTAATTAATAACAGACAGTTATTAGCCAATGCAAAACGTGATTTGAATATTGTTTTAGGGGTAAACACCAACATCAATTACAGTGTAGAAACAGAAGTGAGTTTTACAGGGGTGTATGCCATAGACGACCTACTTGCTAAAGCAAAAGCAAACAATGTGCTCTTACAGCAAAACGAAAAGAATTTAGCCATTAGTAAGTTAAACTTAAAAGTAAATAAAGCACAGTATTTACCTAGAGCAGGATTTACTTCTTCGTATAGTTGGAACCAAAGCGATAACCCAGCTACATCATTCCTGGCAGGTTCTCAGTCTACAGGAATTAATGCAGGGATAAACCTTACATGGAATCTATTTGATGGAGGAGCAACCAAAACAAGAATTGCAAATGCAAAAATTGCAATAGAAAATCAAGAGGTTTTAAAAAGACAGCAAGAAGATACATTAGAAAACACCTTGATGAATCGATGGGAAACCTATTTAAATCAATTGTATATTCTAAGCGCTCAAGAGAAGAATGTAGAAACAAATGAGAACAACTTTAAGCGAACCGAAGAACAATATAAGTTGGCTCAGGTAACCTCATTAGAGTTTAGACAAGCACAAATAAACTTGTTAAATGCGAAGACCGCCCTAAATAATGCGCGTTTTGATGCGAAGCTTACTGAGTTACAATTGCTTCAGTTGAGTGGTGATCTTTTAAATGTAAACTTTTAGAGGTCAAATATTTCGATTTTACTAACTTTAGTCCAGTTAAGAAAGTAATGCGACATGGATAGTACGTTTGATCTTAGTTTTGGATATCTTTTTGAAGAAGCCCTCCGTAACGAAATTCAGGAGATTGGTATTTATAAAGAGTTTAAAGCAAACAGCACCATTATTGAAATAGGCGATTATATCAAATCCATGCCTTTATTAATTAAAGGCGCCATTAAAATCTTGAGAGAAGATGAACAAGGCGATGAATTGGTCTTGTATTATTTAGAAAAAGGAGATACTTGTGCTATGACACTATCGTGTTGTATGGGGCAAACCAAGAGTAAAATACGAGCAGTTGCAGAAACCGATGTATCTTTACTTCTACTGCCAAAAGAACATATGGCAACCTGGTTAAGCACCTATTCGAGTTGGCAAAGTTTTATCCTTCAGAGTTATCATAACCGTTTAGACGAACTGTTAGAAGCCATTGATACCATTGCTTTTTTAAAGATGGATGAACGAATCTTTAAGTACCTTAAAGACAAGGCTATGGTTACACAAGATGATGTTTTGCACATTACCCACAGTCAAATTGCTGAAGATCTTCATACTTCCCGTGTAGTAGTTTCTCGTTTATTAAAAAAACTAGAAAACGAACATAAAATAAAATTGTTTAGAAATAGTATCAACGTAGTAGCTTTATAATCATGACCTATGCTGAAATCATACAACAAGATAAACCTGTTTTAGTCGATTTTTTTGCGACCTGGTGTGGCCCATGTAAGACGATGAATCCTATTTTGAGTGAAGTCAAAGCAGCGCTAGAAGACAAGGTTACCATTTTAAAGATAGATGTAGATAAAAACCAACAACTGGCGGCTAGCTATCAAGTTCAAGGAGTGCCAACTCTACTCCTCTTTAAAAAAGGAAAACAACTTTGGCGACAATCGGGGGTGGTTCCAAAACATCAACTGCTTTCTTTGCTTGAAAATTATACCTAAGCTAAATGCTACAGCATTTTCTTAGGTAACAAATGTTACCGATAGGGTGAAATCGAGACTGTACTTTTGTGAAGTAAAACAAACAGTACATGAACATTCGCATCTATTTATCGATTAGTATACTCTTCTTTTTTACAAGCGCCATCGTTGCCCAGGAGGTGGTGTTATTGCGTAAAGAAGAGGTGTTATCTAAGATCGCTGATCGAAATTTAAGTCTTAAAATTTCGCAGCAAGAAGTTAAAGAAGCAAAGGCATTATTCAACCAGACCAATGCATTGTATTTACCGAGTATAACGGCAAGTCATACCGCAATACAAACGACCAATCCATTAATGGCCTTTGGATCAAAACTCAATCAAGGGATTCTTACCCCCAACGATTTTAATCCAAGTTTGTTGAATACTCCTAGTACTACTCAAAATGTGGCCACCCTTATTCAGGTTTCACAGCCGATACTGAATTTCAATGGATTATATCAACGTAAAGCAGCAAAAGCCACTTTGGAAGCCAAGTCTTTACAATCGCAACGAACCACAAACTACTTAAGGTTTGAAGTACACACTACTTATATGAAGCTTCAGCTAGCCTACAAAGGGGTTGAGGTTTTAGAAAAAACGGCTGTAGCCGCAGCAGAGAATTTAAAATTGGTTAGTCAAAATTTTGAAAAGGGATATGTACAGCGAGCTGATGTACTCTTAGTTGAGCTTCGACTCAATGAGATTCAAAACCAATTGCAAGCTGCAAAAAGTGCAGTGCAAAACACATCAGATTATATGTCATTTTTAATGGGAAACACATTAGATGTGCTTTATAAACCGGCAGATAGTCTTTATAAACATATTGAATTAGAAGCGTCTATACAGTTCACAGAAAACAGAGCCGATATCAAAGCAATGGCAAAGGCAACCGATGCTTATAAAGCAATGTATACTTCCGATAAAATGAGTTTTTTACCCAAGTTAAACGCTTTTGGAAGTTACGAACTTTATGATGACACCCTCTTTAAAGGAGGTGCAAGTGGATATGTTGTTGGAGCTCAATTGAGCTGGTCGCTTTTTGAAGGATCAAAACGAATTGGAAAAACTCAAAAGAGCAAGGCAGCTTTTGAAAAAGCCAAGTTAGAATACGATCAATACCGATCTAAAAGCACCTTAGAATTTAACAAAGTAAAGCGTATGCTTACCGATGCAGAGCATGCATATAGCCTTGGAGTATTAGCCTTACAACAAGCTAAAGAATCCTTGAGAATTAGAACAAATCGCTTTAGGGAAGGACTAGAAAAAACAGCAGATTTATTAGCTGCAGAAGCTCAGTATGCACAACGGCAATTGGCATATTATCAGGCCATATATGAGGTCAATTACGCTCAATATTACATTAACTTTTTAACTCAAGAATAAATCAATCATGAAATATAGTATCAAAATAACAGTAGGTATTATGAGTGCTATCACACTTTTTAGTTGTGGGTCTAAGACCTCATCAGCAGTACAAGACAAACCCGCTGTACCAGTTGTTGTAGCGAAAGCTTTACCCAATGGAACTGCGCCCTACTTAGCGGTAAGTGGAACACTTCAGGCCGCTAAAAGCACCACACTAAGTACACGTATTATGGGATATGTAACGAAGACCTTAGCAAATACTGGAGATAGGGTAGAAAAAGGAGCGGTGTTGTTAAGATTGCAAAATGCCGATTTAGAAGCAAAATTGGCACAAGTACAAGCGGGTATTACAGAGGCAAAGGTTGCTTTTGTAAATGCAGAAAAAGACTTCCAACGTTTTAAAAGTTTAGTGGAAAGTAAGAGCGCAACGCAAAAAGAGTTTGATGATATGACGACGCGTTATCAAATGGCAAAAGCCCGATTAGAAGCTGCTCAATACTTAAAAAAAGAAGTAGAGTCACAATTTGAGTATACACATATTAAAGCACCATTTAGTGGTGTTGTTACGAGTAGAACAATTTCAGAAGGTGATTTAGCTAAGCCAGGAGTCCCATTATTTACTCTTGAAGCACCCAATGAATTTGAGGTAATCACTCGAGTTCCAGAAACCCAGATTTCGAAGATTAAGGTAGACCAAGAGGTTGCTGTTTTTGTAAAAGCAATCCATGCGTCACTTAAGGGTAAGGTAGTAGAAGTAAGTCCTTCGGCCATCCATTCGGGCGGACAATTTTTGGTGAAGATTTCAGTACAAAAATCAGAATTAGCCATTCGTTCGGGAATGTTTGTCAATGTTCAGTTTCCTGTGGGTCGATTCCAAGTCACCTCTCCGGTATACATTCCAAAGAGTGCAATTGTAACCCAGGGACAACTTCAAGGAGTGTACACAGTGAGTCAACAAAACACAGCCTTATTAAGATGGTTACGTTTGGGAAAAACTCAAGGAACCTCAGTAGAGGTATTGTCTGGGTTGGCCGATGGAGAATCGTATATCGTTGCTGCAGAAGGAAAATTATATAATGGTGTTAGCATAACTGTTCAACAGGATTAAAATTTAACAAAATGAAAGAAGGTGTAGCGGGTAAAATCGCCAAAGTATTTATAGGGTCTAAACTTACGATACTCTTAATGATTGTTTTTATGGTCATTGGTGTCTATAGTTCCTTTTTGATTCCACGTGAGGAAGAACCACAGATTGATGTGCCCATGGCAGATATTTTTGTAGGATACCCAGGAGCAAGTCCTAAGGAAGTAGAATCTAGAGTTATTAAGCCTCTAGAAAAGATAATTGCAAACATTAAAGGAGTAGAGTATGTGTATTCTACTTCAATGCGAGAGCAAGGGATGGTAATTGTACAGTTTTATGTAGGCGAAGATATTGAACGCTCTTTTGTAAAACTCTACAACGAAATTAATAAGCATATGGATCAGATGCCTAAGGGAGTTACTTTTCCTTTGGTAAAAACAAGGGCTATTGACGATGTTCCTATGTTAGGGTTAACGCTTTGGAGTGATTCGTATGATGATTATCAATTAGGACAAGTTGCTTTAGAGCTCGAAAGCGAACTTAAAAAAGTAAACGACGTGGCGATTACTCATAAAATAGGAGGCAGAAATCGTCAGTTAAGCGTTGTGCTTGATACAGATAAGTTAGCTGAAGCAGGCTTAGGTTTTTTGAGTGTTTCTAAAATGATTCAAGCGAACAATGCGCAACTATCTTCGGGGAGTTTTGATAAAAAAGACACAGAATTTTTAGTCACTACAGGAAGTTTTTTAAGTAGTGTAAGCGATGTAGAAAACCTTGTGGTTGGGGTTACCCAAGATCAGCCGGTATATCTAAAACAAATTGCTCAAATTATCGACGGGCCAGAGATTCCTCAGAATTATGTGTCGTTAGGCTTTGGAAAAGGAAGTGAAAAGGCAACGCCCTACCCATCGAATTATCCTGCAGTAACCTTATCAATTGCAAAACGCAAGGGAGCAGATGCGATGAAAATCGCTGAAGTTATTTTAGCCAAAGTAGCTCATTTAAGAACCACATTACTTCCCAATGAAGTACATGTAGAAGTTACTAGAAATTACGGAGAAACAGCATCGCATAAAGTATCTGAATTGTTACTCCATTTGATTGGTTCTATTATAGCAGTAACTTTTGTTGTTATGTTGGCAATGGGTTGGCGTGGAGGATTAGTTGTGTTTTTATCGGTTCCTATTACTTTTGCGTTAACCTTGTTAAGCTATTATATGCTAGACTACACCTTAAATAGAATTACCTTATTTGCTTTGGTGTTTGTTACAGGAATCGTTGTAGACGACTCTATTATTATCGCAGAAAATATGCACAGGCATTTCAAAATGAAACGCTTGCCTTTTAAACAAGCTGCGTTATATGCTATTAACGAAGTAGGAAACCCTACAATTTTAGCCACTTTTACAGTTATTGCATCGGTATTACCAATGGCATTTGTATCGGGGTTAATGGGGCCTTACATGGCACCAATGCCGATTGGAGCTTCTATTGCCATGATACTATCTTTATTTGTTGCCTTAACCATTACACCATATTTAGGCTATATTTTTCTTCGCGAAAAAGACAAAAAGGGGAGCGTAGAGAAAGCAGAACAACCCATTGAAGATACTCTTATTTATAAGGTATATAACACTATTGAGCGTCCGCTACTAGAAAGTAATTCAAAGCGATGGTTGTTTTTAGGCCTCACTTTTGTTGTGTTATTAGGTACCATGAGTTTATTTTTTACCAATGCAGTAGCGGTAAAAATGTTACCCTTCGACAACAAAAACGAATTCCAAGTGGTAATTGATATGCCAGAAGGTACTACCCTTGAGCGCACAGCTATGGTAGCAAATGAAATAGGTCAATATTTAGCTACCCGACCCGAGGTGGTCAACTATCAGCATTATATTGGTACCTCTGCACCGATAACATTTAACGGTTTGGTGCGTCATTACGATCTTAGAGGAGGGAGCAATATGGCTGATATTCAGGTGAATTTAATTGATAAAGGAGCGCGCTCTGCGCAGAGTCATGATATCGTTAAACAATTACGTCCAGAAATTCAGAAGATTGCATCACAGTTTAATGCTAATGTGAAGTTGGTAGAGGTGCCACCTGGTCCCCCAGTGTTATCAACTATTGTTGCAGAGGTATATGGGCCAGCGTATGAAGGTCAAATTGAAATTGCAAATGCTCTTCAAAACATTCTTAGAAACACTCCAGATGTGGTAGATGTGGATTGGATGGTAGAAGCAGATCAAGTCCGCTATCAATTCACCATAGATAAAGAGAAAGCCATGTTGTATGGGGTGGCACCACAGCAAATTGCCCATACCATGCGTATGTCGTTGAGCGATCAGCCTATTACACAACTCTACGATGAAAATTCGGTTACACCAGTAGGCATTGTGCTTAGCTTAGCAGAAAAGGATAAATCGAGTTTAACCGATATTTCTTTACTAAAAGTACAATCTAAGAAAGGGCTGATGGTACCAATTGCAGATATGGTTCACATCACAACAACTACGAGTGAAAAGAGTATTTACAGAAAGAATCAGAAAAGAGTGGTTTATGTTATGGCCGATATGGCAGGAACACTTGAAAGTCCGGCCTACGCTATTTTGGGAATGGAGTCTAAGCTACAAGAGATTTCTCTTCCAACAGGATATACACTTAAAGAGCAATACTTGGGCCAGCCAGATTACGAAGATGATTTTACGGTAAAATGGGATGGCGAGTGGCAAATTACCCTCGAAGTATTTAGAGATCTTGGTATTGCCTTTTTAGGGGCTATCATACTCATCTATATTCTTATCGTGGGGTGGTTTCAAAACTTTAAGGCCCCTGTAGTAATGATGGTTGCAATACCGTTGTCTTTAATCGGAATTATTTTAGGACACTGGATTATGGGCGCATTTTTTACGGCGACTTCTTTTATTGGAATGATTGCTTTAGCAGGAATCATGGTGAGAAATTCTGTATTACTCATCGACTTTATCAACTTACGATTGGCAGAAGGCATTCCACTAAAACAAGCTGCAATTGAAGCTGGTGCTGTGCGAACTACACCTATTTTGCTTACGGCAGGAACAGTAGTTATTGGTGCTTTTGTGATTTTGTTTGATCCAATATTTCAAGGGTTAGCCATTTCTTTAATGGGAGGGACTATTGTGAGTACGGTGCTTACCTTACTCGTTGTGCCATTGGTGTATTATATGATTGAACGTAAAAACCATGCTTAATATGAAATTAGCAATTCCTTTTGAGCAAATTATAGCATGCAACTCAGCAATAGAAACATCAAATCCCATACGAGCCGTTGTGGTTCCAATTGAAAATTATATTTAATCTTTAAAACAATTCGATATGTTAAATACGTATTTCAGAGCAATCGTAGGTACTTTTATTATTTTAAGCGTGGTGTTAACAGTATTTGTTCACCAAAATTGGATGTGGTTTACCGTGTTTATCGGAGCCAATTTATTCCAATCGGCCTTTACAAAATGGTGTTTATTAGAAACCATTTTAGTAAAGTTAGGGGTAAAAAAATAAGGAGGATAATAATTGGGGCGCTCACTAGTGAGCGCCCCAACAGCATTATAAACTGTGTTTGTTTTCTGTTTATTTAAACCCATTAAGTCCTGTTACATCAAGACCTGTAATGAGTAAATGGATGTCGTGTGTTCCTTCATAGGTAATTACACTTTCTAAATTCATCATGTGGCGCATGATAGAATATTCTCCAGTAATACCCATTCCTCCCAACATTTGTCTTGCTTCACGAGCAATAGTAATTGCCATATCCACATTATTTCTTTTTGCCATAGATATTTGAGCAGATGTTGCTTTCCCTTCGTTTCTTAGTACTCCTAATCGCCAAGCTAATAATTGTGCTTTGGTAATTTCGGTAATCATTTCTGCTAATTTTTTTTGTTGTAGTTGAAACTGTCCGATAGGTTTCCCGAATTGGATACGTTCTTTGCTATACCGCAATGCGGTATCATAACAATCCATAGCGGCACCAATAGCACCCCATGCAATACCAAATCGAGCAGAGTCTAAGCATCCTAGTGGTGCGCCAAGTCCAGATTTATTGGGCAATAAATTTTCTTTAGGAACTTTTACATTGTCAAAAATTAATTCTCCAGTTGCTGACGCTCTTAATGACCATTTGTTATGGGTTTCAGGAGTAGAAAATCCTTCCATTCCGCGCTCAACAATGAGTCCGTGAATTCTTCCTTCTTCACTTTTTGCCCATACCACAGCTACCTGTGCAAAAGGAGCATTAGAGATCCATAGCTTAGCACCATTTAAAAGGTAATGGTCTCCCATATCTTTAAAGTTGGTAGTCATTCCTCCTGGATTCGATCCATGATCGGGTTCTGTAAGACCAAAACAGCCCATCCATTCTCCAGAAGCAAGTTTAGGCAGGTATTTCTGACGTTGTGCTTCATCTCCGTATTTCCAAATAGGATACATTACTAATGACGATTGTACAGAGGCTGTAGATCGAACTCCAGAATCGCCACGCTCTATCTCTTGCATAATTAAACCATACGAAATCTGATCTAAGCCAGCACCTCCATATTCTTCAGGAATATAAGGCCCAAAAGCACCTATTTCTGCCAAACCTCCAATAATTTGCTTTGGAAATTCTGCCCGTTGTGCATAGTCTTCAATAATTGGGGAAACATCTCGTTTTACCCATTCTCTAGCGGCTTCTCTAACTAACTTATGTTCGTCGTTAAGTAAATCGTCTAATTGATAATAGTCGGGGGCCTGAAATAGATCTGGTTTCATTTATAGTAGGTTTAATGTCCCAAAAATAGTAATTAAAATGATTAAATAAGGGGTACTTTTCTGTAAGTTTGTACGTATGAAGTTTACCCTAGGACATGATGAGCGTTTAAAAAGCAGAAAACAAATTGCTGCTTTGTTTGAACGTGGAAAACAGGTAAAGGTGTATCCCCTTAAGTTAACCTATCTTCATGTAGCCCATGGGTCTAAGTTTCCTGCAAGAGGAGCTTTCTCTGTGCCTAAGCGAAACTTTAAAAAGGCAACAGATAGAAATCGTGTAAAACGACTGTTGAAAGAAGTATACCGAAAAGAAAAATATACGCTATACGATTCCTTAGATCAACCTCTTATTTTTATGATTACCTTTATGGGAAATACGTTTCCTACCTATGAAAACGTTGAACAAAAGATGAAACAGTTACTCACCTTGTGTAGCACTACAGTAAAAGCTCAAAATAATGAACAGGAAGCTTAAAAACTACGGCATAAAAGGTCTTATCGCAGCGATGTTAGTGATCAGCTTAGCGTTTAAATCAGACTTTTTTGAAGTTGCCAAACAAATTGAAATTTATACAGAGCTCTTTAAAGAACTCAATATGTATTATGTTAATGAAATTAATCCTGCGGAGTTTACAACAAAAGCCATTACCCATACCTTAAAAGATTTAGACCCGTATACGAACTACTACAACGAGCAAGATGTAGAAGCGGCTAGAATTCGTCAAGAAGGGGAGTATGCTGGAGTGGGAGTTTCTGCGTATTATGACCATCGTGGAATTACCTTAACCAAAATATACAAAGACTATCCGGCCGATAAACAGGACTTAAAACCGGGTGATCTTATTGTTGAAGTTGACGGGCAATCGTTAAAAAATCTAGCTGTTGAACAATTGTCAGAATTTTTAAAAGGCTCTCCCAAAAGCACGGTGAATGTTGTTGTTGAACGTCAAGGAAAAACATTTCCAATCACATTAACCAGAGAAAAAATAAGTATTTCATCAGTACCTTTTTATAGCATGATTGATGAAACTACAGG
Organism: Flavobacteriaceae bacterium; assembly: GCA_965659555.1. Classification (GTDB taxonomy): domain Bacteria; phylum Bacteroidota; class Bacteroidia; order Flavobacteriales; family Flavobacteriaceae; genus Polaribacter. Next base: position 40,515 of record CBFHVY010000005.1, read on the forward strand.
GTATATTACCTTAACTCAATTTAGCACCAAGGCCTCGAGTGAGGTTAAGAAGGCTTTTGAAGCGCTCAAAGCGCAAGGAATGAAACAATTGATTTTCGATCTACGAGGTAATCCTGGAGGGTCGCTCTTAGAAGCAATTAATATCTCAAATTTTTTCTTGCCCAAAGGAAGTGTTATCGTAAGTACTAAAGCTAAAGTGAAGAAGTGGAGTAATACCTATAGGGCCACTAATGACCCTTTAGATTTAACAATGCCTTTGGTTGTACTTATCAACGACAGGTCTGCTTCGGCATCTGAAATTGTTAGTGGAGCACTTCAAGACTACGATCGAGCCGTAGTCCTTGGTCAGCGTTCTTTTGGTAAGGGATTAGTGCAGCGCTACAGAGAATTATCGTATGGTACGCAATTAAAAGTTACCATTTCTAAATACTATACCCCTAGTGGCCGATGTATTCAGGAATTAGATTATGCCAATAGAGACAAAAACGGTAATGTTCCTAAATTTTCTGACGGAGGGATTCACGAATTTACCACAAAGAATGGAAGAAAAGTGTTTGATGGCGGTGGCGTAAGTCCAGATATAGAGGTTAACAACAGCCTGAAGACCGAAGCTACGGAGGCACTGTTGTCTTCTAGAGCACTATTCAATTTTACCACAACCTATGCTTTGACCCGCACAAAGCCTGATAGTATTTCAGAATTATCTTTTTCGAACACCTTATTTACTGCTTTTTTAAACCACGCTAAAACGGATACAACTTTTATAACTCAAGACGAAAAACGATTTCAAACCGCGTTTAATCAGTTGGCAGAAAAAGGGATGTTAGCTAAAGAACAGCAGCAGACCCAGAAGAAATTAACTGACTACAAACTCCAACAAATCAGTAAAAATAAAGACCTAATTACTCAGCAGTTAATAACACAAATTACCGAACACTACTTCTATAAAGAAGGTGTTTACAAGTGGAAGATTACGCATGATAAAGAGGTAGCATTAGCGTTATCGTATTTAAAAAATACCAAGAAGTATAATGAAACCTTAGGGATTAACTAACTCTGAGTGAATTTAGTATCTTAGCAGATTAAAATAATAGATGTTGCAAAACAAAAGAAAAGAGCGCACTAGAGCACAAGAGTCTACAAACGCAATTGAACGTTTATACATCTCTATGCGTCATTTATTTAGCAGAGGGTTTTACAAACCCATGGGAATCTCTGGAGAAACCCTACGGAAATCGTTGTTGTTATTACGCCCAGAGATTTATGGATCTATTGCTGAAGAAAAAATAGAGCTTAATGGCTTAGTTTATGTTATTGAGCGCTTACCCGAGGGAATTGAAGAATGTCAGTTTATTAACCTTACGGCAGATGAAGGGTATTCAAATTCGCACTTCAAAGCTATTATACCTCCAAAACGAAGAAGGAACTGTTATCGGATAGATGCCGAGCAAATGAATATTGAAATTACGCGAGGTCGCTCTGAAATCTATGATATCTTAACCCATCTTACTTTTTTGTTTATAGAATCACACAAGATTAAGGATCGTGTACTTATTGATGATAATGGTGCTGCTATTCGAGAGTGGAAATTGCTAGAAGAGGTTGTATTAAATCATAAAAAACTTACCGAACAAGATCGCGAAATCACCATAGTGCATCTCGGTAATATTTTAGGAAGAACCTATGAAGAGGTTGTTGCCGTATACAAGCAGTTTACTACAGAAGAAAACCCCGATCGATTCTTTCAGTTGATTTATTGGATGGGTAAATTAGCGATTAAAGAAACTTGTCAAGGCAAAAAACGAGTTGTCAATTTTAGCTCCATTTTAAGCGAACAAATTGGGCACCATATTTATGGAGAGCTATGGGCAGACACTATTAAAAAAACGATGAAATCTCATGGGTTACTTGAACGCCCTATTCATATTATAAGTGCTAATATGCACAGTGTACTGAATACCTTATATGCTAAAGAGGCTCTACCGAGTGAGGCTAAAACTCACGAAGATTTTAAGTTGTATGCACTGTTGAGTAATGCTGATAGTAAACCCTTGCAAAAGAAAGTAAAAGAATACGCTGGCAAGCACGGACTGCTCTATATTGAAGATCAATCGGGAACTAATATCAATGTGCAAGTTATTGATACCTCTAAAATTAATCCGAAGTCAAAGGAAGTGATTATAGTCATGGATTATGCTTTTGGAGAACAGGCCTATGAGACTATGGACGAATTGTTAAAGCCTTATAAAACCAAGGGGTCGAAAGTGCATTTAGATGTACAGTCAATCTCCATTATGGGTAAAGCAGGGATATTAGAAGGGGGCAAGGGGGATATTATGATTCCTTCTGCACATATTTTCGAGGGTACTGCAGATAATTACCCCTTTCACAATGAGCTCCGTAAAGAAGATCTTGAAGGTTTTGGAGTGCAGTCTTTTGATGGATCTATGGTTACGGTGTTAGGAACATCGCTTCAAAATAGAGACCTTTTAAAATTCTTTCATAAGTCAACATGGAATGTGGTAGGCTTAGAAATGGAGGGTGCACATTATCAAAAAGCAATTCAATCTGCATCAAAAATTAGAGGGAATATTTCTGAAAATGTAAAAGTGCGATATGCTTACTATGCTTCAGATAACCCTTTAGAAACAGGAGCAACATTGGCCTCAGGAGGTTTGGGAATGACGGGAGTTGTACCAACCTATGCCATTACGCAACGAATAATAGAACAAATATTTACTCAATCTTAGATTGTTTATACTCAACTTAGCACTATGTCAACACAACCAAAAAATAACGAAGAAGTAGATTTAGGCTCTTTGTTTGTCATTATTGGCAATGGATTTTCAAAGCTTTTTTCTTTTGTAGGAAGTATTTTTGCAGGACTTTATCATGTACTTATTCTTAGCATATTATTCTTAAGAAATCATGCAACACTATTGCTCATTGCTGTTGCTCTTGGGGCTGGTGGTGGAGCTATTTTAGAGCTTACAAAGGAACAGCAATATGCGTCTGATATGTTATTAAAACCAAACTTTAATAGTGTACGTCAGTTGTATAACAACATTAACTTTTACAATGATTTAGTAGAACAAAAAGACACCCTTTCTTTAGCAAGTACCTTTGGTATTAGTAAAGATGAAGCAGCCTCTTTAAAAAAGTTTGAAATTGAAGCTGTTGTAAATCAAAATGATATTGTGAGTTCGTACGATGATTTAATTCTATCTGTAGATACACTTACCGCTAAAGCATTCACTTTTGAAGAATTTAAGTCAACCTTTACCTATTACGATTATAAAATTCACAAGGTTCATGTTCGAGCAACAAAAAATAACATTTTCACAAAGCTTGATGATGTCATTATTGAATCCATTATATCAAATAGCTATTTTAATACACTTAAGAAGTTAAACGACGAAAACATTAACAGAACAGACTCGTTACTTCGAAAAAGTCTAACTCAAGTAGACTCTTTACGTAAAGTGTATATGCAAGTGATGTTAGAAGAGTCTAAAAAGCAATCTACAGGAACCACAATTGATTTGGGAGGACAATTAAAAACAACCAAAGAAATTGAACTTTTTGAAACTAATAAAAGGCTAAGTAACGACCTTAAAGAAATTACAGAGGATAGAGCTGAAAAGTCTGAGGTATTAAATGTGATTTCTAATTTTCAACCTATTGGTTATGAGTTAAAGGGTATAGGAAATAACTATATAATGTTGTTATCACTTGTAGCAGCGGGTACAGTTTTACTGATTTTAGTGCTAAGAGAACTCAATGCATATTTAAATACCTATAAAAAATAATACCCTATGCAAACTATTTTAGTCACCGGTGGAGCGGGTTTTATTGGGTCTAATTTTATTCCGTATTTTTTAAAAAGCAATCCCGATGTACATATCGTAAATCTAGATGTGTTAAGTTATGCTGGAGATTTAGAAAACCTTAATGAAGTTGCCGAAGATGCACAGTACACTTTTGTAAAAGGAGATATTTGTGACACTTCATTGTTAAAACAACTCTTTCAACAACATCAATTTTCGGGGGTGCTACACTTTGCTGCCGAATCGCATGTTGATAATTCCATAAGTAATCCAGACGCTTTTGTACGGACAAATGTATATGGAACATTCCAACTTTTAGAAGCTGCTAGACATTTATGGATGGAGAGCCCTCATCAATTGAAATCGTCATTTTCAAAAGCACGTTTTCATCATATATCAACAGATGAGGTCTATGGAACTCTTGGGGCTGAAGGTCTTTTTACAGAAGAAACTCCCTATGCACCCAACAGTCCATATAGTGCTTCAAAAGCAGCGTCAGATTTTATGGTGAGAAGTTATTTTCACACCTATGGTTTACCGGTATTAACTACAAACTGTTCCAATAATTACGGACCAAAACAACATGATGAAAAACTTATCCCTACCATTATCAGAAAGGCACTGTCTGGTGAGCCAATACCTATCTATGGTGACGGGAAAAATATTAGAGATTGGTTGTATGTGCTAGATCATTGTAAAGGAATTGAACTAGTCTTTAAAACAGGTGCTTTAGGAGAAACCTATAATATAGGTGGTAGAAACGAACGAGACAATTTGTATATTGCCCATACCATCTGTGGTGTTTTAGACAGCTTGGCTCCCAAGGAAGAATCTTATAAGTCTCAGATTCAATTCGTAACCGATAGGCCTGGACACGATTTTAGATATGCTATTGATGCTTCAAAAATTGAAAATGAATTAGGTTGGCAGGCAGCAGAAAATTTTGAGTCTGGTATTCATAAAACCATAGCTTGGTATCTAACTAAATATCAGTAATATGAAAGGAATAGTTTTAGCAGGAGGCTCTGGAACTCGATTACACCCATTAACATTAGCGGTGAGTAAGCAGTTGATGCCTATTTACGATAAACCCATGATTTACTATCCGATATCTACGCTGATTTTAGCAGGTATTCGTGAAATATTAATTATTTCTACCCCACAAGACTTACCGTTATTTAAAAAATTATTAGGAGATGGTTCTCAAATAGGCTGTTCTTTTCACTACGAAGTTCAGGAACATCCAAATGGCTTAGCTGAGGCGTTTATTATTGGAGAACATTTTATAGGATCAGACAATGTTGCCCTAATTTTAGGAGATAATATCTTTTATGGCACTGGATTATCTACCTTATTACAAGCAAATAAAAATCCAGATGGAGGTATCATTTATGGGTATCATGTACACGACCCCCAACGCTATGGGGTTGTTAATTTTGATAATGATGGACATGTGCTTTCTATTGAGGAAAAGCCTGAGCATCCAAAGTCAAATTATGCGGTACCAGGGATTTATTTTTACGATAATGAAGTTGTCGAAATTGCCAAAAACATCAAACCTAGTCACCGGGGCGAATTAGAAATTACCGATGTAAACAAAGTGTATTTAGCCAAGGGGAAATTGAGCGTCAGTATTTTAGACCATGGAACTGCTTGGTTAGATACAGGAACTTTTGCTTCTTTAATGCAGGCTGGTCAGTTTG
>CBFHVY010000006.1:0-43688 GCA_965659555.1 Flavobacteriaceae bacterium
GTCCGCGTTTTTCAGCCTCTTTTAATATGTCATAAAAGAGTTCTTTGCTTAGGCTACCGTCGTAAATTTTAACATAGTCGGTTCCAAGGGTTTGTAAAGAGTCTAGGGCAGGTGCTATATCTTCCACTGTCGTTATTTTTATGGAGCCGCCCCAAGCAGGTCTAGTCCCATCTAATTTAGGGCCTGAAGTAAAAATACGAGGACCAGCTAGTCGTCCTTGAGCAATGTCTTTTTTCCATTCCAATAGACTAGGTGTCATATCGCCACCAGCATCTCGCACTGTGGTTACCCCATGAGCAAGAAATAACGGAAGGAGGTTTTTGTTTTCTGAAATAAGTGCATCTCCGCCTCTAAAATGTACATGCATATCCCATAATCCGGGTATCACAAACTGATGTTTAGCATCTATTTTTTGACGTGCTTCGGGTTGTTTTGCGGAGTTTGAGCCTATCCATTGTATGGTATCGTTGCGTATACCAATACTTTTCCCTTCGATTACGATGCCGTTTTTGACATCTATAATGTTGGCGTTCTCAATGAGGACATCAAACGTACCAGGGGGAGTTGGTGTACATGAAAAAAGGGAGCTAAGTATACATAGTAAGATGAGGTTCCGTAACATGTGTGGGTAGATGTTGTTTTATGGAACGAAGATAAGGATTCTAAAAATTAGAAAGAATCTAATTACATTCGGCAATATCGTGATGTACTCTATAAAAAGTAGAATGGTGTGCATTACTGGTATCCGTCCAATCGATTACACTATTCATACATTTAAAATTGGGGACTAATCGGCTAAAGTTTCCGAAGTTTAAATCTACAACCACTGTATTGCCATCATAAGTCCAATCTAATCCTGTAATAGTAGGGTTCTGTTGTCTAAACTCCTCTAGTGTAGGGAAATTTCCCGAACCATCTCCATAAATGGTAAAGCGTTTGTCTGCTGTAAATTCATATCTAATTACATCGTCAAAACCCACTGCTTTCCAACGACCAAGAATGGTAGCTTCATCTATATGCTCTGGCTCCTCTTCCTTTGAGCATTGAGAGAATGCCATGAGACCTATAATTAACATAGTTATGAGTTTGTAAAATTGCTTTTGGTGGCGCATTAGTGTTTATTGTATATGCAATATAGTTTATTTTGATTTTTTTGTTTTTTTAGAATCCTGACCCTGGATCAGTAAGACCACTTTGAGCTTGTGCTTTTTTAGGATTTAATATCATATAGGTACCTAATGCAGTTAGAGCAGCGTATTTTCCATAGTTTCCTATTTTTTGTAGGGCTTCTTTTCGAGTAATTTCTTCTGAGGTATCTGTCGTATGTTTTTTCATCTTTATAAAACTTGATAGTAGACTAGTCAATAATTATTTTTTTGCTCAATTTTCCTGAAGTGGTAGACAATTGAACTATATAAATCCCGGAGGCTAGTGTTGGTAAACTGAGGTCTTTTACGCCATTCGATTGGAATGCAGTATTGAGCAGCTGTTTCCCAAGAATGTTAAACATTTTTACATTGGTGTTGCCTTGAGGTAAACCAATCATTCTTAAACTTGTATCAGAAGTTTTATAGATACTTACATTGGCCAAACTTTCACTATTAACTTCTAGAGCTGCTGCTGTTTTGGTGTGTAGGTAAAAGCGTCCTACTCCGTTAAGCACCTCGGTTAATGCAACTGTATATTTACTGTTAGTTTCGTCTAAACGAGTGTAGCTTCCTTTTTCTCTATCCTCTAAATTTACTTCTATACCTTCAGGTAAATGTGAGGTTTCAGCAGTAAAAACAAGGTCTTTGCCTGTAGATGCATTTACACCAATTGGAATAACCATGTCTTCATAATCGGTATTTGGTAAAGTTTGAATAGCTAATTTTTCCCCTTCACTGTCGTTTAATAAACTCGAGTAGAGCGCAAAACTGGTTCCTTCCCCTTCAAAAATAGGACTGTCGTAACCATTTTCATAGCCTTTTGTTTTTCCTGTTATATAATAGATTTTTGCAATTCTTATATCGCTTCCGTTGGTCATTTTAAGCTTAATTCCAGGACGCGTTGTCGTGGTTCTGTAAAATGTTTCAGAAGATTGATGGCTTTGCATATTTTCTGTAAAATCAATATTTGAGTCCCCAAACCCTCCTTTGGTTTTTAAAAAAAAACCTTGTCCTGGGGCTAGGTAAGCAGCTCCGTCAGCTTGGTTGATAGCATCATATGTTCCAGATGCTGCATTCCAAACCCATATTGTTGCAGTAGCTAATTCATCTTGACTTAGAGCTGTATTTACAGTGAGTAAATTATGTGTGGCATCTGCATTGCTATTTATATTGAGATATGAGGGGTATGGATTTCCATAGATATAATAATTGTTTGGGGTATCAAAAGTATTGGCAGAATAGTTTTCAGTTGGCATTGCGCCAATGAAACGTAAATCACCCGCTTTAGATGTTAAAACAGCGAATCCAAATCCAGATGTCATATTTAATTGACTGTATGTCCAGCCACCAATATTACTGGCATGATTCCAAATCCCTATCCCAAATTGAGTGCCGCCCACTCCTCCCTGTGGAATAAACCCAAAACCATCCCCAGCAAGATTTAAGAAATTATCATTAGCGCCAACAAGGGGATTAGCAACTAGATGCCACTTATTTGTAGTAGTAATAGTCCTTGCATATGTTAATTGTCCTGAAGAAGTTCCTTGAACAATTAACGAACTACCACTATTCAATATTAGACCATAAGTTTGTGGATCCCCAACGGTGTGATCTGTAACAGTTAAATTACCGCTAACGGTTAATGCATTTGCAGTGTTAATGGTTAAAGTAGCATCAGTGTTTATGGTAAGATTATTTGCTAAAGCTGTTGTTCCTGAACTAATTATTGGTTGGGTGGTTACATCTGCGATAATAACAGTTGTACTACTGGTAGGGACGCCATTATTCCAGTTTCCGGCCACATGCCAATCAGCACTGGTAGTTCCCGTCCATGTAGTGGTTTGTGCCTGTAGTTGAATAGTCATTCCCAAAGAAACTATTGTTAATACGGCAATTCTTATAAAGTAATTTTTTTTCATAAATATGTATTTGTAGGTATGCAGTCTTATACAAATATAGCAAAAAAGCATAATTTAATTAGTTGTAAATGTTTCTTTTTGATTAATGATGTACATATATCGTTAAATGGTATATAATAAGCGTTAAATGGTTTGAAACAGAAAAGTTTTTAAGGTGTTTTTTAGTATAAGAAAAGCCCTAAAATGAAATTTAGGGCTTTCTACAGCAGTACATGTAGCATACTTATAATTGTGGAGACGCCGAGAATCGAACTCGGGTCCAAACAAGCAGCGCAACAGCTTTCTACATACATAGTTTTTGCTCGGTTTTCGTCGAAAGGCTGCTCAAAAACTAGCTACCCAACGCTTAACTTCTTTAAGTTCGAAAGACTATCGAAGTACTAATCTCTCTAGGTTTACTTTTACGATGCCCAAAAAAGAAACGCCATAAACCAAGGCTTTTCGTGGACATAAAGCATGCACACCTTGTGTGCCGAGGCTCATCCTACTATAAATTCAGATTAAGCTGCTAAAGCGTAGTTATTCTCGCCGTTTAACATGTTGAAAAAAGGTTAACGAGTGGTGTTTTCATTCCTCGGTATGCTTACTATTTTACTGATCTTGCTGTCAAAACCAGTCGTCCCCAGTTTTGTGCTTCTCATATTTTTATATGAAATCAGGAGAACAAAAGTACAAAAAATCAAGTGAATTGAGTAGTTGTAAAACCCACTAAAAACCACTAATTTCGAAGGATCTAATCTATAGGTTTTCAGTATGAAATTTGGCATTATCAAAGAGCGTAAAAATCCACCAGATCGTCGTGTGGTCTTTTCACCAGAAAAGCTTCGTGAAATGACTCAACAGTTTCCACAAGCATCGATTCTAGTGGAGTCGTCTGATATTAGAATATTTCCAGATAGTGCTTATGTTGCTCAAGGATTTATGGTAACTGACGATGTTAGCGATTGTGATGTGCTCTTGGGGGTTAAAGAGGTGCCCATAGCGGCCCTTATTCCAAATAAAGAATATTTTTTCTTTAGTCATACCATTAAAAAGCAACCGTATAATAGAGGTTTATTACAAGCTATTTTAGAAAAAAATATTACGTTGTATGATCATGAAGTCATTACCAATGCTCGTCAGATGCGATTGATTGGCTTCGGTAGGTATGCTGGTATTGTAGGGGCTTATAATGGTTTTAGAGCCTTTGGCTTAAAAGAACACACGTTTCAATTACCTAAAGCTGAAAGCTTACCCGATCAGCAAGCCTTAATTGCTGAATTGAATCGAATTTCATTACCAGCAATTAAAATTTTATTAACCGGAAATGGTAAGGTGGCCCGTGGCGCAAAAGAAATGCTAGATGCCATGCAACTCCGAAAGGTAACTGTAGATGAATACCTTCATCAAGACTTTAACGAGCCAGTGTATTGTGTTATTGATGTTTTAGACTACAACAAACGTTTAGATGGAAGTACGCCAAAAAATGTGCGTGATTTTTACCATCACCCGGAATTGTACACGTCTGATTTTATGCGTTTTGCTCGGGTAACGGATTTTTTTATTGCTGGACATTTTTTTGGTGATGGCTCTCCCTATTTATTTACTCGAGAAGATGCAAAATTGCCTGACTTTAAGATTCGTTATGTTGCCGATATTTCGTGCGATATTGATGGGCCAGTTGCGTCAACTATTCGACCTTCTACCATAGCCGACCCTATTTATGGTTATCATCCTCAAACGGAATCAGAGGTGCCTTATACCAATGAAGAGGCAATTGTTGTGATGGCGGTGGATAATCTTCCATGTGAATTGCCTAAAGATGCCAGTGAAGGGTTTGGAGAACTGTTTTTAAGTCATGTGATTCCAGCCTTTTTTAATAACGATGCCGATGGTATTCTAGAACGTGCTCGAATGACACAGGGGGGTAAACTGACTCCTAGATATCAGTATTTACAAGAGTATGTAGACGGAAAAGCTTAGTTGCGAACGCTTATACCATAGACGATGTGGCTTACTCCTAAGATAACACCAGACCAGTACCAGTAGGTAGGGAATACGAAACATAGTATGGCTAATACGACAGTTAAAGCAACTAGTTTGTAGATATAGTTTCGTTCTTTCTTTTTTAAAACGAAAAGCAAAAGTCCGTAAAGGAAGAAAAAAGCGGGAGCGATATAGTTTGTATATCCTTTATTTGTAATCCAATAGAGCATACTAAAACTTACGATGAGTCCAACCAAATATCTCCAAACATAGCCTTTGGTTGTGCCGTTCCATAATTTGTAATGAAACTGTCTTGAATTTCGTCTCGATGAAAAAAATAAAGCCAGTGAAGAAAACAGGACCAACAAAAAAAGAATACCAAAACCCAGAATCTCAATCCATTGCGCAGACATAAATAACATAAAGTGACCATCGGTAGTAAAACCCTCCAGCATGCCTTTAAAAACGTAGGCTGCTGTCATAAAATAGAGTCCTATAAGTACGCTATTAAATCCTCTTAAGTAAAAATTTACGAGAAAGTTATCATGTAAATTACTATTTTTAGCCATATGATAATTGTCTTATGACTGCTAATATACAAAAATGAACCCTGTAAATAAGTACCTCACTAGTCAAAAAGAGCCCTTTCAATCTATGGCTATTTTTATCAAAACGGTTATTGAAAAAAAATTTCCAGAACTTTCTTTAAAGTATAAATGGAAAGTGCCGTTTTTCTATTTAAATCATAAACCATGTTGTTATATCAATGTCACCAAAAAGTATGTAGACGTTGGTTTTTCATCGGCACCTAAACTACAGCGTCATGCTCACAATTTGGTTGTAGCCGGAAGAAAGCAAATTAGATCTTTACGCTATACCTTATTAGAGGAGGTAGATGAGCGTATTTTAGTAGATTTAATTACCGAAGCAATAGCGGTACACAATAATCCAGACCTTAATTAACCACTACTTTATACGATACCGCATTTACGTTGTTTATGACTAGGTATAGGTAGGTAGTGGCGCCAGGATTACTAATGGTTAAGGTGGTTGTATTGCCTACTTTTTTCATTTTAGGCTTGAATGAATATCGTTGACCATAAAAACTATAGCGTACTACATTATTTATAAAATGACCACTCAGTTTAATCTTTATGGATTGTGAGCTATTGGTCGTAATGATGCCTTCTTTCGGACTTATAATTTCTAAATCTGTGGTTAAAAAAGGATTGTGGTAAATGGGTTGCTCGTAATATTCTAAAAGACTAGAAACACCCAGGCCTTTTCTCCATTTTTTTTCTGATGGAAAATGTGAAAGACTCAGTCGTTCTGTTGGAATATTGAAATAGTAGTCGTTAAATTCTTTTTTCCAATCTCCATTTATGGCATATCCTGCCGCCCAAGTTGCATCTATAAACATCCATTTTTCATGGAGTTTAACTGCATTCCACGCATGGTTTGTTCTGTTAGGCATTCTGTCGAGTTCAACAGGACTGTTTCTTACATATCCTTTAATGACTTCAGCTTCAATACCAAGAAGGTCGCAGACTTTTTTGAGTGCTTGAGCATACTCCTCACAAACCCCTTTTTTACTTCTAAAAGCAGTGTTTACCAGTTTGTCAATTTGTTCTTGCAATTTTTGAAGTCGTTCCGCTTCACTACTGTATCGAAAAGAGATCATCCGTTGTTTTGGGTTTCGGTACTCTTCCATATCATACCAGAAGTTGTTGGAAATCCAAATAAAAGCAGCTCTAACTTTTTGTTCGGGTGTTTTAAAATCGGAATTGATTTTTTTGACTAATGCTTCAGGGGAGCTAAATCTTTTATAGCTTCTAACTTTCGTGTCGATGGCACTATAGTCTTGCGCCGAAACAGCAAAACTAGTTGCAAGTATAAAGCACAAAAGTGCAAGGATATTTTTTCTTTTTTTCATTGGAGTACAAGTTAGTAGTATACTCCTAATATAACAATATGTAGCCCTAAAAATTGTTGATGGTTTGTCTTATAGCCACTAAATTACGTAGTAAACCTTCTAAATGATCTAGATGCAACATGTTTGCTCCATCGCTTTTTGCATTTGCAGGGTCGAAATGTGTTTCTATAAAAAGCCCATCAACATGATTTACAACTCCAGCTCTAGCAATGGTTTCAATCATATCGGGTCTACCTCCTGTTACTCCAGAATTCTGGTTGGGTTGTTGTAAAGAGTGTGTAACATCTAATACTGTAGGAGCAAAAGCCCTCATTTCTGGAATACCTCTAAAATCAACAATCATATCTTGATACCCAAACATAGTGCCTCTGTCTGTAACCATCACTTGGGTATTTCCAGAATCGGTTACTTTTTTAAAGGCGTGTTTCATAGAAGAAGGACTCATAAATTGTCCTTTCTTAAGATTTACAACTTTGCCTGTTTTTGCTGCAGCTACTACTAAATCGGTTTGACGTACTAAAAAGGCAGGGATTTGAAGCACATCGACATACTGAGCTGCTAAAGCAGCATCAGAAACTTCATGAATATCGGTTACCGTTGGAACTCCAAAAGTATTTGACACTTTTTTGAGTATTTTTAATGCTTTTTCATCGCCAATACCTGTAAAACTATCAATTCTACTACGATTTGCCTTTTTAAAACTCCCTTTAAAAATATATGGAATTTGTAGATCTTTGGTAATTTTTACCACACGTTCTGCTATTCGTAACGCCATTTCTTCACTTTCAATAGCACAAGGCCCAGCAAGTAAAAAAAAGTTGTTTGCGTTGGTGTGTTTTATATGAGGTATCAGGCTTAAATCCATACTTTAAAATTTTTAACAAAAGTACAAAATAATAATTGCTAACGATTCTATATCTTTAGCCTTTAATCTATTTAAATTATGAAAAAATATTACGGAATTTTAGCACTTGCCTTATTAGTAGTGTCATGTAAACCCTCTAGCACCAAAGCTGAGCAAAATGAACAAACATTTACGATTGATTCTACTTTAGTGCGAACACATTTATATACCCTAGCCTCCGATGAGATGCAAGGAAGAAGAGCTGGGACCCCAGGTATAGAAAAAGCAGCTCAATATATAGAAAGTGAATTTGCAAAAATAGGCTTACAAAAATATGACACCTTAAGTACCTATCGTCAGAATTTTGAAGCAAGAGGTCTTCAGTTGTTTAATGTAATTGGCGTTTCAGAAGGGACAACTAAAAAGGATGAATATGTAATTATTTCTGCACATTACGACCATTTAGGAACTAAAAAGGAAGGCGATGGAGATACCATTTTCAATGGTGCAAATGACGATGCTACTGGAGTTACTGGAGTGTTAGCACTAGCTGCATATTATGCCAAAGTACCCCACGAACGTACGATCGTTTTTGCCGCTTTTACAGCAGAAGAAATGGGACTTATTGGCTCTCGTTATTTTGGAAAAGGTATTGATGCCTCAAAATTTGTTGCTGGAATCAATTTAGAAATGATTGGAAAAGAAGCTTCTACAGGACCAAAAACTGCTTGGTTAACGGGGTTTGATCGTTCTGATTTTGGAACAATTATTCAAAAGAATCTCGTTGGTTCTGGATATGAACTTTTTCCAGATCCTTACACCAATTTTAACTTATTCTTTCGTTCAGATAATGCTTCTTTAGCCCGATTGGGTGTTCCTTCGCATACCTTTTCTACCACACCCATCGATGTAGATAAAGATTATCACAAGGTAACCGATGAAGCTGAAACCTTAAACGTGACCAATATTACCGAAACAATTATTGCGGTTGCTAAAGGAACGGCATCAATTATTAACGGAACTGACACCCCTACACGTGTAGTTCTCGAAGAAACTAAAAAAGACTAATGCGTTATTTAGCGTTCTTGTGTCTGCTCGTTTTTATGGGGTGTAGTGTCCCTAAAATTGTGTATGATTATGAAGAAAACACCCAATATCAACGTTATACTAGCTACGCTTTTTACGATGATGCTGGCAAAGGGTTTACTGGTTTAGACGCCAAACGTATGGAGTCTGCTGTTATCAATGTTTTAGATAGTGTGGGTTTTAAACCTTCGGAGACGCCTAACTTCTTAATCAACTTTGAAGCAGCCCAATCTGAAAATTTAGGTAATAATGTGGGTGTTGTTCTTGGTGGTGGAGGTAATGTTGGATTCGGAGTTTCTGGGGGAATACCTCTAGGGCGAAAAAAAATTCAACAAAAATTGATATTGAGTTTTGTAGATGCTAACACAAACATGTTGTTTTGGGAAGCGGTTTTTACGCAAAATATTCCTGAAAAATTAACACCACTAGAGCGTGAAGCTTTTATTGAAAAAGCGGTTGCCAAGATGATTTCGGGATATCCTCCCAAAGGAAAAATCAATAAAAAAGCTCGCAATTAAGAGAGCTTTTTTATTAGAATGTATATCGTAGACTTAATGCGAAGTCTGAATTGATACCATCGTACACATCGGTAAATCCTACCTCAGGACGATAATCAAAGGAGACTAGGAGTGGAATATCAAAAGAATATTCAATACCAACATTTCCAGAACCAAAAATAAAAGTATCTGAAGAACTGCTTACCTTATCTTTCCATGTCCCTAAACCGCCACCAACTCCTACATACCAATTAAAGTTGTTTTCTAAAGGCCAAGTCCATTGGTAAATTCCTGTGATTTTGGTGTTTTTAAATTCACTATTGGATCGAAATCCCAAATTAATTTCTAGTCTATTTTCTTCATTTAATCGATGCTGATACGAAATTTCGCTACCAAATCCGTTATTATCTCCTAGTCGGATACCTATTGCGTTTTTAGAATTTTCTTGTGCTTTAATACCTCCTATACTTGCCAATAGGAGTCCAATAATAAAAATGCTTTTTTTCATAAGGGTTATTTTTTAGTGTTCATGTAAAAATAACATTTTATTGTCAAGTTTAGTATTCGTAGCTATACTAAATCTATCTAAAAGGAAGGCTTTATTGTCTTTAAGGTTTTGTATTTTTACCAACCTAAAGTAGAGCTATGCAGATTCATTTTATTGCAATAGGGGGCAGTGCAATGCACAATTTGGCAATTGCCCTTCACAAAAAAGGATATCAAATAACAGGTAGTGACGACACCATACACGAGCCTTCGAAGTCGCGTTTGGCAGCACACGGACTTCTTCCAGAGGCCTTTGGATGGTTTTCTGAAAACATACACGAATCTTTAGATGCAGTGATTCTAGGAATGCACGCTAAAGCGGATAATCCGGAGTTGTTAAAAGCTCAGGAACTTGGACTTAAAATATACTCCTATCCCGAATTTTTATACGAACAATCGAAAGACAAAACACGTGTTGTTATTGGAGGGTCTCATGGTAAAACCACAATTACAGCAATGATTCTTCATGTACTAAACTACCATGAAAAGGCTGTAGATTATATGGTGGGTGCACAATTAGAAGGTTTTGATACGATGGTACACCTCACCGAAGAAAATGAATTTATGCTGTTGGAGGGAGATGAGTATTTGAGTTCTCCAATAGATAGACGCCCGAAGTTTCATTTGTACCAATCTAATATTGCCTTGTTGAGTGGAATTGCATGGGATCATATCAATGTATTTCCCACTTTTGAAAACTATGTTGAACAATTTAGAATCTTCACCAATTCATTAACACATGGGGGAATTATGGTGTATAATGAGGAAGATGCTGTGGTCAAAGAAGTCGTAGAATCCTCCGAACATACCATAAAAAAATATCCTTACCATACTCCAACATATACTATTGAAGATGGCACGACTTTTATTGAGACTGTTGAAGGTCCTTTACCTTTGGAAATTTTTGGAATCCATAATTTACAAAATCTAGCCGGTGCAAAATGGATTTGTCAGCATATGGGTATTGATGAAGATGATTTTTATGAAGCTATAGCATCATTCAAAGGGGCAAGTAAACGCTTAGAAAAGGTTGCTGAACATAATAGTACTGTAATTTTTAAAGATTTTGCACACAGTCCAAGTAAAGTAGCAGCAACGACTACAGCGGTGAAAGCGCAATATGCAAATCGAACCCTAATCGCTTGTTTGGAATTGCATACCTATAGTAGTTTAAATCCTGAGTTTTTAAAAGAATATACAGGGGCCTTAGACGCAGCAGATAAAGCGGTAGTTTTTTATTCACCACATGCGGTTAAAATAAAACAGCTAGATGCGGTGACTCATGAGCAAATTGCAGAAGCTTTTAAGCGTGATGATTTAATTATTTACACCAATCCGGAGGCTTTTCAAGACTACTTAAAAAGCATGAATTATGAGAATACTGCTGTGCTTTTGATGAGTTCTGGTAATTATGGTGGACTTGATTTTAATGCGCTTCAGGAGCTGATTTAAACCCAAGTTGAATCCATTTCTCTTTCCACCAATTTGGGTCTGTAAACCTTCTTAAAATCCATATGGCGTTCTCTTTTTTATATAAAGCTTGGATCATAAATATAGCTCTAGATTTTAAGAACAATCGAATTTTTAGTCTAGCATGTTGCTTTTGTCTGTAGGCAGAATCCTCAAGGTGTTTATTAAAGGTGTCCAAATATTTTTTAGATTCTGGTGTATTGCTATACTGTATGCTTTCTGGAGTATTGAATACCATTGCGCAACATCCTAAAAAGTTATTGAGTGGGTGGAATAACTTTACATACCCCTCAAGTGCTTTAAGTGTAGTTGTTTTTTGCGATAAGATAAACACATCATAGGCATTTCGCAAACTCATGATTTTGTAGTACTGTCCGTCATCATTAATCTGAATTGCTATGATGCTTAATGCAAGTTGATTTTCATAAGACATTACACGAATATGGTCATTGGTTTCAAAACTGTTTTTTGAAATCTTTTCGTAATTGAATTCCTTGGCATAGGCTTCTAACAACAACTCTTTATGGACTTCAACAGCAGCGATTTTTTCTGGGTGCTGTAGCCTAGGTTGATGTTTAAACATCGGGTAATCGTATGTTGTGTGATGTACTTTATCATACCCATTTCTTATTAAAAGCTCGTATGCATTTTCGTAGTCTTCTTTCGGAACAATAAAATCGATGTCTCCAACCATACGCTCTGAAACATCTCCATACAATCCTTGGAGGACACCAGCAGTTCCCTTCAAAAAAATAGGAGTTATTTGATGCGTTCTTAATAAGGCATTGACTTCTTTAGCTTGTGTAAGGATGGCTAAATTTCGCGCTTTATTGAGTTCAGTGATATGGATCATATACTCCACTAAATCCTTTGGAAGTAACGCTAATAGATCTGCTGTTTTTAAATTATGATACAGTGCCGGAAAGACATAGTTGGCGGTACTTAATTTTACCACATTATCCCAATCGACCTTATCTTCTGCAATGAGTTGTTTTACCCATTCAAGGTGAATGTTGGTTGTCGCTAGAGTAAGACATCGCGCAGTAAAGTATAGCGTTTCCTTATAATTCACCCTTATATAATTTGGTAACAGCTTCAATCATTTCAGAAGTGTCGCTGTAGGTTAATTGATAACAGGGGAGTTCGCAAAACCAGTCTAAAAAAGCTATGGCATTTACCGCTAAGGGAGATAGCCATGAGTCTGGTACTAGGTTTTCAAATGCGGTAATGTTTGAAATAGAGTGTAATGATAAGGTACTATTGGCCTGATATTTTATAAAAACAAAACCATGACATGGAATGTGTTTTTCTGAACTTCTTTTTTGAGGGGGGAGATACCGAACGTGTTTATCTAATCGTTTAAGATGAAACTCTTCTGATTCGGCTAATTGGGGATAATACGATTGTAATACAGGGACACTATTACGCTTAATTGAAATAGCTGCTGGAAACTCGTAAATTGCTTTTTTTTGAGCATCTATAGGAACAAAGTCGTCTGCAATACAATCGAAACCATGAGCTTGAAGTAAGGCAAGTGAAGTGCTTTTTCCGTTCCCGGAGTCTCCTAAAAACAACATACTTTTTCCATTTTTAGCTACTGCTGAGGCATGAAACACTCCTAACCAATCTTCCTCGGGTTTATGGTAAATCGCTTGTATTAATTCCATCGAAAATTTCCCTTGAAAATAATGTACCTCTTTAGGACTCCATGCACCTATAAATACCTTGTTTACATACAAGAATGTATATTGATGGTCTGTAAAAAGAAGAAAAGTATGGTGTACTTCAGAGACGGGATTAATTTCTAAGTGAGCGAATTTAAGATGTATGAGTTCAATTTCTTTTTCAGAAGCGTATTCAACTTTGAGTATGTTATCATCTATCTGATAGAATTTTGTATACTCAAAATGTTTTGGTGGAAGAATATCTCTGTAATCGTTGATGATTTCATTGGGAGTTTGCTGCGTATGTTGTAGGTAAAATTTTTCAATATCAATACTAAAGTCAATTGCCTTTTCAAGAGGAACATTGAGTTCTCTTGCTAAGTTAGCTGCAATATCGTGCAACGGAACCTGTTTGTGAATTTGCTCAAGAATACTTCCTGTTTTTTGTTCTACAATCAGATACTGATTTGTAACCTCGAACCAAACGAGAGACTTATCTTCTATATGTTTAACAAGGCATGACGTATTCAATATTTTAGCTAATTTTCTTGAAAGAATTTTTTAATTTAAGGTAGTAAACATCGAAAACTCTACCCAATACTTTTTTAAACTTAAAGTAGAATAGTGTATCTATTACTCCATCTATATCTGTGCTTTGATGGTAGTACTCCATACGTTTTTCAACCTGCTCATCGGTATATTTACCATATACTCTTCTACTAGAAACCTCACAGAGCTGCCATTTTAACAAATGTTTCTTTCTCCACTTTTTTCTGTAGGTTCCAAAAGTTTCCACCCCTGTGGTAAGGTAATTGTCGATATGGTCTGCGGCCATAGAAGCGCTTTGCATAGCATAACGAATACCCTCACCTCCCAATGGGTTTACAGTAGATATGGCATCGCCAATGGCGACAACATTATCTTTATAGAAAGTGTCTTTGATGCTTGGACTATACCTTAGAGTACCTCCATGAACATCAATGATTGTATAGTTATCGGTTTTGATGTATTCTTTAATGATTTTTTCGGTGAGCTTCTTTGTGGTTTTATTTGTCTTAGCTTCGTCTTTTTCTTGAATATGCACTTTTCCAGAGCCTACTTTTAGAATCTTATTTTCCATTGGAAAAATCCAAGAATACCCATTGAGTGCCCATTTATCTCCTAAGAAAAACACCAAAAGCTCTTTATACCTGTCGTACACTTCTTGTTCAACCTCTATGAGATATTCAATACCACTTCCATAAACCAATGTAGGTTGTTCGTCTTTTGAATCGAACAGTACTTTTCGTAGCGGACCAGTGGCATCAACTAACAATTTTGCATGGATGGCTATAGTTTCTTTGGTCGAAGTATTTTTAAATATAGCGGTAACACCAGAATCCGTCAGTTCTTTTTTTATGTACTGATGTCCCATTAAGACCTCTCCACCATGAGCCACTGTTTCATCTGCTAAAAACTGACGTAACCTACCAAAGTCAAGAACCACACCTTTGTAAGTATCGCCCTTCCATTTGTATTCATTCTTGGTACATTGAATACTAAAATCTTTCCAATAGGTACCTACCACACTTTCTGGAAGCTGAAATTCTTCCATTGGAGCGAGGGTCATTCCTGCACTTGAAAAGTTGTTGTCTTCAAAACTTTTATAACGCTCAACTAAAAGCACTTTATGTCCTTTTTGGCTGAGTTCTCTTGCACATTGTCCTCCAGCGGGGCCGCCACCAATAACAATTACATCATACGTTGTAGTCATCTTTTTCTTCTTTACTAGAGGGTAAAGATAGTATTTTTGCATCACCTTTTTACTAAAGAATACTTCTGACTATAAACCGTATTATTTTAGTACTATCGGTATGCTTTTAGTCATGGTGTGTAGCTCTACTTTTACAAAATAAATGCCCATAGCCACTCTTGGTAATTTTAGTACTTTATCTTCTTGTTCCGAAAATGTCTTTTGCAAGACTAGTGCCCCAAAACTATTATACAATTCTACTATTGCAGCAGCATTTTCAAGCCCTTTTATAACTAGTTGCTGATTGGTCGTCTGGTATGCTTGAAAGCTATTGTTAGGGGTGTCCATGGGTGTGTTGATATGAAGCTTAAATCGATTGAATTCTTCTGGGGTAGTATTCAGTTTTAGCGTCATACTATTTTTGGAATCGAGAAGGGTAAACGTTTTCTCGTGGGTGTCTTCCAAGTAAACAGTACTATTCTTAGAGAGCTGCTCGGTTTTCATGCTTAGGGTTATTGTTGTAGGGGTTTGAGCTGAAATTCCAAGAGGGACAACAATACCTTTTAACGATGCTTCAGGTAAAGACTGAATACCTAAATGATGATTGCTTTTTTTAGAAGCAACCTGCGTGTATATGGAGAGCCCTTCTGGATGTTCATAAAAAATGGAACTGTCTAAACCATTGTCGAAATCTATACTTGCTTTTTTTAAAAACTGGAGTTCTGTTTTACGGGTTTGTTTTCCATCTGAAATACGTACTATAATTTTAGGCCTAACAGCTGTTGTTGTTTTTAAAAATGTATCCGTCCCATGATGGACTCCCATTGTTTTAAAAAACTTAAAATTACCGCTTGTATTCGCTTTTACGAAGAACCCTTGACCGGGTGCTAGATAATAATTTGATTCGGTATTATAAATTGAATAGGTATTCTCTGCTTGATTCCAAATCCAGATACTTTGTTCCGTTAAGACCGAAGTATTTTCTTGTAAAAGACCATTCAGCTCAACAAAAGAGGTGTATGGGTTTCCGATTAAATTATAAGAATGTAGACCCGTATTTAGATCGACTAAGGTTTCAATGTCACTATTAAAAGTTCCGTTAAACTTTAGCGTATCATTGGTTTGTAGTTTTACGGCATAGCCATGTCCTTGACTCAAAGCGCCAGAACTATCTTCATTTTCATAATTCCAAATATGTTGGTCTTGTGCATACGTTCCAATACCAATATTTTGTCCGTTACCGAGATCAAAGGCATTGTCTGCGATAAAGCGTTCAAGTGTTCCATTTGCGAGGGGAGAGCTAACTATATACCAATTTGAGGTGTTTAGTATTCTGTGAAATTGAATGGGTGCATTTACCTGGTCATTTGCTACTAAAGTTGCATTTGACTCTAGGGTAATACCTTTAGCTGTAATGCTTGTAGTACTCGTAGGGTAATTGCTAACGGTGTTTGGAATATAGATATCACTTATAGCTGTTGGAATTTCATTTGGAGTCCAATTAGAGGGAGTATTCCAATCAGAATCAGTATTGCCATTCCAAGTGCTGTTGAATGTGGAAAAAGATTCCGTATTTATGGGCAATATCGTTTCTCCGTCTGATGCATCTGTTACCCATAATTGATAATTGTTTAGGTCTTTGATATACTGATCATAGTTTTTTTTACCAAATCGATTTCCTGCATAATAGCCGCCATCTGGTGTTCCCAATTGGGTAAACTGAATAAAGTCTTTACCTATAGTGAGTCCAGTTCCTTCAAGGGTCCCGTAGATAGCAGCTGATGTTCCGTTTTGAATCCCTGCCAAAAATACAGTGGGTGTATTTTCATCAGTTCCTAGGTAGGCAAATAAGGCGTCTCCTAAGGAAGAAAGATTAAACGAATTGCTAGCGGTTAACGTTCCTATTGTAACTCCAAAATTTGGGTTTCCTGCAGAATCTACATCAGTAAAAGTAATCGTCGTACCAGACGGGATTGTGGAGTTTCCAGTATCCCACTGAAGGACTCCTTCACCGGTTGTCAAACCGCCACTACCATCGGGTTCTTTATCAGTGAAATAGATTGTGGTATTGGCAGCTAAATCGTTCAGAACAACTATTGCAAAATCATCATCTCCATCGGAGTTAAAAGCGATAAACAAAAGGTCTGTTGTGGTCTGTGCATGTAAAATGCTTTGGGATAAGGGTACTAGCATATAGCACACGATTATCCACATAAGTGTAATAAGTGGTTTCATAGCAAGGGGTTTTAACCAAAGCTATAAAAAAAACTACAGACAGCAAACTAAATAACTACTAATCAGCTCTTTAATAGCTAAATAGTTAATTATTTCTCCAAAAATAGGGTGAGAAAAGAATAAGCACAGTAAATAGTTCTAAACGTCCGATAAGCATAAGAAAAGAACAAAACCATTTTGCACTACTAGATAAATGATTGAAATTGTCGACAGGACTCACAGAACCGATTGCGGGACCAATATTCCCTAATGATGACGCTGCTGCTCCTAGAGCCGATAAAAAATCTAATCCTAAAAAGGTTAAAATCACCGAAGAGGTGATAAAGATGAGCATATAAATGACAAAAAACGACAGTATGTTAAATACAATGGTCTGACTTACTGCTTTACTATCGTATCGCACAGGGATAATTGCATTGGGGTGTAACGCTTTTTTAAACTCTAAGAAGCTGTTTTTTAGCATTACAATATGTCTCATAATTTTTATTCCACCACTTGTAGAACCTGCCGAACCTCCTACAAAAAACAAAGCAAAGAAAATACCGGTGGCAAAATAGTTCCACATGGTAAAATCTGCGGTAACAAAACCTGTCGTAGTTACTACTGAAGTAACCATAAAAATAGAATGTCTAATAGCGCTTTCTACTTCACCAAAAACCATTGGGTAGGGTATTGAAGCTTGTAGATTAGGGTCTTTAAAAAATAGGACCAGTACGGCAATTAAACTCGATAAACTTAAGATACCGAAGAGGTAATATCGAAACTCTTCACTTTCGAACATCTTTTTTACCTTGCCTTTCAGTGCAAAATAAGTGAGTACAAAGTTAGTTCCTGCCAAAAGCATAAAAATAGTAATGATGTACTGTACTGCAGGGATTCCATTATAATGTGCTATACTGGCATTTTTAGTTGAGAATCCACCTGTACTTACTGTTGCCATAGCATGATTTATAGCATCAAACCAAGTCATTCCCGCAAATTTTAGAAGAAAAAACTCTGAGAAGGTTAGTACTACATAAATCAACCATAATCGTTTTGCGGTATCGGTAATTCTTGGATGAAGCTTATCTGTAGACGGCCCTGGTGCTTCTGCTGTAAACAACTGCATACCACCAATTCCTAAAAGTGGGAGTATGGCAATCGTTAACACAATAATACCCATACCTCCAATCCAATGGGTAGCACTTCTCCAGAAGAGTATACCTTTTGGCATGGATTCTATGTCTGTTAAAATGGAAGAACCCGTAGTTGAATATCCAGAAATGGTTTCAAAAAATGCATTGGTTACACTAGGAATTGATCCGGTGAGCAAGTAGGGGAGCATTCCTGTAATGGATAATGTTAACCAACCTAAGGTAACAATAAGGTACCCTTCTTTTTTTTGGATGTTTGTTGTGGTAGGTTTATTAAAGAAATAGAGCAGTAACCCAATAAAAACGGTAATGATACCAGCATTTAAAATACCCCATTTAACAGTTTCGTTATGGTATAAGCTAAACGGAACAGCAATGAACATAAACACCCCGTTTAAAACAGCCGTGAGGCCTAAAAAACGATAAATGATTTTTAGATTAAGACTCCCCATTGTTAATTAAACAGCTCTTCTACTGTAGTAATGGTTT
Organism: Flavobacteriaceae bacterium; assembly: GCA_965659555.1. GTDB lineage: Bacteria > Bacteroidota > Bacteroidia > Flavobacteriales > Flavobacteriaceae > Polaribacter. The sequence goes on from CBFHVY010000006.1 coordinate 18,662, forward strand.
CGGGGAGGCAAAACACAATTGCTTTGTCTCCGCTCTGAATTTGGAAATTTCCATTTGAAATTAAGGCTTTTCCATCTCTAATAATTCCTCCAAAAACGGCATCTCTAGGAAAACGGAGATCTTTGATAAGTTTCTGAGTTACTTTAGCGTTTTCTTGCACTTCGAATTCGAAAACTTCTGCGTCTATATTGTGTAAATTTGCTAGGGCAAGAATCTCACCTTTTCTAATATGTCTAAAAATATTACTTGCAGCAATTAATTTTTTATTGATCAGCGTGTTGATTCCAATGGTCTGCGAAATATTGATATAATCCATGTTTTCAACCAATGCCACCGTTTTTTTAACACCTTTTGATTTTGCTACTAGGCACGACATGATATTGGTTTCTGAGTCTCCTGTTACAGCAATAAAGGCATCCATTTCACGAATGTTTTCTTCTTCTAAGAGTTCAATATCCCTTCCGTCACCATTGATTAAAAGCGCATCGCATAGGTTTTCTGCTAAAAACAAAGATTTGTCTCGGTCTTTTTCTATGAGTTTTACCTTAAAGTTTTCATCGCAGAGTTTCACAGCTGTTTTAGCTCCAATGCTACTGCCCCCTAAAATCATTACATTTTTAATGTTGAGCTGTTTTTTACCTACAATTTCAGAGAGTTTATCTAAGCTGTAGTTAGGAACAGAAAAGTATACTTGGTCATTAAGTCTATAAGTAGTGTCGCCTCGAGGAATAATAGTTTGTGTGATTCCTTCGCGTTTAATGGCAATGGTTATAAAATCAATTCCATTAAATTTTTCTCTTGCTTGTTTTACGGTTAAGTCTAGTATAGGAGAGCGATACCCAAGGGTAGTTCCCATAACGTTAAACAATCCGTTTTCAAAAGCCACTGTATCGTTGAATGACGACTGGTCTAACAGCATTTTAATCTCTTCCGCGGCTAATTCTTCTGGAGAAATCATAAAATCAACGCCAAATTGCTTAAAGTCTACCACACTATTATCAACAAACTCCGGATTGTCTATTCGTGCGATTGTTTTTTTGGCACCTAAGGCTTTACCTATAACAGAAATGGTAAAGTTTGTGTTTTGAGATTCGGTTACAGCTAAGAGTAAATCGGCCGACGAAATCCCTACTTCTTGTAAAAGTTGAATTGAAGTAGCATCTCCTTTTTTAGTAATAACATCAAGGTGATTATTAATGTAATTGAGCTTTTCTCCGTCGAGATCTAAAACAAAGGTGTCGTGAGATTCATAAGAAAGTAGTTTTGCCAAATGAAATCCTACATCTCCAGCACCCGCTATAATAATTTTCATATAGTTTGAAAAATAATATACAAAGATAACAACTTGCCGGACTTAAAACAATATTGGGGGTTTAAATGCAGATAAAACCCTCATTTTTGTATCTTTAGTCAAACCCTAGCTATGAAAAAATTAACGATTAAATCGTGGTCTCTTCAAGACAGACCTCGAGAGAAACTCCTCGACAAAGGGTCTGGACTCTTGTCTGACGCCGAACTTTTAGCCATTCTAATAGGAAGTGGCTCTCCTCAAGAATCTGCAGTATCCTTATCGCAACGTATTTTAAATACCGTAGACAATAACCTCAATGAGTTGTCTAAACTACCTATTGAAAAATTACTGCAGTTTAAAGGTATTGGAACGGCAAAAGCCATTAGTATCGTTACTGCTTTAGAATTAGGCAAACGAAGGCAGTATGAGCCCACAGTATTACGTGTTAAAATACAATCGAGCAAAGATGTCTTTACGCTAATGCAACCCCTTATTGGACAACTTGCTCATGAAGAGTTTTGGGTACTATTTCTTAACAATTCGAATACCATTTTAGGGCGTTATCAAATTAGTAAAGGAGGTATTACAAGTACGGTTGTAGATATACGATTATTGTGTAAAAAAGCATTAGACCTTATGGCAGTTGGTATTATTTTATGTCATAATCATCCTTCTGAAAATGTACAACCAAGTGCAGCAGACATTTCACTAACCCAAAAAATAAAAAATGCAGCACAAACTTTAGATATAAAGTTGCTTGATCATTTAATTGTAAGTCAAAGTGCGTATTTTAGCTTTGCCGATGAGGCCATTTTATAATTTCGCTATTGATTTTAGTATATACGCATAAAGTAACACCAAGACTTCGGTATACCTGTAAACATATTTTTACTCGAATATTGCAGGTGCCAGTAGACTTTACCTCTAAAATTGAGGAGTTTGTAGCCTACAGTGGTCCTAAAATCACGTATACAACTGTACCCTTAGGAAATGAGTTTTTTATTCGAAGTAATGATTTACTTTTTGAACAAGGAGTAAATGATTTTGAGGTACATATTCAAAAGTGGGATGATGTGCCTTGCTTTTTCTCCACAGGAACAAAATCGGCGATACCTTATGATATTTTTGCGGCGAGTTTCTTTTTACTTTCTCGGTATGAAGAATATCTGCCTCATGTAAAAGATATACATGAGCGTTTTACTGCGGAACAAAGTTTAGCCTACAAATACCGGTTTCTGGAAAAACCTGTTATTGATATTTGGGCCTACAAACTAAGGGAAGCTTTACAAAAAAAATACCCAGACTATCTGTTTCCAGAGCGAGAATACACCTATATCTCTACAATAGATGTAGATAATGCATTTGCCTACAAACATAAAAGTTTGGTGAGAACAGCAGGAGGTTTTATCAATGATTTGATTCGTTTGCGCTTACGAAGTTTTTGGGATCGACTGGCGGTTTTAGCTACTTTACGTCCAGATCCATACAACACTTTTGAAAAACTACTTTCCCTTACAAAAACATATGATATACAGACTGTGTTTTTCTTTTTGATAGGGAACTATACCACTTTTGATACCAATGTTTCTGCATCAAAAGGGCAGTACAAACTACTCATTAAACACATCGAAGATTATGCAAAGGTAGGATTACACCCTTCGTACTTCACCATGCAAGATATCGATATGTTAAAAAAGGAAAAGGAGCGATTAGAGAACATCACCAATGTTCCACTTCAAAAATCTAGACAGCATTTTTTAAGAGTAACGCTTCCTACCACGTATCAAAACTTAATAGATCTAGAAATTCTAGAAGATTACTCTATGGGATATGCAAGTCATGTTGGTTTTAGAGCGAGCACATGTACGCCTTTTTATTTTTATGATTTAGATTTTGAAATTCAGACTCCCTTAAAGCTTTATCCATTTGCAGTTATGGATACCACTTTAAATGATTATATGGGGCTTACTCCTAAACAGTCTATTGGTAAAATAGAAGAATTATATAAAGAAGTAAAGGCTGTACAAGGCACTTTTATCACCCTATTTCATAATGAAAGCCTAAGTGGTTATCAACGTTGGTTGGGCTGGAAACGTTTGTATGAATCAGCTTTAAAAATTATTACCAAATAGATGATACGCTACGTAACTAGAGCTGAACTGGATGAGTTAAAATACAATCGGTGTATTGAAACCGCATCACAACAGTTGTGTTATCCTTTTTCATGGTATTTAGATGAAGTGTGTCGTTGGGATGCTTTAGTATTAGACGATTATCATGCCGTAATGCCAGTGCCTGTTCGAAAGAAAATGGGCGTTTCGTATGTTTACCCACCCTTATGGATTCTTCAGTTAGGGGTTTTTAGTGCTGATCAATATCTTGATATCACCCCCTTCTTAGCGCAACTAAAAACTACATATAAGTTTATAGAACAACGATGTAATGTTGTCAATACATCAACTACTTCTTTAGATATTACTTTAAATGAATATCAAGAACTAGACCTAACCTCATCTATAGACGACCTTAAAAGGAATTTTAGAAAAGATAGACGTAAAGACCTTAAAAGGGCAGAGGAGGCCGGCCTAAAGGTAGTTTGGGATGATAATCAGAAAAAGCTTATCACCTTGTTTAAACATACTATTGGAAAACGAATACCCAATCTCAAACCAAGTGATTACGAACGTTTAAATGCATTGATTTCGGTGTGTATCGATAAAAAGGTGGGTAGGGTACTTTCTGTGTATTCAAAAGAACATGTGCTATTAGCTTCCGCATTTATCTTAGTCTATAAAGACACGGTTACCATTTTGTGTTCTGCTACAGATTTAAACGATAGAAAGATGGGGGCAAATACCTATTTAATTTACACTCTCATAGCAACCTATACAAAGGAGTATACAACACTCAATTTTGGAGGTTCTAGTAGACCTTCTATTGCCAGTTATTTTAAAAGTTTTGGTGCGAATACCAAGACATATCCTTTTGTGAAATACAACAACTTACCCTTTCTATTACGCTTATTTAAGCATTGATGCTATAAATACTTTGCCAGATTCAGGCAGTTGTTTATTAAACACAATTAAAGAGAGGTCTTCGGTATAGGGTTCTTTGTTTTTAATAACTTTACATGGATTACCAACAGCAACTACATTGTCTGGGATATCGGTGGTAACCACAGAATTTGCACCAATAATTACGTTGTTACCAATACATACTTCTGGTAAAATAGTGCTGTTTGCACCAATCCATACGTTATTGCCAATCGTTATTGGTTTGTTTTTGGTAAACGCTCTTAAGTTTTGCGCATCATGGTTTGATGATATAATTGACACCCCTGGACCTAACTCAATATTATGTCCAAAATGAATACCATTATTTGCTTGGATATAGTTATTGATATTATCCCCTGGGTCACAAAGAATGCCCTTTGTGATATGTTGAGGAGAAACCACACGTGATGTATGATGTACAGGCCATTGCACCTTAGGATTTAGCCTAAATACCTTTTGGGGAATTAAGTAATGAAAGACTAAGATATAATACCGTTGATATCCATATTTTGGTCGGTAATATTCAGGATAACAGAGTTTAACAATCCATCCGAAAAGGATAAAATCTATAACCTTAAACATGGGAAATGTGTTTTAATACCTTCCAAAAATAACCTAATAAGCTAAGATAACCTAGCGTTCCTAAAAGCGATACTACAGCAATAGCATAGCTAATTGATGCATATTCAACACCAATATAAATTGCCAGCCCATTACTCACAATTAAGTAGAGATTAAACCATAAACTACTTTGGTGTTTTCGCAAGATCACAATAAGACTACTCACAGGATTAAATAACGATCGTGCTAAAATAAGGGCAGACAATAGTAAGGTATACTGCGACACATAAGCCCATGATTCATCTAAAATAAGCTCTAAAATAAACATGCCTAAGGTATTGATAAGGATGAGTAAGACAAGCATTATAAGACCATTCGTTTTAATAATCTTTTTGGTAAGAGGGAATAGTGCCATTCTATTGGTGTGATACAATTCTGAAGCTTTTTGAAAGTAAACTTGAGATACCGATGATGATAATAGAAAAAGGGGAGTGCTTAATAATTTTGTGGTAAAGAAATAGACACCGGCTTCTGCTGCACCAAAAAAGGTTAAGATTAAAATGGGCATTACATGAATGGCAATTCCATTTAGTGTATTTGCAGGTAATAACTCGGTAAGCAAACTTTTTTGAGTCTGAAACTCCTCTTTTAAAAACCTAAGGTTTAATGCACTAAAAGCTTTTTTATTTTTCCACAAGAAATAGAGCACAATAAGAGTCTGAGCAATAATATAGCCATAGACTAAGCCATACACGTTGTAGTAGCTAAACAAGATATACTGAAGTGCTACATTAAAAATAGGGACTATTATTTTTGCGTTTGAAATAATATCAAATCGCTTTTTAAAGGTTAACAAACTCTCGTTAGTGGTATAAAAGGAAATCCAAATAGCCCCTAAAACGCCCAAGTATATGATAGTTTTGTTGGAGGTAATAGTTAGGTTAAATTCAAAAAAAAGAAGGGTTATAAGTAGTAGAAGTATACTTACTAATGGAATAATACTATTAACAAGGAGATACCATTGGTTGCTTCCAGCACCACTTTTAGTTGTGACAATACATTTTTCGAGTTGTAAGGTGTTTATAATAGAACCAATACTTGCAATACTTATAAACACTCCAAAAACACCATAAGCCTCTGTGCCATAGATTTTTGCTAGAAATAAAGAGCCTATTACAGCGATTATTTGTCCTAGAAAAGTACCTCGAAACATTAGAAGAATATTCTTAATGAATAGGGAAGAAAGCTTTTTGCGTATTTTTGTAATCAATACTTTTTTCTCAAATATAATTCAAATGAAACATATACAACACGTCTTCTTCGATTTAGACCATACCTTATGGGATTTCGAAAAAAATTCAGCCTTAACTTTTGAAAGGATTCTTTCCGATTATAATGTTGAGGTCGATCATAAGGCGTTTATCGAAGTATATAAACCCATCAATCTTAAGTATTGGAAATTGTACAGAGATGAAAAAGTATCTAAAGAAAAATTACGGTATTCTCGTTTGTCTGAAACCTTTACTGCGATCAATTATCAAGCAGATGATACATTGATTCACAACCTTTCTATTAAATACATTGAATACCTTCCTGATTTTAATCATCTGTTTGATGGAACCATTGAGTTGCTCGATTATTTAAAAGGTAAATACCAATTGCACATTATCACCAATGGATTTGAAGAGGTACAAACCAAAAAAATGTCGAATGCTGGTATACTACACTATTTTGATCAAGTGATTACATCGGAGTCTGTAGGCGTAAAAAAACCCAACCCTAAAGTATTTATCCACGCGCTTTCTAAAGCCAATGCATCGCCAAAAGCTTCCATGATGATTGGAGATAATCTAGAGGCTGATATTTTAGGTGCCAAGGCATGCGATATCGATGTGATCTATTGTAATTTTGAAAATGACCTTACACCGGTTTCAGAACTGAAAACAGTGACCCATTTATTAGAAATTAAAAACTACCTATAAGGTTTAGTAGCCGTATTTCCCTTTCCATAGTTTTTTTAAAAACGTTCTAAAGCTATGTTCTCGGGCATTTGCACCAGGCTCATAAAATGGAGTTCCTTTTAACTCGTCTGGTAAAAATTCTTGAGCCACAAAATTGTGCTCGTAGTCATGAGCGTATTTGTACTCTTTCCCATAGTCTAGATCCTTCATTAATTTGGTAGGTGCATTTCTAAGATGTAATGGAATTGATAGATCTCCTGTTTTTTGAACTGCAACTTGTGCTTTTCCAATAGCCATATATGATGCATTACTCTTTGGAGAACTTGCCAAATACACTGCACACTGACTTAATAGTATTCTAGATTCTGGATACCCAATTACACTCACTGCTTGAAAGGTATTATTGGCTAAGATAAATGCTGTTGGGTTTGCATTGCCAATATCTTCAGAAGCAGCAATTAACATGCGCCTAGCTATAAACTTTACATCTTCTCCGCCTTCAATCATTCGAGCTAGCCAATACACAGCAGCATTTGGATCGCTACCTCGTATCGATTTTATAAATGCTGAAACAATATCATAATGCTGTTCACCAGTTTTGTCGTATCGAACTGTGTTTTTTTGTACTTGCTCTAACACGAGTGCATTCGTAATTTTTACTGGACTTTCAAGTCCATTGACTAGTAACTCAAAAACATTGAGTAATTTCCTTGCATCACCACTAGACACTTGTAATAAAGCATCAGTTTCTTCAAGAATGATTTCTTTTTGCGAAATAAACACATCCTTTTCAATTGCTCTATGTAATAGTGCAATTAAGTCGTTTTTATCAAAAGCATTAAGAATATATACTTGACAACGAGATAGTAGTGCAGGAATCACTTCGAAACTAGGGTTTTCTGTGGTGGCACCAATTAAGGTCACCCATCCTTTTTCTACTGCACCTAAAAGCGAATCTTGTTGAGACTTGCTAAAGCGATGAATCTCATCAATAAATAAAATAGGATTTTTGGTAGAAAATAATCCACCACTTTGTTTGGCTTTTTCAATAACATCTCTTACATCTTTTACTCCAGAACTAATAGCACTTAAGGTGTAAAAGGGACGCTTTGATTCTTGAGCAATGATATTGGCCAAGGTGGTTTTGCCAATTCCTGGAGGTCCCCACAAAATCAACGATGGGATGATTCCTTTTTTAATATGTTGGGTAAGTACCCCTTTTGGGCGCACGAGGTGTTGCTGACTAATATAGTCTTCAAGAGATTTGGGTCGTATGCGTTCTGCCAAAGGTGCGTCCATATCGTAAAAATAGGAAACATTTCTGACAGAAGTTCTTAAAAATAAGTTTTGGGTGTATATTTGATTTGCTAAGCATATGAACGAAAATCAACATCTTACATTTACACCTTTTACGCTACTCGTACCGCTAACTTTTGTGTTCGCAATTTGGGTAGTGTATTGGATTGAAATACATTTTGGATATAATTTCAATCGATACGGAGTCTATCCAAGAACATTAAGTGGTTTTAAGGGTGTTTTTTTAATGCATTTCATCCATAGTAATACAAGTCATCTCTTTAACAATTCAGTGCCATTAATCGTGCTTATATCAACGCTATGCTATTTTTATAGGACAGTTGCATTTAAAATTCTCATTTTTGGTGGCTTATTCACCGGATTTCTTACCTGGTCTATAGCTAGAGAATCCTATCATATTGGCGCAAGTGGTCTAGTATACCTACTCTTTAGCTTTGTCTTTTTTAGTGGAGCAATCAAACAAAACTTTCGATTATTAGCCGTTTCGTTGGTGGTTATTTTCTTGTATGGAAGTATGATATGGTATATTTTACCCGTAAAAGATGGAATGTCTTGGGAAGGACATTTGTCTGGTTTTTTGGTTGGACTGTTGATGGCTATTATATATCGTAAACAAGGCATACAAAAAGAAACAATACAATTTACCACTACAGCATTCGACATGCTTTTTGACGAAGCGGGGAATTTAAAATCAACGGTTGATGATGAAGAGTCTACTCAGGAACAAGTTTCTAAAGAGAACGCTGACGAATAGTTTCATACAAAAATACACCACACGCTACTGAAACATTTAATGATCCAATACTCCCTAAGAGTGGAATACTTGCCTTATAATCTACCATTTTTAATACCGATGGATTTACACCACGGTGCTCAGACCCCATAATAATGGCTAAAGGCTGATTAAGGGGAGTGTTAAATATAGAGGCTTCTGTTTTTTCTGTTGCAGCAACAGTTTTAATATCGGCTGCCTGCAATTGAAAAAGGGCGTCTTTAATATGATTTACTCTACAAATGGGTACTTTAAAAGCGGCTCCAGCTGATGTTTTGATGGTTTCTGCATTAATAGGCGCACTTCCGCTTTGTTGAATAACAATTCCGTGAACACCCGTACATTCTGCTGTTCTTATAATAGCACCAAAATTTCGAACATCAGATACCTGATCGAGGAGAAGGAAAAGTGGAGTTTGTTTGCTATCGATGGTTTTTTCGATTAATGATTCTAGATCAGCAAACTCAATAGGAGATATTTTTGCTACTGCACCTTGATGATTACTATGTTTAGATAGACGATCTAACTTTTCAACAGGCACCATACTGGTGGCAATATGCTTCTCTTTTATAAGCTTGTCTAACTCAAAAAATAAGTTTCCGCGTAAGCCTTTTTGTAAATATATTTTGTTGATTGTAGATCCACTTTCTATGGCTTCTAAGATGGCTCGTATTCCAAAAATATGTGTGTGTTCTTTTTCCATGGGCAAAAAAAATAGATTACCAGAAAGGTAATCTATTTTTATATATAAATTAAATAAAGACTAGTTTGTGTCGAAAGCGTATGTTACTGAATCACCAAATGATCCGCCTCCAGTTGCTTTAACTACACCACCTATGGTTAGCGTATATGATCCTAGAGTGGTACCATCATCCATTCCATCACCATAATCGTCATAGAATGTTAGTGTATAATCTCTACCAGCACATAATGTAATACTTAAAGACAATGGACTTGCACCATTACTGTAGGTACCAATAGCTGCTGAAGCAACAACACCACCTAATGCATCACGGATATCCCATCCAGTTTCACTTGCATAAAAATCAAAAGTGATATCTAAAGTTGCTGTAACTTCAGTACAATTTTGAATGTAAGAAATGGTAGTTGATCCTCCATTTGATAATCCAGCTACGTCTGTAAAATTGATAATTAAGTTGTTTACTCCAATACCTAAGTTGGTATCCGTTAAGGTTACCGATAAAGTACCTTCGTTAGTACCACCAGGAATGGTTACTGAAGTTGGTACAGTGTACGAACCTGCAGCAGCATTTGAAGCAGCATCTACAGATACGCTATATGATCTTTCAGCACCTGATACGGTTGCTGTATATACAGGTACGTTAACAGTTGTAGATCCTCCTGGATCAACTCCAGTAGAATATGAATCTTGTGCAAAAGTCACATAATTCGTATTCTGAATTTCCATATCTTCTTCACAACTGTTGAAGGTAAAAACAGCAACAACAGCTAATAAGAGTAGTTTTATATTTTTCATAATTGAGGGATGTTTTTTATTAAAACAATAGGAAATGCTAGTCTCTTAAGGAGACTAGCAAGACCTACTAAAATTATTGATTTTGATCTGAGATGAATGGGTTATTTTGAATTTCAGCTTCTGGAATTTCAAAAGTCAATCTCTCATCATTGTATTGCATTGGTACACCAACAAAAGATAAGTGGTTGTCACCTCTCTGGATGGTAGCTTTATTACGCTTCATTGCTAAGTAAGACTTACCTTCACCCCATAATTCAACACGGATTTGTAAGTAAATTTCATCAGCTAACGCTTGACCACTTAATGCATCAATATAACTAGCGTCTGGTACTCTTAACGATACCACATGCTTAAGGTGAGTTTTTGCAGCACCTTCGTTACCTGATTTAGCAGCATATTCTGCAGCTAATAAGTGCATTTCTGCAACTCTCATAAATACGTAGTCATTTTGAATTGGTCTTGGAGCTCCAAAACGAACTCTACCTGCATCATAAAACTTATAGTAAGGTAATCCGTGTAAAGCAGAACCTGGATTGTTTAAGAATTGTCCTTTTCTTAAATCGTCAGCAGGAATCTGAGCATATAAACCTGAATCCATTACTTTGTAGTCACCTACAGCAGCATAACTGTATGAGAAGTAGTCAACTTGACCCCAGAAAGAAACTAATCCTAATCCAGTATCAGTATTTAAGTCAACACCCCACATCCATCCTGGAGTTCCGTTTACATCGTTAAATCCAGCAGTTAATTCAGCTCCTTGCATGATAGGATAATTACCACTAGCTGCTACAGCATTAGCTTGTGTATACGCTTCTGCATATTTACCACGTGCACCTAATACGTAAGCATAAAGTCCACGAGCTACATCTTGGTTAACCTGAGTTTTGTTAGCTCTAGTAAAACCATTTAATAAGGTAATAGCATCATTTAAGTCGCTTTCCATTAAGTCATAAATCACTTCAGCAGTAACTTTTGGTCCATTTTGATCAGCAAGAGATCTGTAGATAGGTAAGATAGGCTCACTAGCTACATACTCTTTTTGATAAAACTGCGCTAAATAGTAATAAGAATATGCTCTCATTGCTTTAGCTTGTCCCATAATGTATTTGTTCTCTTGTTTTTCAGGAGTTACATCTTCACCACCTAAACCATCGATTACTAAGTTAGCAGATCTAATGATTCTGTAGTAGTATCTCCAAGGCATATAGTTTCTGGTTCTAGTGAAATCTTGAGTTGCAGTAAACTCAGTGATATCAGCTCTATACCATCCATATACACTCTGACTTAAGGCCATATCTCCAGAAAGCATGTCTCCATAGATATCATATCCTTTTTGTCCGAAATCATCGTGGTTACCAGTACCTCCGGTTCCAGTTTGAAACGTTAGAGAATAAATACCAGACATGGTACCTTCTAAGATTTCAGGTTTTACAGCAGCAGCTTCCGCTAACTGATCTGTAGTGATAAACGCCGTGGGCTGCTTATCTAAGAAGTCTTCTTTACAGCTGTAAGAAATTGAAAGCACAGCTGATAAAATTCCTATTTTTAATATGTTTTTCATGTTTTTAATATTTGTCATTTTTTAAAATCTTACTCGTACACCTAAAGTTACAGTTGACATAGGAGCGTATAATCTACGACCTGAGTTACCAGTTTCACTTGTAGTAGGTAGGAAACCATTTCTTGCAGTTGCTTGAAATAAGTTATCACCAGCCATCCAAATATTAACTAAATCTAGTCCAGTATCTTTCAAAAATTTACTTGGTACTGTATATCCAATGTTAATATTATTTAATGCTAAATAATCAGTCTTGGTTAAAAATCTTGTTGAAGAAGAGATTGCAGTTTGATCGAATCCATCAGCTAAACGTGGTACATTAGTAATGTCACCTGGTTGTTGCCATCTGTTAGCGATATCACTGTGGAAGTTGTTTCCAGCAGCACCGAAACGGTCACTCATTAATTCTGCGTATTGTCCATCATATGCCCATCCACCAATACTATAGGTGAATTGTGCAGCGAAGTTAAAGTTGTGTAATTTACCACCTAATCTGAATGCTCCTCTTACTGCTGGAATAGCAGATTTGTTCACATATACTTCAGTTGCGTTAGCATAGGTTTTAGTTACTTGCTTTTGAATGTTCGCATTAGGAACTTTTCTTTGGTATTCTACGATAGAGTTTGTTTGGTTTGTGTTTACACCATTTTCCAAAATTTGGAATCCAGTTTCACCAGCATCAGCGATACCGTTACCATTCTTATCATCGTAATATTGGTACCACATTGGAGCACCATCTGCAGGGTCAACACCAGCCCACTCTCTCATGTAGAAATCAAAGATTGATCTTCCTTCAGACCATCCGTAAGGAGAGTTAGAAGTATCTAAGAATTTAGGTTCACCTGTTGCAGGGTCAATTGGCATTGTTTTGATTTCGTTGTCAATAATTTCTCCGTTAAAAGATAAATCTAAAGTAAAGTTATCTTTTCTGATTAAGTGACCTGTTAAATCAAATTCTAAACCTGAGTTCATTAATTCACCATCATTTACTGTTACAATAGCAATACCAGCAGAAGGTCCTACTCTTCTTTGGAAGATTAAGTTATCTGTAGTTTTGTTATAGTAATCAAAGCTACCTTCTAAGAAAGTACCTAAAGTAAATTCAGTACCAAACTGGAATTGCTTAGAAAGCTCCCAAGTTAAATCTGGGTTACCATTTCCTAATGGAGCAATAGAAACACTTCCTGCTAAGTTAGCAACGTTAAAAGTATCGTATCCAGAATAGAACCCTACACCAGCTTGATCACCCGTTGTACCATAAGAAGCTTTGAACTTTAAGAATTTGATTAAGCTGTTATCGCTTAAGAAATCTTCAGCACTTGCAACCCAAGCAGCACCAACAGATCCAAAAGTACCCCATTTTTCGTTAACAAATCTAGAAGAACCATCAGCTCTAATCGATGCAGTTAAGAAGTATTTTTGATCGTAGTTATAGTTAGCCTGACTAAATACAGACTCAATTGAATATCCTTCAGTAAATCCAGAAGGTTGTCCTGAAGCTTCAATAAAGTTATCTAACTCTAAGATAAATGGACTACCCATGTTGAATTTACTTTGGTTTTTGAAATCACGAGTATATTCAAAGTTTTCGTGAGCTACTAAAGCATCAACACTGTGCTTACCCCAAGACTTTTCGAAACGTAACATTTTTAAGAAAGTCTCTGTTAAGAATTTGTTTTGAGATAAACTAATACTACCATTTACGTTTGGTGCAGAAGCAGCTCCGTAGAATGGGTTAGTATGGCTAATTCCTTCGCTAGTTGCATATTGTGCACCATAACGAGCATTGAAAGAGAAACTATCAGAAAATTTAATATCAAAATTAAAGTTTGCGTTAATTTCATGACGCTCTGAACCTACATAATCTAATAATGCAGATGCAATTGGGTTTAATGTACTTGCGTTAGGTCTGTTAAAACCATAATCGTATTGGTATCCACCAAAGAAAGGATCTACTACCTTATCTCCATTACCATCTCTTAAGAATACAGGATAGATTGGAGCCATTTTGTCTGCGAATTCAAATACGTTCTCAGAACCTGCAGTTTGACCATTGTTTTGGCTTTCAGAATATGCATAACCTACGTTTGCACTAGCTTTTAACCAAGGCTTGATTTTAGAATCAATATTGATACGAGAAGTATATCTCTTAAAGCTTGTGTTGATGGCATATCCATTGTCATCTAATAAACCAAAAGAAACAAAATACTTAGAGTCTGCGTTACCACCACCCATTCTTAAGTTTGCTTCAGTTCTTAACGCTGAATCGAAAGCTGCATCAGCATATCTTTCTGGAGTATATTTTCTTGTTACACCAGTTCTTACAGAACGTGTTGCAGGATCTATTAATTCTCCAGCAGTGTTTACATTCCACATGTTGTATCCATCTCCAATACCGTTACCACCTAGTAATCTACCATTTGCAAATGCAACTGGATCAGCACTACCAGAAGCAACTCCTCTGTTGTATAATCCTTCCCATACGTATCCTACATATTCTTCTGGGTTGGTTAATACATTGTATCTAGGAATGATTTGATCGTTTACAGATGTTTTTACATCAACCTCAATATACGTTTTGTCTGAGCTTCCTGATTTTGTAGTAATTACTACAACACCATTTGCACCCCTAGACCCATAAATTGCAGTTGCAGTTGCATCTTTTAAGATCGTAGTACTCTTGATATCTGCAGGGTTAATAGAGTTAATACTTCCTTGGAAAGGAACACCATCTACTACGTATAATGGAGCTCTGTTACCATTTACAGATCCATAACCTCTAATACGAATCGCACCCACAGAACCTGGTTGACCAGAACCGTTAATTACGGTAACCCCAGCAACCTCTCCAATAAGAGCTTGTGATACGTTAGAGAAACTCTTCACTTCTAGTTGTTCAGATCTTACGGTTGAAGCGGTTCCGGCGAATGCCTTTTTTGTAGAAGTACCATATCCTACTACAACAACCTCTTCTAAAACATTGGCATCTTCAACTAACTTTACGTTAATTGTAGCAGCAGAACCTACAGTTCTTTCCACAGTTTTGTATCCTAAAAATCTAAATACTAGTACATCTCCAGCCTTTGCTTGAATGGTATATTTACCATCAAAGTCAGTTTCTGAACCAGTAAGTGATCCTTTAATCAATACACTTACTCCAGGCAATCCTCCTGACTCATCAGAAACAGTACCTGAAACAGTTTTTGTTTGTGCAAACGAAATTTGCACAACAAACGCTAATAAAAGCGTTAAAATTCCATTAAACTTTGTCTTCATTGTATAATTATTTGAATTAATTAAAGCCAAAAGTCTTAAATTAATCTTAAAACTCCAATTTTTTAACAAAAAAAAATCAAAAGGCGTTGTCTTATTTCTAAGGAACCTTTGATTTTTTTGAAACATATGTAATAAAAACACCTAGTTTTGGCTATAAAATATGAGTTTTATAAAGTTTTTAAACAATAATTTCAAATCTGTTAAATCTTAAAATTTAAGTTTAACCTAGTTTTGGCCTATTTTTATTTACGCCTAAGGTATAACATTTTTAGCTATAAACAAAAAAAGCTGCCTTTCGGCAGCTTTTAAATAATTAAACAATTTGCTAAATTTTAATCGAATATAACGACTATTTAAAAAGCCAAATTTTGGTATCTAATGCATCGGCACCTTGAGTAGCTACTACTGCTGCATAGTTGTCAGCATTTAAACTTCCCGCAGTTGCAGAATATCCTTGTCTTTGTGGAATATCTGTTGCATTTGATAATAAATCTGCTGGAGCTACTAAACCAATTCTTGATTCAGTTCCCATTGCTTTGAATCTTCTCCATTCTGCCCAGCTATTGTAACCCTGCATATATAAAGCTACCCACTTTTCGTAAGCGATATCATTTAATCCAGAATATGGATTAGCAGCTAAATATGTTGCAGCGTCTGCAGCATCTACGCCCCATTGTTCCATAGATGCAGTTACTGCTTGCCCGTATAAAGAAGCAGCATCTTCTGAAGTCCATCCTCTTGCCGCAGCTTCAGCTCTTGCAAAAAGAACTTCAGCATAGGTAAAAATCATTAAAGGAGCTTCTGAATTTTTAATGATATCATTTGTAATAAATGAATAATCATCAGTTGCAGAGTTTGATTGTCCGTAAGGAGCACCTACATAGGTTGTAGAAGTAGTTGCTAATTCTGCCATTTTTGGTAATCTTGGATCTTCTGGAGCAGTATTTGTTCCAGCACCGATTAAAGCATTTACAAAAACGTCACTTACTAAGTAATCTCTACGTGTTTCAAATCTATCTTGCCAAGGGTTATCATTAGAATCTTCTGCTAAGTACGTATATTGAATATTCGAACTGTTAGAAGAAATTGCACCTGATAATGCTTGGTTGAATTTAGCATTTCCTGTAGCTGCATCAGCCTTGCTTAAACGTAAAGCCATGGTCATTTTAATAGTGTTTGCAAAAGTTGCCCACATTGTCATGTCTCCACCAAAGAAGATATCTCCATCAGGACCATTACCTGCATCCATCATAGATAAAGCAGCATCTAGGTCATTAAAGATTCCAGTATAGATAGCTTGCTGAGGATCGTAAGCAGGGTAGATGTTGTTTTCTACATCTAACGCTTGACTGTAAGGCAAGTCTCCCCATCTTTCAGTCATTCCTTGCATAATCCAAGCTTTTAAAATAGTAGCTGCAGCTATCTGGTTTGCATTAGATCCATAAGCTTGAGCTCCTACTTTTGTTGCATCACTAGAGTTAATATCAATAATTTGATTTAAATCTTCTAGTAAAGCATAGTATCCATCTGGACTCCAGTTTAATGTTTGGTATCTAGACTCTTCATCATACTGTCCGTTAGACAAGTATTGTACGTACAAGTTCGGTGTGGTTTGAGCAACAAATGTGCTTGTTCCTCTCATCGCATTGGTTAAAAGCGATGCCGTAACGGGTACACTCGGGTTATTTGGATTTAAATTAGTATCTCCAAAATCTACAGTATCACAAGCCGTAAAAGAAATCACACAGGCTAATAATAGTGCTTTGAGTTTATTAATGTTTTTCATTTTTTATACGATTTTTAATTAAAATGTCATTCTAAGGTTAACACCTACAGTTCTTACGTTAGGTAATTGTCCACCTTCAGTCCAGTTTACACCACCTGCAGTTTCAATTTCAGAAGGATCTAATCCTGGAATTGCAGAATGGATCATCCATACATTGTTCGCAAATAAACCAACATTTAATGTTTTAAATGGAGTTTTATCCAACATAGCTTTTGGTAAATCATAGTCAACACGCACCGTTCTTAACTTGATGTAAGAAGCATCGTATAACCATCTTTCGTGTAAAGCGAATAGTCTTCCCCAGTACACTGCAGCGTCTACATAGTATGATGCAGGTGCACCTGAAGTTTCATCAACACCTTCAATTAATACCCCACCAGAAGTTGCAGTAGCACCTGAAGCTGGAGAGTAGTACCATGCTCCTGAACCATCAACAGCATCCCTTACTGGGTTTCCAGCTGCATTAAGTCCAATAGTTTCAGTACCTAAACCTGAGTAGTTGTTAAACATTCGAGTTACAGAGAATACTTTTCCTCCTTTTTGGAAGTCGATATCGAAACCAAAGTTGAAGTTTTTATATCTAAAGTTGTTAGATAAACCACCAGTAAAATCTGGTAATACATTACCTAAGTATTGATTGGTATCATATCTAGGTGCTCCAGTAGAAGATAATAAGATGTTACCATCTGCATCTCTTCTGTACGCTCTACCATAGATTGCTCCCCATTCTTCACCAACTCTTTCTTGTAATTGAATTCCTCTCCAAGAACTAGAAATAACATTTACATCAATTCCTTCAGAAATCTTATCTACTGTTCTTTTTAAAGTTGCTACGTTCAAGGTAAAATCCCATCCCATATCTTCTTTATTAATTACGTTGTAGTTTAAGGCAAGTTCAATCCCTTTATAGGTTTGTTTACCATCATTCTTAAGTGTTCTTGTGTATCCAGTAGAACCATCTAAGGTAACTGCCACTGGTAATTCATTATCAATTTTGTTGAAGTAAGTAAAGTCAACTCCTAATTTATTTTTCAATAAACGGAATTCTGCTCCTAATTCGTAATCTTTACGAACACCACCTCTTAACGCTGGGTTAGCAAACGTTCCTTGTGCAGATAAAGTACCGTTACTTCCATAAGGAGTATTGATATCATATACAGCAGTAAGTGCATAAGCTCCAGGGAAACGTGGTGCTTGAGCAGCACTCGCTCTTAATTTACCAAAAGAGATAAAGTCATTTTGCTCTAATAATTTAGAGAAGATAAAACTTACAGATCCACCATAAGTTTCCACTCTGTTATCGTCTGGATTAGCAGAAGATCCCCAGTCTAAACGAGAGAATCCGTCTAAGTATAACATGTCTTTATAACCAAAAGATGCTTTAGCAAAAATAGATTTTGTTTTAAACTTACTTTGGAAAGTAGATAAGTTAGGTCTGTCTACAGAAGTTGATAAACTATAGAATCCTAAAGTTGTTAATCCTCCTACAGTACTAGCAGAAAGTGACTCAGAATAAATAGTAGACAATTCAAAACCTGCACTTGCAGTCATGTCGATATCATCCGATAAGTCTTTGGTATAGTTTGCAATACCAAATAATTCATCTCTGTAGTTATAGCTTTCATTTTCGCTATATGAAGGAATTCCTAAACCACCAAAAGCAAAACGGTCGTTAGACTCGAATGAGTTTACAGTTTTCTTAAGGTCTATGTTTATGTTTAAGTTATCGTTTACATCATACTTCATTCCTAATCTACCATAGGTAGCATTTTTAGTTTGGAAGTTTAAGTTCTCGTATACTTCAAAGTATGGAGAATCCCAGTATAATGGAGTCGTGTTTGTTGGACTGTTGATGTTCCAAGATACAAATTTACCATTACGCTTATAATTACGTAAACGATCCATATCTAATTGACGTTGCCACCATTGGTTAAAGTTCGAACCAATGTTTCCGTATCCATTATCAGGGAAGTTTTGTGTTCTTCTGTCTTGATAGTTGAAGTTTGCAAATACAGTAAGCTGATCTGTAACATTTAAACTAGCATTGATAGACGCTTGAACAGTTCTTCTGTCTGAGTTAGGTACTACAGCAGTTCTGTCAATATTGGTTAAACCAACACGAATGTTGTAATCTTCACCACCTTTTGCAAAACTTAATGAGGTGTTGTTTGTTACCCCAGTATCAAAGAAGTTTTTGATGTTGTCTGCGTTTGGTGAGAATGCTCTCAACTTACCAAATTCAGCATCTCCAGGAATCCAAGAATCCCAATGACGTACTAATTGTCCATTCATTTTTGGTCCCCAAGACTCATCTGCATAATACTCCACCATCGGTTGACCATCAAAAGATGCCCAAGATGCTGGATGCTGTGCTGGGTTGTAAGAAAAGATGTTGAAATCTTGAGAATAACCACCACCATACTCATTTTGATAGTCTGGTAATAAGTATACGTTCTCTAAGTTTGTACTATGGTTAAGTGTAATTACACTGTCACCATTTTTAGCACTTTTAGTAGTAATTAATACTACCCCGTTAATACCTTCTGGTCCATATAATGCTGTTGCAGCAGAACCTTTAAGTACAGAAAGGTCTGCAATATCATCAGTGTTGATGTCTGCAATCGAGCTTATCTTTACATTGTCTACAATATAAAGTAAGTTCGTGTCCCCTCTTAATCTAATTCCAGAAACTCCGAAACCAGAACTAGGAGCACCCACTGCTTGCACCCCAGCAACTCTACCTGCTAAAGCGTTGTTTAAGTCAGTCTCTCTAGAACGTACTAAGTTTTCTTGTTTTACAGATTGTTGTGCAAAACCAAGAGATTTTTTATCTCTCTTAATCCCTAATGCAGTTACAACAACTTCATCAAGCACAAGACCTGCTTTCATTGAAACGTTGATAGTGTTGGAGTCTCCAACTGCTTTCTCAACGGTTTCATACCCTAAAAAAGTAAAGACTAATACATCTCCCTTTTTAGCTTTGATAGAATACTTTCCATCAAAGTCTGTTTGACTACCTGTGGCAGTCCCTTTGATTTGAACACTTACGCCGGGTAACCCTCCTGATTCATCAGAAACGGTTCCGGAGATTGTTCTTTCTTGAGCAAATGTAACTTGCACAAGTAAGGCTAAAAATAGCGTTAAAATTCCTTTAACCATTGTTCTCATAGTTTTTAAAAATTTGAATTAATTGGCGACTAAAGTCTTAAATATATCTTAAACAAGCAACTATTCTGTTAATTAATTCAAAAAAAAGTTAATAAAACGTTAACGAATCTATGGTTTTTCTTAACATATGATACTAATTGTGTTTTTTTAAAATGTATTTACACAACTATTAGCTATTAAATATTTATAAATTTATATAATGTAAGTAATAGTAAAACAGACGATTAAATGTTTTTTTTATCTGTAAGTAAAAGGCATCACTATATCTCTTAACAAATATCCCTTTGTTAAAGAAAATAAAAAAAATGGAATACTATTTTTTAGAAAATGATGGGTTAGAGGTCAATTTTAACCTAATTAACTACCGTAGTTTCGTAACGATCCACTTTCCAACCTGTTTTCCCTGAGTTAAGCCTTCTTTTACAGCTGCAGAATAGTGTATTCCACCATACATTCTACTTATGGCAGCTTCTTCAGCTGCGGCTCTAAACGAAGGATATGCTCTTTTTGGCAGTCCGTAGACTTCTTCGGTGGTATCTTCAAAATAGAACTTCTCTCCAAAAAGCTGGGTAAGCATCTCTGCTGCTGCGCCGGAGGCTACAGAATGTCCACTCGTATATTCAGGAAAAGGTGGTGTTTGAAGTATGGGTTTCCAATCTTCATCAATATAGCTATTGATTAACGTTTCTGGCCTAACCAGATTGCTTCTGTATTTTTCATCCCAACAACTTATAAATGCATCAAACAATGCAATAGATGTCTTTGTATATGCGATTACTGTTTGTTCAAAATTGGCGTTGGTTTGTTTACTTGCAATTTTACAAATCCCCATCCAATGTGCTCCAGGACTTATTTTTTTTAAGGAAAACATAAAATGTCCTCTATTTACAGATACATAGGGATTACAATCCCAAAATTGCGCTATTTTAATGCGTTCATCTGTATCTCCTTCTTTACGAATTTCTTGATCTATAGTGTATACCTCTTTTAGTTCTTTAAAAAACTTACTCTTTGGGTCTAATGAAAATGTTGGTGGGGGAATGGGTTGAAACTGCGCTGCAGAATCAAGAACAAAGGTTCTAATTTTATTCCAGTGGGGTTCAATTCCTTCCATAAATGCTGGTGGAGTGGGTACCCATTTTGAGGGATCATCTGTATTGATGTTATATTCTGGGTAGTTTCTAGTTTCGGCATATTGATCTGTATTCATCCATCGGATGATATTTTTGGCAACAGCCTTTCCATACATTTCGGCTTCAATAAAACTTGCGTTATTTTTCGATTTCCAAATGTGGTATAGGCTATCTCGGTAATTGGTGAGCATTTCTTTTGAGAAAACCAGCTCTTTGGCAACATCCATATAAGCAATCAATGCAGCCATATTTACATTTTTTGGGGAACTGCTAGGAATGCCTTCTAGAGACTCAAGACCATTAAGTTGGCCTACTAAAGAGGCTTGTTTTTGTTGTGCTTGGTGTAGTACTTCGTAGGAAGCAATTGCTGGATAGGCATATATTCTACTCGCAACAGGCGGAGCATATACGTCGTGAACCATAATGGTAGTTACCTTATCGGTGATAAGATGAAGATCATTGGCAACAATCTCTATCGATTCTTCTTTTGTACAGCTTTGAAAGCAGAGGAGGAGTAGGATACTAATGAGTCTAATATTTATCTTCATCGCTTTAGTTCTTTATCGTATAGGTTTGAATACTGTCGTTATTTGAAATTACCCAAACACTATTATTTTTGTTCATCTTTATAAAAGGAGTAGCCTTTACTTGTTCGTTAAATGGTTTCATGCCAAGCTCTGAAACAGATTGATAGTGGTCTACTGTTTTTACGATTAATCCTTTTAATGCTCTGTACGATCCATGATAGGTGTTTACACGGGTGTTATTTCCACTAATTAAAAGTCGTTCTTCTTGTTGAACTTCAATTCGGTTGAAGGAGTTGATGGGGGCCAATTGGAAATCATTCGGAAAGGGGATAAATTTCTCAAAAGCACCATTCTTATTTTCAAGGTATCCTGAAGCTAAGGTATGCACCTCAAATTTTGTTGCTTTTCTTAAGGCTTGTGGAGTGAGAATTTCTTCAATAGTCTTGGTTGAAAATTCTTTATAAGTTGTAAAGCGTTTATTAATAATATTCATTTGCGAGGCTAATTCATCTTTTGAGTTGATAGAGTAATAGGCGCCTTTTTTGAAATGAGCAAGTACGGTTTCATTCTTACCATTTTGATCAAAGTCACTGTAATACATTAATAAGGGGTTAGTATCGCTCGCAGTGAATTTGGTGTTTAATCCCCAATTGCCAAGAAGAATATCTTCATCGCCATCACCATCAATATCAAAGGTGTGTACCGCCTGCCATAACCCATTGAGGTTTTCTGGAGTCTTTACAGAGCGTAATTGTCCTTGGGTATTAATATATAGTTTTGGAGCATCCCATTCAGTAGCAACAATGAGGTCTTTAACTCCATCATTATTGAGGTCTTTCCATATGGCCGAAGTTACCATTGCTGTTAAAGAAAAGTTTTCATCTTTGGTAAATACCCCCTTGCCATTATTTTTAAGTATATAGGAAGCTGTTTGTTTTCCGAAATTAGAGGGGTCAGATAGGTTTCCAATAAATAGATCCTCATCGCCGTCGTTATCATAATCATAGGCAACTACACAAGAAGTGTTCGCACTGTTTTTGGGAATGGATTGCTGCGATGGCTCAAAATTTCCCTTTGTATTGATATACAATCGATCTTCTTCAAAAGAGCTTCGTCTTAAGAAACTAATTCCTGTGGCAATGTACAGATCTAAATCGCCGTCGTTATCAGCGTCAAAAAACACAGCGTCGTTATCTTCACTTACATAGTCTTTTGAGATTTCTGGAATTTCCTTTTCAGTAAAAGTCGTTCCTGTATTTAAGTAAAGTTTAGGTCTTTTACCAGAGGCATTTCCAATAAAGATATCCTCGTAACCATTTTTGTCGATGTCTCCAATGGCCACCGCTGGGCCAAGTTTTGAAACCTGATACGGAATAAGTCGTTCAAAATTAAAATCGTTGTAACTGTCTTCAGTATGCTTAAAAGCTACATCTTGATTTACAGTAAATAAGGGGATGTCTTTTTGAGTTTTATAGGTATAGGTTGGACTCTTTTCGTTGAAAGTAATAGTTAACGCAGTATTCAATTCTGGGCTCTTAAGTGTTTGAATGGTATTGTTAGGCCAAATCACTTGTATTGAATCTATTTGAGCAATAGTGTCTAAGCCAAAATGAATTTTAGAATTTGTTGACGATAAAAACCCTCTAGTCTTGTAGACTTGTTTTGTTTGGGTAGTATTGCCACTATAAAGCAAAATCTTACTTCCTAGCCCTTCTGAGTTTCCTTGGGTGTATGAAAGTGAAATAGTTACAAAGTTTTTACGGTCATTTATGGTATTCTCATAAATACCAGCCAAATCATCGAGGTTATTAATGGCAAGATCTAAATCGCCATCAAGATCAAGATCTACATAGATAGCACTGTTTGATGATGTTGGTTTAGGGGCCATCCATGTAGTGGTTTCTTTGAATAGCTTAGCGTTTCCTTTAAAAAACTGATTGGGGACTTTACCACTAGGCATTTCGTTAATGGCATTGTATAGCCACTTTACCCCTTCTTGTGCTCCATTTTTTTTGAAAGTACTGGCCACATATTTTTTAAAGTCAAGATCATTAGGTCTTCTGTGGATACCATTTGAGATAAAAATATCTTGAAACCCATCATTGTCATAGTCTGCAATAAGTGGAGCCCAACTCCAATCGGTATTAGAGATGTTATTTAAAAAAGCAGTCTCCTTAAAATAGCCCTCTTTAGTATTGATTTGTAGCATGTTTCTAGAATACTGGTCTTTATACCCTAATCTGCGCAAACGTTCTTGCATATTAAACATAGCATCGTCGCCCTCTGTATATTTGAGTACTTGCTCATCACTTGGTAACATGTCTAGAGTAATCAAGTCTTGAAGTCCATCACCATTAATATCGGCAGCATCACTTCCCATAGAAAAACGACTTATGGTACTAAACGCATTATTAAGTTGTTCTGTAAATGTACCGTCTTGATTATTTACATAATAGTAATCGTCCTCGTGAAAATCATTACAAACATAAATGTCATCCCAACCATCATTATTAAAATCCGTTATGGCGGCACTTAATCCGTATCCATTAACACCTCCATAAATATTTGCCTCTTTACTTACATCAATAAATTTTCCTCCTTCATTTTTCATCAAAACATCCCCAACCAGAGGTGCTCTTTTTGTTCTTAGGTTTGCAGGGCCATGAGAGTTTGTAGTGTGTACAGCATGGTTCACAATATAAACATCCAAATCGCCGTCTTTATCATAATCAAAGAAATAAGACTGGGTTGAATATCCTTTGTAATCCAACCCATATTTTTTTGCTTGCTCAGTAAAAGTACCATCACCATTGTTAATATAAAGTTCATTATGTCCGGTAAATCCTAAAAGCCCAGAAACGGAACATACATAAATGTCTAAAAAGCCATCAGAATTTATATCTATCATAGATACTCCTGTGTTCCAAGAGGAATTGCTTTTGATGTTTGCTTTTGTAGTAATGTCTTCAAAGGCAAAGTTGCCCTTATTCAAGTAGAGTTTGTTTTGTTGTTTGTTAGACACAAAAAATAAATCGGGCAAACCGTCATTATTTATGTCTCCTGCTGCAACACCACCACCATTGTAATAATAGATGTAATTAATGATATTTGTTTTTTCTGTATCTA
>CBFHVY010000007.1:0-41965 GCA_965659555.1 Flavobacteriaceae bacterium
GGTTTGTTCTATGAGGTCTGTATACCGAGTATTCATTTGTGTACTTTAGTGCGTAAAAATTTAATAAAAATCATGATGTAATAGAAATCTGATTTATTAAAGTCTTAAGAAAATTGTACGAGGAGATACATTACCAGAAACTGGAATAGGAACTACTATTGGAGAAGAAACCATAATTTTTTCGCTGTGTTTCCAAAACACTTCCCACAACTTTATCTTCTTTAAAGAAGCGAAAACGAAAGTAGAAAAACGTAACATTTTACTTACTATAGTAAATCAAAAGTATACTTTTTTTTAATACAAAAATTAAAATGTACTTTTTTTTAAAATAAAAAACCAGCACTTCTAAAGTGCTGGTTTTTAGTTCACTAGTATGTTTTTGCTACAACAGCTTATCTTCTTCGTCCAAAACCTTTATTATTAGCGGGTTTTCTTGAACTAGAGTTGCTTCGTCTTTTTCCAGAAGTTTCTTCACTTCTTCTTCGTCCAAAACCACCTTCATTTTTGTTGCCAAATGGTTTTTTTCCACTGCGTCTACCACCTCTAGAACCACCACCATCTCTGGTTTTTTTAGTGATTTCTATCTGAACCGAACGTCCACCAAAATCAGGCTGATTTTCAGCAAAAGCCTCTAGTGCCTTATCGGTATAGTCTTTGTCTAATTCAAAGAATGAGAAGGTGTCTAAAATATCAATGGCTCCGATTTCAATTTTATCACCAATATTTTGGTCATTAATTAAACCGATAAGACTTGCCGGATTTAATCGATCTTTTCTACCAATATTGATAAAGAAACGCGTCATGTCTTCACTAGTGCGTCTATCTGCTTTGGTTGATTCTTTAGAAAAATCATTTAAATCTTTTGCATTTTCATAGTAAGCTAAAAAGGTATTAAACTCTAAAGAAACAAATCTCTTGATTAATTCTTCTCGGTCTAAGCCTTCCAATTTACTGTAAATGCTTGGTAAGAAAGTATCGATTTCACTTTCATTAACTTCAATGGTCTTCACTTTATCAATAAGGTGTAAGATTTGTTTTTGACACACTTCTTCACCAGAAGGAATAGATGCTTCTTTAAATTCTTGCTTTATTTTTCGTTCAATTGCTTTAATTGACGAACGTTCCTTTTTAGACACCAAAGCAATCGATATCCCTAAATTTCCAGCTCTACCAGTTCTACCACTTCTATGGGTATAGTTTTCTATTTGATCGGGTAACTTGTGGTTAATTACATGGGTTAAGTTGTTTACATCTAATCCTCTGGCAGCTACATCTGTAGCCACGAGCATTTGAATGCTTTTCTTTCTAAACTTATCCATTACTCCATCTCGTTGAGCTTGCGATAAATCACCGTGTAATGCATCTGCACTATAACCGTCTGCGATCAATTTATTAGCAATTTCTTGCGTTTCTCTTCTGGTTCTACAAAAGATAATTCCGTAGATATCTGGATTGATATCTGCAATTCTTTTTAAGGCAGGGTACCGTGTTCTTTCTGATACTAAATAGTATTCATGAGATACATTGTCTGAACCTTGATTTTTTTGACCAGAGGTAATTTCCTCAGGCTTGTGCATGTAATTTCTTGCAATATCTTCAACTTCTCTTGGGAAGGTTGCAGAAAATAACAAGGTTTGCTTTGTTTTAGGGGTTGCAGCAAGAACATTATCGAGTTCATCTTTAAAGCCCATATTTAACATTTCATCGGCCTCGTCTAATACTAACCACTCTATGTTTCCTAGCTTTAATGCTTTCCTATTGATTAAATCAACCGTTCTCCCAGGAGTTCCCACAACAATTTGAGATCCTTTTTTTAAAGAACGTATTTGTTCTTCTATATTAGCTCCTCCATATACGGTTGTAACCCTTAAATTGGGTAGGTATTTTGCAAATTCTTCAATGTTTTTACCAATTTGAACTGCTAACTCTCGTGTTGGAGAGAGAATAATGGCTTGCGTATTCTTGCTGGAATCATCGATAAGTTCAAGAATAGGTAAACTAAATGCGGCAGTTTTACCGGTTCCAGTTTGTGCAAATGCCTTTAAATCTGTTTTGGAAGCAATGATTTGCGGTATTGCTTTTTCTTGAATTGTGGTAGGTTTTTCATATCCTAAATCTACCAAAGCTTTACTAATAGGTGCTTTTAGACCTAATTCTAAAAATGTTGACATACTGTGTTTTTAATTGATCCACAGACGCCCACCTGCAAATCGTACGATTAATTTCGACCTGTTTAACCTCTTTGGCTAAAACGGTGCAAATGTACTATAAATAAACGAGATAGATGTATTTAGAGCTATTTAGTTTTTTTCAAGCTCTGAAACCTGTTGGTAAATCTTTTGAGAAGAAATAGAGGCATATGCATTCACAACAACACCATTTCGATCTACTAAAAGCGTTCTAGGAAGCTTACTGGTAAGAAATTGATTCGCCTCACTTTGGCTGTTGATGTAGAATTGTTTCTTGATGTCTAGACCTTTAATATGCTCTGTACCATTACCATCAATTTTAACCACCACAAAGGTTACTTTGGGGTGCTTAGTAGTTAAGTAATTTACTTTTGAAGAAATATATTCGTTGGTATCAAATTCAGGGTTCCAGAAATAAATAACAGCACTAGACCCTTTAATTACCTTGGAAATAGGATGAGACTTGTTTGAATAGTCTGAAATTGTAAAAGGGCTTAGTTTTATTCCTTTCTTTACAAACTTCGCATCGTCTAATAGCTTATTAATAAGAATTTTGTCACTCTCACTAGTGGTTAGTTTGAAATAGGTATCAAAAGCATTGCTATTCACACTACAGGTAGATCTTCTCATAAAATGAGAAATCACCGTTTGACGCATTAAAATATTTTTGGTTTTCTGAGAGTGTAATTTCTGATGTATCGTGTTGAGTAATTCTACAGTAAAGTCATCAGAAGACATTTCATACCCCTGAGAAGAAGTGATGTTGTAGAAGTAGCTCATCATGTATTCTCTGTACGAATTGAAATACATAATGGAATCTTTATCGTAGTCTACAAAGTCTCTGTGTTGGTAAAAGTCCTCATTTTTAACTTCGTGAAAGGTATCGTGTTTAAGGCTTTTATGTGCTAAAGGATAATTTTCAATCTTACTGTAAATAGGGTAGGTAAGAGCAATTTTTAAAATATTTTTAAAACCTTCTGATTCATCTTGATTTCTGAGTAAAAACTCTTCATATCTACCCATTTTAATTTTTTCCAAAGAATCGGCTTTAGCTTTAAATGCTGTTGGATCTAAATCGTAATAAGCATAAAAGGCTTTATTGTCTCTTTCAGCATCAAGAAAACAATCAATCAAAAGATTGTTGCGTTCTGCACCTTTACCACTAAAAACTAAAGACTCATCAAAATCCCAAGTATTTAAACGAATTAAAATACTGTCTTGAGGTTCTACATAAACATACTGATGCTCTGGCCCGTGTTTAAAATAGTACAGCCCCTCTTTGGCGTCGTTAATTTTTCCTAAAAAGGTATTTCTGGTGTTTAAGAAAAAGGTGTCAATAGCCTGTTCTTTACCATTGAAAAGGATAACGAAATCTGATTTAGGGTTGATGATTTTACCACCAAAATAGGTCGTATTATCTTCTGTACTATTGCAACTTAACAGCAGTATAGCAGCGGAGAAAATCAAAAAGTAATTCAGTTCTTTAAACACGTTATAATTCTAAATGTAATGGTAACAAAAATAGGTATCAATTCAAGCGTTTTTTGTTAATACCATGTTAAAAGGTTTTATTTTAACAATAAATTGATTTTTGTAGTACTAGACCTTAAGAATTCTGCCCAAAACTACTATAATTTTTGAAAAACGCAACAAAAAATGAAAAGGAATATACCCTCAAAAAAACAATTCATTTTCCTATTTTTGCAGCTCATTAAATATTAAGAATTTATGCTTTCAGTATCTAACTTATCAGTTCAATTTGGAAAACGTGTCTTGTTTGACGAAGTGAATACGATATTTACTCAGGGAAACTGCTATGGTATCATTGGAGCAAATGGTGCTGGTAAATCTACATTTCTCAAAATATTATCTGGGAAACAAGATCCTACATCCGGACATGTTCATTTAGAGCCAGGAAAACGAATGTCTGTACTTACTCAAAATCACAATGAATTTGATGAGTATCCGGTTTTAGAAACAGTTGTGATGGGTAATAAAGATTTATTTGCCATCAAAAAAGAAATGGATGCGTTATATGCCGATTATACCGATGAAAATGCAGAAAAGATAGGAGAGCTTCAAGTCACTTTTGAAGAAATGAACGGTTGGAATGCAGATTCTGATGCAGCTGCCTTACTTTCTAACCTTGGCATTAAAGAAGACTTGCATTACCAGCTCATGAAAGATATTGATGGAAAACAAAAAGTACGTGTTTTATTAGCACAAGCGCTTTTTGGTTCTCCTGATGTATTGATTATGGATGAGCCTACTAACGACCTTGATTTTGAAACCATCAATTGGTTAGAAAACTTTTTAGCAAATTATGAGAATACCGTAATTGTAGTTTCTCACGATAGACACTTTTTAGACGCTGTGTGTACCCATATTTCTGATATAGATTTTGGAAAAATAAATCACTATTCAGGGAACTATACGTTTTGGTATGAATCTAGTCAATTAGCAGCAAAACAACGTGCGCAGCAAAATAAAAAGGCCGAAGACAAGAAAAAGGAATTAGAAGAGTTTATTCGACGTTTTTCTGCTAACGTAGCCAAGTCTAAACAGGCAACGAGTAGAAAGAAAATGATTGAAAAACTCAATGTAGATGAGATTAAGCCATCGAGTAGAAGATATCCTGCCATTATTTATAAGAGTGAACGAGAGGCCGGAGATCAGATCTTAAACATTGAAAACTTGAGTAAGCGTTTAGAAGATGAAGTGTTATTTAACAACGTACATATCAATTTATCAAAAGGAGATAAGGTAGCTGTTATTTCAAGAGACTCTAGAGCAGTTACTGCTTTTTATGAAATTATAACAGGAAATTTAAAGGCAGACTCTGGAAAATTTGACTGGGGGGTTACCACAACCCAATCGTATTTACCGCTCGATAACTCGCAATACTTTACCGATGGAAATTTGAATTTAGTTGACTGGTTACGTCAATATGCGCAAACCGAAGAAGAACGAGAAGAAGTATTTTTACGTGGTTTTCTAGGAAAAATGATTTTTTCTGGAGAGGAAGCCCTTAAAAAGAGTAATGTACTTTCTGGAGGTGAAAAAGTACGTTGTATGTTGTCTAAAATGATGATGAAAAGAGCGAATATTTTAATTTTAGATGAGCCTACAAACCATTTAGACTTAGAGTCTATTCAAGCCTTAAACAATGCGCTAATTAATTTTGATGGTACCGTACTATTCTCTACTCATGACCATGAGTTTGCACAAACAGTTGCCAATAGAATTATAGAATTAACACCTAATGGAATTATAGATCGTTATGCGACATTTGACGACTATTTAGATGATCCAAAAACAAAGGAGCTAAGAGCTCAACTTTACGCATAAAAAAAAAGGTGCTTTAAGCACCTTTTTTTATACTGTTCGTTGTGAAATCGGACTGATGATTTTAACATCATTAAAGGAAATTGCTCCCCGAACGATACCATCTATAGTATTCTTTAAGGCCTCTATAAACTGCATCTTTAGCTGTGACTTGTGGTAAATTAAGCTCACTTCTCTCGCTGGGGGCGGACTCACAAACTCTCTTAAATGTTTTTGGTCTTTTTCATTTAAGTCTAGCGTATGTAAGTAGGGAAGTAGAGTCATTCCCATGCCTTCTTTTGACAGTTTAATTAAGGTGTCGAAACTACCGCTTTCAATTTTAAATCCTTTGTGATTGTCTGTTTTATAGGTTCTGCATAAGTTTAGAACGCTATCTTTAAAACAATGCCCATCTTCAAGTAATAAGATGTCATCCATTTCTAAAGCATCAATTTCAATTTTCTTATGATTGAATAGTCGATGTCCTTCTGGTATTAAAGCAACAAAAGGCTCATAGTAAAGCGGACGTTCTTTAATAGATTCATTTTCTAGGGGAGTTGCTGCCAAACCAGCATCAAGATGACCATCCATGAGCTTTCTAATAATTTCTTCTGTGGTCAATTCTTCAATAATCAATTTTACTTTTGGATACTTTTTAGTAAAGTTGGTTAAGAACATGGGCAGTAAAGTAGGCATAACTGTTGGAATAATGCCTAACTTAAATTCCCCACCAACATAGCCTTTATGTTGATCTACAATATCAGTTATTCGATTACTTTCGTCAACAATGATCTTTGCTTGTTCTACAACTTTAGCGCCTATATCTGTTAAGGCTATGGGTTTCTTAGCCCTATTAAAGATTTGAATATTCAGTTCTTCTTCTAGTTTTTGAATTTGCATACTCAACGTGGGTTGAGTTACAAAGCTATGTTCTGCAGCGATGGTAAAATTCTTATGCTCTGCTACAGAGAGTACGTATCTAAGTTGAGTAATGGTCATTGTGTATAATAATATCTGATAAAGATATTAAAACTATCAATTCTAACTATAGTTTTGACTCAATCTTTTTGAAACGATTTTAAAACAGTGAAGTATGTATAGAGGATTAGAAAAATTGCTAGGAATTACAAACTCCAGAACTCTCTTTTTTTATTGAGTTCGTCTTCCATAGCAGCATATTCTTCTTGAGAAATAACCTTTAAAAATGAAGGATGCTGTTCAATAGCATATTCAATTTTAGTAACAATATCTTGTATGGATTCATTTTCATAATCAAAAACTAGAGGTTCTTTGATAACCATAGATTGAAGTACGTTACGCTTTTTAATATGCAAACCTTTTTTATCAAATGAGCGTCTAAAACCATCGATTACAATAGGAACTACAACAGGTTTATAGTTTTTAATAATATGAGCCGTTCCTCTTCTGATAGGTTTAAATGGGGTAGTAGTCCCTTGTGGAAAGGTGATCACCCAACCGTCATTAAGTGCCTTACTAATATTGGAGATATCAGACATTTTTACCTGTCTATTTACATTTTTACCAGCACTTCTCCAGGTTCGCTCGATGGATATAGAGCCAGTGTATGCAAATATTTTAGGTAAAATTCCCGAACGCATAGTTTCACCAGCAGCAACATAATAAATATTCAATTTCGGATTCCAGATATACCCAACATTCTTAATCGAGTCATCTCTTCCTTTAAGTGCTGCATTAAAAACATGTAGCATTGCCGCTACATCTGCAAAATACGTTTGGTGGTTAGAGATAAACAATACATTGGTATCGGGAAGGCTTCTAATAATATCGGAACCTTCAATCTGAAGATTGTTGAATTTACGATACCTTCCATGTGATATTACCCCTAAAATACGAATCAACCATTTTTTAATAAATAAAATATGACCAAAAGGATTCGTTTTAAATAACGGCATAGTTGTTTGTATTGTGAAGCAAATTTACAAAAGTATTGAAAATGACCTATTGAATAAACAATTCTTTTAGCTCACTCAGCATCATTCCTGTTGCTCCCCAAATGATTTCATTATTAATTTTAAAACAAGGGATTTCAATAGTGTCCATATAAGAAGTTGTCATTGTAGTAGTTACAATATTGGTATCGTCTAAAATGTCTTGTAATCGAACTTCAATAAGGGCAGCAACTTCATGATTCGTAATAAAGTTTGGTCGTTGAGGACTCATGGCTAAAAACGGAGTTGCCAAAAAATTACTAGGAGGTATAAATACATCGGTAAGCTCTCTAATAATGCTAATGTCTTTTGAATGAACTCCAACCTCTTCATAGGTTTCTCGCAAAGCAGTATCAGTTAAAGAGGTATCTTGCTGTTCAATCTTTCCTCCAGGAAAACTAATTTGATCGGAGTGCTTGCCGTTATAGCTAGCTCTCTTAGTTAGTAAAACAAGGGTTTCTCCTTGGCTATTGGGATAGCAAAGAGATACCACAGCTGCACGCTTAGGTTGCAAGGCTTTAATCTTTTCTTCAGTATAGGGTTTTCGCATGGCTGGAGCCAATTTGAATTGTGCTTCTAATCCGCCTAAGGCTTTCGATTTGAGTTGTGGTACATACTGTAAAAAGTGATCAAATTGCATGGCTTACTTTTGTTTAAATAAAAATCCTAAGCCCATTCTAGTTAAAAACTTCTTTTCGAAATTCCAAAAAAAGGTAAACTGACCAAATACATACCCAACCATGGGGAGTGTAATTTGATAAATGGGAAATACGAGTAAGATTCGTAAAGGATAATAGATCCAACCCGAAGTATTTGCGGCTGAAAGTTCAATAAATTCGGTTACTGGCTTCGCTACCCAAGCAGCAAATGAACCATTTATAGCAAAAACCACTAAAATTACTAGCACTTGAATGTTAGACGTTATTCCCCAACGTTGTTTAAGTTTTTCCATAAGTTTATTAAGAAGTGCAAAAGTACAACAAGTGTTTTGTATACTAAAATTACCTCTTTAGATATTCTTCATTTTTGTTTTCCTAAAGCCAATCTAAAATCTGTTTAGGGGCTTAATATAATTTGTTTATTTTTACGCTACATTAGTCTAATAAATCTCAACTATTTAATGAAAAAACTAGCATTACACTGGAAAATACTCATAGGTATGGTTCTTGGAGTTGGCTTTGCCTTACTCATGTCAACTTTCGAATGGGGATCTAAATTTGTTACCGATTGGATCAAACCTTTTGGAACCATTTTTATCAACCTATTAAAATTGATAGCCGTTCCATTAATCTTAGCATCGCTTATTAAAGGAGTTTCAGATTTAAAAGACATTTCAAAACTCTCTAAAATGGGCGGTAGAACAATTGCTACGTATATTATTACGACAGTCATTGCTGTATCAATTGGTCTTGGAATCGTGAACATTATCAAACCAGGAAAGTCGATTTCAGAAAAAACAAGAACAGAACTTGTAGAGAGTTATAAGGGTGATGCAGATTCTAAAATTGCAGCAGCAGAAAAACAAAAAAATGCAGGACCGCTTCAAGCTTTAGAAGACCTAGTGCCTAGCAATATTTTTAAAGCAGCAAGTGATAATGGAAACATGCTTCAAGTTATTTTCTTTGCTATTTTCTTTGGTATAGGAATGATTCTTATTCCTGAAGAACAAGCACAACCGGTAAAAAAGTTTTTCGATGGCTTTAATGAAGTTATTTTAAAATTGATTGACCTCATTATGTTGGCAGCTCCTTATGGCGTTTTTGCACTATTAGCAGCTTTAGTAGTAGAAGCCCCAAGCGCAGATTTATTTAGAGCTTTGGCTTGGTATGCATTCTGTGTTATTCTTGGTCTAGCACTTATGATTGGAGTATACATTTTAATCGTATGGATATTTACTAAAAGAACACCTTCCTTTTTTATTAAAGGAATATCACCCGCTCAACTTTTAGCCTTCTCAACAAGTTCTAGCGCTGCTACCTTACCAGTTACTATGGAACGTGTAGAAGAACATTTAGGAGTAGAAGAAGAAGTAACCAGTTTTGTGTTGCCCATTGGAGCCACAATTAACATGGATGGAACAAGTTTGTATCAAGCTGTTGCTGCTGTATTTATTGCACAGGCTTTTGGTATGGATTTAAGTCTATCTGTCCAATTAGGAATCATTGCAACTGCAACCTTGGCCTCTATAGGAAGTGCAGCAGTACCAGGAGCAGGTATGGTAATGTTGGTGATTGTACTAGCACAAGCAGGAATCCCTGAAGCTGGATTGGCACTTATTTTTGCGGTAGATAGACCTTTAGATATGTGTAGAACTATGGTGAATGTTACAGGTGATGCCGCGGTGTCTATGCTTATCGCCAAATCGGTAGATAAGCTGGGAGAACCTCATGAAAAAAATTGGGATGATAATTATAAAAACAAGAATTAACGCACATAAAATTTACGAATATGAATGTCTGTTTTTTAATGTATCCATGGGAGTCTATTAGCACTCCCGAAAACGATACGTCACTAACCCTAATACACGAATGCGCTAAAAGAGGACATGGTGTAGCCATTTGTACGCCTTCGAATTTAACTATTAGAAATAGTGTTACCAATGCTTTTTGTACCATATTAAACAGGCTAGATAAGGTTCCGCAGAGTATAAAAACCTTTTATAAAAAGACAACCACTAGAGAAGAAATGCTTCCCTTAGCCGGATTTGACGTTATTTTTATGCGTGCAGAACCACCTCTCGATCCTTTGATGTTAAACTTCTTAGACTCTGTTAAAGAAGATGTCTTTATCATCAACTCTGTGCAAGGGATGCGAGAAGCAAATAATAAACTCTACACGGCAGTTTTCGAAGATCCTAAAAACGAAATCATTCCTGTAACCCATGTTTCAAAAAACAAAGACTATTTAATTAAAATGATTGAAGAGTCCGATTCCGATAAAATGATTCTTAAACCTTTGAATGGTTTTGGAGGTTCGGGTGTTATTTTAATTGAAAAAGCAGCGATGGGGAATATCAACTCCTTACTTGATTTTTATATTAATAAAGGCGATGGAACCTCAGATTATGTAATTCTTCAAGAATATATCGATGGGGCCGATCAAGGAGATGTAAGAATCTTATTGTTAAACGGGCTACCTATTGGAGCAATGAGAAGAATTCCTGGCGATAAAGATCATAGGTCTAATGTTTCTGCTGGTGGAACAGTGGCTAAACACAAACTTACAAAACAAGAAAAATTACTCTGCGATAAAATTGGACCTAAACTCGTGAATGACGGCTTGTATTTTGTGGGTATCGATGTAATAGGCGGTAAGCTTGTTGAAGTTAATGTAATGAGTCCCGGGGGAATTACTTACATGAATAAAGTCTATAAAGTTCGTGTTCAAGAGAAAGTAGTCGATTTTATGGAAAGTAAAGTCTTAGAACGAAATGCTGCTTTTCTTAGAAAGACCGATCTTAAGAGAATGGTAGACGAAGCCTAATGATACCTGTGCCTGGACATATTGTTGAGGTTTCATGGCTATATGCACATCTTAATCAAGAAAATCTCTTGGTTTTTGATGCAACCATTCCTAAGGTTGGACAACAATGGTCTGATATTCCAGCGAGTGGATTCATTCCTGGAGCCATGGCCTTAGACCTCAAAAATGACTTTAGCGATCTCAACTCCAGCTTACCAAATACCTTAGTATCTCCTGAAGATTTTCAGAAAAAAGCGCAAGCATTAGGAATACAACAGACGAGTTGCCTCGTTGTTTATGATAGACACGGCGTGTATTCTAGTCCAAGAGCATGGTGGATGTTTAAAACTATGGGCTTCGACAATATTGCTGTTCTTAATGGAGGCTTACCTGAATGGATTAGTCAAGGTCATTCTTTAGTCCAGCAACCAACTGCACCTTCTAGTGTAGGTGATTTTAAAGTGAATTTTAGAGACCGATGGTTTTTTTCAAAGGAAAAACTCCGTTCTCATTTAACAGCTCAATCTGTGCAGATCATCGATGCAAGAGCAGAAGAGCGCTTTTTGGGACGCGTTCCTGAACCTCGTAAAGGTCTTCGCTCAGGACATATTCCTACTTCAAAAAACATTCCCTTCACAAAGGTGGTAGAGGGATCTAAATTAGCAACTTTTGAAACCCTACAGCAGGTATTTAATACCGTCTTACCATCAGATAAACCCGCTGTGTTTTCTTGTGGCTCAGGAATTACGGCTAGTATTTTAGCTTTAGCAGCAGCATATGCTACTAAAAATGAGGTCGCCGTGTATGATGGGTCGTGGACTGAGTGGGGTAGTGATCATCAATTACCAATAGCATAATTATCATATGGAAAAACTATCAATTTCTAGCATTCTGAACAACATAGCCTCAGGGATTCCTTTTGAGGCGGTAGCCGAAGACTATTCATTTACCATTAAGATAGAAGAATACGTACATTATGTTTGTGCCGCTGTACATGATGGACATCAATTTAGAAAAGAGTTATGGGATAACTGCACACATACTGCTTACGAACGGTGGTTTGAAGAAGATCCTCAAACCAAAGAAATGGTACAAAGTCATCCCATTGTTATTGCGGGCTTAGATTCTCGTTTTGAATATGATTTAAACAGAGCTCCTGAAACGGCCATTTATACCGATGCCTGGGGAAAGCAATTATGGCATACCCCATTATCGGATGAAATGAAAACCAAGAGTCTTCAAAAACACCATAATTTTTATGCTGTTGTACATGCGTTAATTTCGAAGCTAGAAAGCCTACACGGTATGACTATAGTTTACGATATGCATTCCTACAACTGGAAACGCTGGGATAGAGAAGTACCTACATGGAATTTAGGGACTTCTAATGTAGATGAGGTTCGGTTTTCTGAAGACATTCAAACTTGGTCTGAGTACTTAGGGGCCATTTCTTTACCAAATAACATACCAACAAGCTCTAGAATAAACGACACATTTCAAGGGAATGGTTACTTTTTAAAATTTATTACGTCCCAATTTGATCATACGTTAGTGTTAGCAACAGAAATTGCCAAAGTGTACTGCGACGAGCTTACCCAAGTGATGTATCCAGAAGTAGTGAATTGTGTTGAAAAAGCATTGAGAACTGGTATAAAAAAACACGCACAAGCGTTTTTCTATCGGCATAAGTTGTAAATTTGCCTACCTATTCAAGACGATTGTATATGCAGATGAATTTTAAAACCATTACTTCCACACCTCTTTATGCTATAGATACGTATATAGATCAATTGGTTCAAAAAATTGAACTATTAAGCTATGTAAATCCTATAAATATAGAGGAAGAAAAAGTAAAATTCTTTACTTCTAAATACTTAACAGATCCAGAGTTTAGATACCCCTCTATTGATTTTGATAAATTTAAACTTCACAGAGAGTTTTTTAATCAACCTTTAGAACTAATTGAGGATGAACAAATTAGAGATCTGTATGAAGATATCATTTATTTTTACTCAGGACTAATTCAATGTATTGAAACGATAGGTAAGGGTAATCGATTTTATTACAACAGTTTACGTTCTTTTGGAACGCCTACCGAAGTAGATGTAGAAAATGCAAAATTTATCCTACATTTTGAGTCTGAAGACCCCACATCTGAGATTTTTAAACATCATTACACACCAGAGCAGGCAGAAGTTATCTTTAGAGAATTTTCTTCTCAATACGATTTTTCATATAACATTGCACAATCTTCAAAAATGGGCGCCATAGCGATGGTTAAAAACAGTACTAAAACGTTAGTATTGAATGCAAACCATTTGTTTTCTGACAATGAAATGGGCGTGTTGACTAATCATGAAATAGGGGTACATATGGTAACCTCTATGAATGGAATGTTACATCCCTTAAAAATATTTTCTCATGGTTTTCCGAATAATGTTCAAACTCAAGAAGGTTTGGCAGTATTTAGTGAATATATGTCGGGTAATCTTACTATTAAACGATTAAAAGAACTGGCGTATCGAGTTATAGCAGTTGATAGTTTAGCAAAAGGATATAGCTTTTCAGCAACCTTCAGAATGCTTCATAACACTTATGAACTACCAAAAGACAAGGCTTTTTATATTTCTATGAGAGCACATAGAGGAGGAGGGTTTACCAAAGATCACTTATACCTCTCTGGGTTAAAGAAAATCTATTCAGCGTATCAAGAAGGCAAAGATTTAAGCCTATTGCTTACAGGAAAAGTGTCTCTAGAATACCTTCAAGATATTGAACACTTAATTTCTAAGGGACTGGCTGTAAAACCAAAATTCATTACAGACTCCTTTGCTGAAAATAAAAATAAGAATACAACAATAGACTTTATTTTAGGTAGTCTGAAGTAATTAAAAGAGCTCTTGTAACACGCTAAAGTCGTCAATAATGATGTCTGCTTCTGATAGATCTTGAGCATCGGTCTCCGGACTTTTAAAGCCTACGGTAAAAATTTGAGCTGCTTTTGCTGCTTTAACCCCATTCGTAGAATCTTCTATAACAATACACTTCGTTTTAGGCTGTTGACTCAATGTTACCGCTTTCTCAAATATCTCCGGGTGAGGTTTCGATGACGTGAGTTCTGCACCACTAATCTTTTCTTTAAAAAAGGGATTTAAATTAAAGCGATTAAATACTCGGTCGATGTTTTCTCTTGCAGAAGACGACGCTAAAATTAGTGTACAGCCTTTGTTGTAAAAGTATTCAATACTTTCTCTAACCCCCTCAATAAGTTGAAGGTTAGGGTCGTTTTCAAACATGTCTACATAGTACTTTCTTTTTTGAAGAACTAGCTCAGCTGGATCTTCATTTAAAGAAAAATGCGCGACTAACTTTTCAAATGAATTTATGGTTGAAGAGCCAGTTAAACTATTGTATAATTCTGAAGAGACCTCGAGTCCAAGCGAATCAAAGACTTGATAATAGGCCGTTTTATGCAGGGCTTCTGTATCAACGATAACACCGTCCATATCATAGATTACGCAAGAAATTGTATAAGAGAAATCGTTCATAGTTTAAGATAAAAATTTAGCTTCAAGTTCAGGGGTCGGAATCATACATTGATCTTTTTTACCAAACCATTGGTATCTGTTTCTAGCGATAAAATCATAAATGACATCTCTAAACCTTTCGGGAAACACAAAACACAACCTAAGTAATTTCCAAGCCCCAGAAAACTCCTTAGCAATTTTTAGTGCAGCGGTAGATTTTATGTAGTAAGCAATACCAGGCTCATATAAGATAATAGAATCTACAGTAATCGTATCGATACCCAAATGTTTGACGATAGTGTTTCCCATTTCAGACTGAAGGGCAGCAAATACAAAGACATTCTTTTTATCGTTTTTTATAATGGTTTGTACCGCATTATTGCAGAGGTTACAAACACCATCAAATAAAATAATTTTCTTTTGTTCTGGGATAGCTAATGTCATAGAATAAATAGTCAACACAAAAATAAGGTATAATATTTAAACAATTGTTGTAACAAAATATTGAGTTGTACGTCTTATGGGTAAGTATTAAAACGAGAGAGATGATGTTTAACACAATGTTAATAATCAAGCCCTTTGAACTTTGATACTTTTGTAAGCAATAACCAACTGTTATGATAAAAATTGAAAATCTTCACAAATCCTATCCTATAGGAAAGGAATCACTTCATGTTTTAAAAGGAATTAACCTTCACATTAAAGAAGGTGAATTTGTTTCTATTATGGGGTCTTCAGGATCGGGTAAATCTACCTTATTAAATATTGTTGGACTTTTAGATTCTCATGATGAAGGCAGCTTTTATTTAGACGGTCAGTTAATAGAAAAGCTTAATGAGAAAAAGGCAGCTGTACTTAGAAATAAGTTTTTAGGATTTGTATTTCAGTCGTTCAACTTAATTTCTTACAAAACAGCTCTAGAGAACGTTGCTTTGCCATTGTATTACAAAGGTGTAAGCAGAAAAGAGCGTTTAAAAACAGCCCTTGAATTTTTAGATAAAGTAGGCTTAAAAGAATGGGCAAACCATTTACCTAGTGAATTATCTGGAGGTCAGAAACAACGTGTAGCTATTGCTAGAGCTTTGGTAACTAAGCCTAAAGTTGTTTTAGCAGATGAACCTACAGGAGCTTTAGACTCTACTACAACAGATTCTGTTATGGATTTGTTGAAAGAAATTAATGATGAAGGAATGACCGTGTTTGTTATTACACACGAAGAGGAAGTAGCAGCACAAACCAAAAGAATTGTGCGTTTAAAGGATGGTATTATTACCAGCGACGAACTTACCACAGCACCTAAACTAGTCTAGACATGTTTGATATCGATAGATGGAGAGAGGTTTTCCAAAGTATGAATAAAAATAAGTTACGTACAGCCTTATCTGGCTTTACTGTAGCCTTTGCTATTTTACTGTTTACACTTCTATTTGGTATTGTAACTGGATTGAGTAATTCGTTTAAAGGAGCTTTTGTTGATGACGCACAGAACTCTATGTTTGTTCGTGTTTGGAAAACAACTAAGCCTTATAAAGGGTTTCAGTCTGGTAGAACGATTCAATTAAAAAATAAAGATCTTGATTATGTAAAAGATACTTATGACAAAAAAATCGAGTTCATTACCGCAAGAATCTACAAAAACGTAAGCATATCATACGATAATAAATTCGATAACTACAGCTTAAGAGCAGTTCACCCAGATCATCAGTTTTTGGAAAAAACCATAATGGATGAGGGAAGATATATCAACGAATTTGATATAAAAAATAAGGCCAAAGTAATAGTTATCGGCCGATTAGTAAAAGAAGATTTATTCGGTCAAAGACCAGCGGTGGGGAAACGTGTTAACGTAAGCGGAATTTCGTACTTAGTTATAGGCGTATTTTCTGATGATGGAGGCGATAACGAAGAGCGTTTAACCTATATGCCAGTTACTACAGCACAACAGATTTACGGAAACAATGATTATATAAGCCAAATAAACTTAGGGTATAATCCAGATCTATCATTAGACGAAGCTATTGCTTTTGGTAAAAACTTAGAAAAGGATTTACGTTCAGAATTAGAAATTCACCCAGATGATCAAAGTGCTTTATCTGTTCGAAATATGGCAGAAGCAAACAAGGGTATTGGAATATTTATGATTGCCCTCTACTTTATTGTCATATTCGTAGGCTCAGGTACCTTAATAGCTGGGATTATTGGAATTAGCAATATCATGATCTTTATTATTAAAGAACGTACAAAGGAGTTTGGAATTCGAAAAGCAATTGGAGCAAAACCTTCAGCTATAGTTGGAATGGTTGTAATGGAATCGGTATTAGTAACCACTATTTCGGGCTATTTAGGACTTACGCTAGGAACATATATTTTAAGTGCCATTGGAGATGGACTAGAAGACTATTTTATTACAGACCCAAGTGTAGGTACAGGTTTAGTAGTAGGAGCAACCTTAGTATTAATCATTTCAGGTTTAATAGCTGGATTACTGCCTGCACGTAAGGCCGCTAGAATTAAACCCATTGAAGCATTAAGAGCAGATTAATATGAAATTTTTATTTGATTCAGATAGTTGGCAAGAGATCTACGGAAGTATCCGTAAGAATAAACTTAGAACAGGAATTACCATTATTGGAGTACTGTGGG
Organism: Flavobacteriaceae bacterium; assembly: GCA_965659555.1. Classification (GTDB taxonomy): domain Bacteria; phylum Bacteroidota; class Bacteroidia; order Flavobacteriales; family Flavobacteriaceae; genus Polaribacter. Next base: position 17,116 of record CBFHVY010000007.1, read on the forward strand.
GTATATTTTTATTGGTGGTGCTTTTGGGAGCTGCAAGAGGAATGGAGAATAACTTCAAAAAAATCTTTGGAAACTTTGCTACGAATAGTGTCTTTGTATGGTCTCAACGAACAAGTGAACCTTTTAAAGGATTTCAAAAAAATCGTCGAGTTCAGTTAACTACAGAAGATGTAAAAATACTTCAAAGCGAGTACGAAGACATAAAATTCTTGGCTCCAAGAAGTCAAGCTAATAGTCAGATTGTAAAAGGATTTAAATCAGGGAGCTTTAATATTTCAGGAGATTATCCAATACTAGATCAAGTTCAAAAGAAAGATTTGATTTATGGTCGATTTCTAAATGAAAATGACATCGCTGGTAAAACAAAGGTGTGTGTTATTGAGGAAAATATATACAAACAGTTATTTGATAAAAATGAGGACCCTATTGGGCAGTACGTCAAAATAAACAACATCAATTTTAAAGTAATAGGCGTCTATAAAAATGGAAACATTACTTTCGATGGTGATGCGGCTTATATTCCTTTTACCACATTTCAACAAGTATACAACAGGGCCAACAGAATTAGCTGGATGATGATTACCGCTAAAGAAGGTATTGATATTGTTCAGTTAGAGCAAGACATACTCCTCACCCTTAAAAACTTGCACAAAGTAAACCCTGAAGATAAAAGAGCTTTTGGAAGTGCCAACCTAGGGGTTGAAATAGCTAAAATAACAGGCTTTTTAACCGGAATGCAATTTCTTACGTGGTTTGTAGGTATTGCTACCTTAATTGCAGGGGTATTTGCAATTGGTAATATCTTATTAATCACCGTAAAAGAACGTACAAAAGAGATTGGAATTCGAAGAGCAATTGGGGCAACTCCAATAGAAATAAAACAGCAAATTATCTTAGAATCTGTTTTTTTAACCACGATAGCGGGTATGCTAGGAATTGTTTTTGGAGGACTCGTCTTGTTTTTTATAGATAAGTTTTTTGGTCAAGGACCAGATCCAACCTTAATAAATCCAACAGTAAACATCCCTATAATATTAATTGCTTTTGCAGTATTAATAGTGTTAGGATCATTAATAGGGCTTATACCAGCCTATATAGCAACAGTAGTAAAACCAATTGAAGCATTAAGAGACGAATAATTAATCAACAAAACCATGAGTAAAACAGCAAAAATTATTTTAATTATAGTAGGTATCGCCTTTGTAGCCATACTAGTTTGGTTCGGAAAAAAGAACAAACAAGAAGTTGTTCAATTTGATACCGAAAAACCATTCAGAACAACAATTGTTAAAAAAACAGTGGCCACAGGAAAAGTATCTCCTTTAGAGGAAATTGAGATTAAACCTCAAATTACTGGGATTATCGACAAGATCTTTTTATTAGAAGGCGCTAAAGTTAAAAAAGGAGATTTAATAGCTACAGTACGTGTTGTTCCTAACGAACAATCTTTGATTAGCGCTAAGGGTAGAGTTGATAATATAAATATTAGCTTAAAAAACGCCAAAGTTACTTATGAAAGAAATAAACTTTTGTTTGAAAAGGGCGTAATCTCAGCGGCTGATTTTGAAGCTGTAGAATTGCGATACAATCAAGCCAAACAAGATCTTAAAAATGCTATGAATGATTATCAAATCATTAAGAGTGGATCTTCAGGAACCGGAGGTATGGCTAACACCAATATCTACGCACAAATGTCTGGAACTATTTTAGAAATCCCTGTAAAAGAAGGAGATCAAGTAATTCAGAGTAATAACTTTAACGCTGGAACTACTATTGCTTCTATTGCCGATATGAATAAAATGATTTTCGAAGGAAAGGTTGATGAGTCTGAAGTAGCAAGAATTCTTAAAGGAACAGAAATTTTAGTATCTCTTGGAGCGATTGAAAACAAAAAATTTCCTGCAAAATTAAACTTCATTGCACCTAAAGGAACTGAAGAAGGAGGAGCCGTTCAATTTACTATTAAAGCAGATTTAACCTTAGATGATGAGTATTTTATTAGAGCAGGGTACAGTGCTAATGCTGATATCATTTTAGTTAAAAAAGACAGTGTCCTTTCTATTAAAGAAGCCTTACTTAAGTTTGATAAAAAAACAGAAGAGCCTTATGTAGAAGTTAAAACTGGAGAGAATACATTTGAAAAGAGAACCTTAACATTAGGGGTTTCCGATGGTGTGAATATTGAAGTTATTTCAGGAGTTACTGAAGAAGATGAAATCAAAGTGTGGAATAAAGCGAAGAAAGACGGAGATAAGAATAACAACTAATCAAAATTGATTTAGTATATACTAAAAAAGGGTGCCAATCGGCACCCTTTTTTATTGTATTGATATTCGATACCCAAAGGAAACCCCCACCAAGTTATACCCACTATTTGGTGAGCTAAAGTTAAAGTTAGAGGTGTGCCCTAAACTGCCACCAAGATATAGTGTACCCTTTAAAACAGCGTGGATAAGCATGCCAACTTGAATATTTTCAATAAAAGTAAAACCTTTAGCCAAACGTTCGGTAGTGGTGTTGATATATCCAGCACCAACTCCAGCAGAGGCTTCAATACTCAACCGCTCAGATAACGAATACTGAATATGTATACTCGGTTCTATTGCGAAGAGCATTAGCTCTTTTTTTTGAGTAAACCGAGCTCTTAAGGCTTCAACTTCAGGGCCATTTCCTTGAACAAAATAAGGATTTAAAAGTTGATGTGTATTCCATTGTATTTGAGGTTGAAGTGCCCATTGCAAGGTCCAACGGTCTGAAGTTTTGAGTGTAGAAAAGAATTGAATTTTTACTGTTTTGCTTGTGTAGGTGTAATCTGGGTCATTCATAAAAAAACTATCCTCTTGGGCACTCAATATTTGAATGCCCAGAGTAGTGGGATAGAAAAATGAATGTTTTTTCTGTTGTGCACTCGCATTTAATGAGAATAGTGCTAAACAGAAGAAAAGAAGACTACTACGCAAATTGAGAGGCAACAACTTCGGCTTTTCTACTGGTCGCATATGAATAAAATCCTTCCCCAGATTTTACTCCAAGTTTTCCAGCTCTTACCATGTTTACCAATAACGGACATGGAGCATATTTAGGATTTTTGAAGCCTTCATACATCACTTCAAGAATCGATAAACACACATCGAGTCCAATAAAATCAGCTAACTGTAAAGGTCCCATAGGATGCGCCATCCCGAGCATCATAACAGTATCAATTTCTTTTACACCAGCAACGCCATTGTATAGTGTTTCAATAGATTCATTAAGCATCGGCATTAAGATTCTATTGGCAACAAAACCAGGGTAGTCGTTAACCGCAACAGGTATTTTATTGATTTTTTTGGTTAAATCCACGGTAAAGTCCATTACTTCATCTGAGGTGTTGTATCCTCGAATGATTTCAACCAGTTTCATGATGGGTACTGGATTCATAAAATGCATACCAATTACTTTATCAGGTCTTTTGGTAGCAGCAGCAATTTGAGTAATTGAGATTGATGATGTATTGGTCGCTAAAATGGTGTCTTCAGGACAAACTTCGTCTAACTCTTTAAAAATATTGAGTTTTAACGTACTGTTTTCTGTGGCCGCTTCCACAACTAGACTCGCATATTGCACTCCTTCTTTAATAGAAGTATATGTGGTAATATTTTTTAGTGTTTGTGCTTTTTCTGCTTCCGAAATTTTTTCTTTAGCAACCATTCTATCTAAGTTTTTAGTGATAGTTGCAATTCCTTTTTGAAGAGAAGCTTCAGAGATATCAATAAGTTGAACGTTGTAGTTAAACTGAGCAAAGGTATGGGCAATCCCATTTCCCATAGTTCCAGCTCCAATTACGGCGATATTTTTCATGATTTGTTGTGTTATGTGTGTTTAAAAGCAGTCAATGATTTGTTGAGCAACACGTAAGGCATTTGTTCCGTGTCTTAAGGTTACTACAGGTTTTATGTCGTTTTCAATAGCATCTGCAAAACTCTCTAATTCATCGAGAATAGCATTATTGGGTTGTACATCTGGATTGTCAAAATAGATTTGTTTTTTAACTCCTTCTGCATTTTGTAAAATCATGGCAAATTCATCTTCCTCTTTCGGAGCATCTTTCATACGGACTATTTCGGATTTCTTTTCAAGAAAATCTACAGAGATGTAGGCGTCTTTTTGGAAAAATCGCGACTTACGCATATTCTTCATAGAAATTCTACTTGCAGTTAAATTAGCAACACAACCATTTTCGAACTCAATTCTAGCATTGGCAATATCTGGAGTGTCCGATATTACCGAAACACCACTTGCATGCACATATTTTACTTTTGAAGGTACAACACTTAAAATAATATCGATATCATGAATCATTAAATCAAGTACCACTGGTACATCGGTACCTCTTGGATTGAATTCTGCTAAACGGTGCGTTTCAATAAACATAGGATTGTCAATAGCATCTTTAACCGCTGTAAATGCGGGGTTAAAACGCTCTACATGACCTACCTGTCCTTGTACGTGTTTTTGACTAGCTAGTGTTCGAATAGCCTCTGCCTCAAGCACGGTATTGGTAATGGGTTTTTCAATAAAAACATGACATCCGCTTTCAATGGCTAATTTTGCGCACTCAAAATGAGAGAGTGTAGGAGTAACAATATCTACCACATCAACTTGAGCGATGAGGGCCTCAATAGAGTCAAAAGAAGTATACCCGAATTCAGCACTTACTTTTTCTGCATTATCTTCAATAGGATCATAAAATCCTACAAGTTCGTACCTAGGAGATTGTTGTAATAATTTTAAATGAATTTTTCCGAGATGACCAGCACCTAAAACGCCAACTTTAAGCATGAATACAATTTTGAATGAATGAATACAATGCTTGATTTTACTCAAAATCAAGACGCTAACAAAGATACAATTTTATAGGAATTTATGGAGATTTATTCTACTTTTAGCTGTGTTAAAAACACTAAGTTTTGAGAGATACATCTAAGCATCAAGGGCTTCGAAATCAATTAGCTATTACATTACAAGAAAAGGGAATACACAGCGAATCTGTACTGCAAGCGATTCGAAAAATCCCTAGACACTTGTTTATAGATTCTAGTTTTGAGTCTCATGCATACTTAGATAAAGCATTTCCAATTGCTGCCGAGCAAACTATCTCTCAGCCCTACACCGTTGCTTTTCAGAGTCAGACCCTAGAGGTCGTTCCTAGCGATAAAATTTTAGAAATCGGCACAGGATCTGGATATCAAACAGCGGTTTTATTAGAAATGGGAGCAACTGTGTATACTATTGAACGGCAACAAGAATTGTTTAAAAAAACGTCGCTGTTTTTACCTAAACTAGGATATAAACCCAAGAAATTTATTTTTGGAGATGGATATATTGGCTTAAAAGAAGAAGCTCCTTTTGATAAAATTATTGTGACTGCAGGGGCTCCTTTTGTGCCCAAAGCCTTGTTAGCACAACTTAAAGTAGGAGGGAAGCTATTGATTCCGGTAGGAGATACTACTCAAATAATGACTTTATTTACTCGAAAATCTGCTAAGGAATTTGAAAAACAGGAATTGGGAGATTTTAGTTTTGTTCCTATGCTGAAGAAAAAAGCGTAGTACTTAATCAGTAGGCTCTTTTACACGTTTCCAGATGGCTGTTTTACCAAACATGCTTATACCAATATAGCCTCTAACTTTGAGTGTTGAATCGTCGAGGAGTTCCATATAGCATTTGTATTCTTTTCCAGACTTGGGGTCTAAAATTTTTCCTCCAGACCACTCATCACCCTTCTTTTTTAGACCTGTCATAAGTTCTAAGCCCAAAATAGGTTTGTTTTTTCTATCGTCTTTACATCCAATACAAATTGCTTCTCTTTTTTCTGGATCTACAATGTGGTACACTTTGGCATATGCTTTACCCTCTTGTTCATAGACTTCAATAATAGATTCGTATTCATTGGTGTGCTCATCGAATGTTTTCCATTTTCCAAAAACAGTTTGAGCTTGAACTTGAAATACTTGTGAAAGAAATACCACAAGAAAAAAAAGTCTACTAATAGTTTTGTTAATCAACATTGGCATTAAAATTATGTTTCCATTTCCCTTGAACTCTAAGGGTTTGTTCAATCACATCTCTAACACATCCTTCACCACCTTTTTTATCAGAAATATATTTAGAGGCTACTTTTACTTCTCTAACAGCATCATTGGGGCAGCAGGGTAATCCGACTTTTTCTAACACAGGTACATCCGGAATATCATCGCCCATATATAAAACATGTTCAGGGTTAATTTGGTACATATCTACCAATTCAAAAAACTGTTCTGTTTTATTGTGTGCACCTAAATATATATCTTTTATTCCTAAATTCCTAAGCCTCAAACGAACCCCCTCGTTGGTTCCTCCAGAAATAACACAAACTCTATACCCAGCTTCTACAGCATGTTTTAGCGCAAAACCGTCTTTAATATTCATTTGTCTTACCAACTCTCCGTCGGGCATTATGGTTACTAAACCATTGGTTAATACACCATCTACATCAAAAATAAAGGTGGTAATTTGAGGTAATATTTGTTTGTAACTAATTTCCATAGTTTTGAATTGATTTTGTGAGTAGACGATAAATTTCTTGTTCGTTTGTATCGAGTAAATGTAAGTGTTTTGCTAGGGTCTTTTCATCTTTTCGAATCGCCGGACCTGTTTGTGCTTTTTTAGGCTCAAGTACAGCAACTTTAGCAGCAGTTTCCTGAATTAAGGGTTGTAATACCTCAAAAGGCACCTTATGAGCGTTGCATATTTCATGAGCAATTGCATACATATGATTAGAAAAATTATTTGCAAATACAGCGGCTACATGTAAATAGGTGCGTTGTTCTGAAGTAATCGCATAGGTTTGAGCACCTAAAATAGCTGCCAATTGTTTTAAAAGAACACGATCGCTTTTATGTTCTGATTCTATACATATTGGAATTTCAGAAAATCGCACAGGCTTTACTTTAGAAAAACTCTGTAAGGGATAAAAAACTCCTTTACTAGTCGTATTCTGTAGGGCATTCATAGGAACAGCACCTGAGGTATGTACAACTAAAGGAACGTTTAATTGGCAAGATACCGCAGCAATAGCGTCATCGGTAACCGCAATAATTGCAAGATCTACATCGCGAATGTCTTCCAAAGAAGCCGTGAGCTTACATCCAGGAGGGAGTTCACGATCAATCTTAGTGGTTCTACTGTAGATAAATGCGAGATTTATTTTAGGAGAATCTGCCAAGTGTTCAATTAAATGATAGGCTACATTACCGTAACCAATTACCGCTACTTTAATCATAATACGAAGATATTGAATTTATTTCTACTTTTTTTTGTAGTATTGCAGTCTTATGATTGTTTAAGTATACACTATAGTCCTGTCGAATCTTTCGACCCCAATAAAACTCTAAATTCCTTTTAGAGTGATTTCTATTTTTAAAGTATACTATTATGACCAACAACAATCAACATAAAAAATCCTCATTATTTTCTCTTTTTAAAGACGCTCTTTTAGGCAAGCAACACGATTTTACCACAGGTAGCATTCGAAAAGCAATTTTTATGCTCTCTATTCCAATGATACTGGAAATGCTTATGGAGTCAATTTTTGCATTGGTAGATATCATCTATGTCTCTCAAGTGAGCGTGCATGCAGTAGCGACTGTAGGACTAACAGAATCTGTATTAACCTTGGTCTATGCCATAGCCATAGGTTTAAGTATGTCTGCAACAGCAGTGGTTGCAAGAAGAACTGGAGAAAAAGATACAAAAGGGGCTAATGAAGCTGCAGTTCAAGTTCTTTTTTTAGGAGTAGCCATGTCTATAGGAATTAGTATAATAGGCATCTTGTTTCCAAAAGAAATCCTTTCTTTAATGGGTGGCGAGACGACATTAATTAATGAAGGATATCGATATACCCAAGTACTCCTAGGTGGAAACGCAACGGTAATGTTGCTCTTTCTTATCAACGCGATTTACAGAGGGGCAGGAGACGCTTCTATTGCAATGTGGGCGCTTATTCTTTCGAATGGACTTAATATTATATTAGACCCCATTTTTATTTTTGGTTTAGGACCAATACCAGCGTATGGTGTTGAAGGTGCTGCAATTGCCACGACTATAGGTAGAGGAACAGCGGTGCTATTGCAGTTATGTATCCTCTTTTTTGGTTGGGGAACTATTAAAATTGCGTTTAAAGATCTCGTACTTCGCTTGAGTATCATGCTGAATCTGATTAGAATATCATTAGGAGGAATTGGCCAGTTTTTAATAGGCACTTCTAGTTGGGTGTTTTTAATGCGAATCATGTCTGAATTTGGAAGTGAAGTCTTAGCCGGATATACGATAGCTATTCGAGCAATGATGTTTACCATGATGCCTGCTTGGGGAATGAGTAATGCAGCTGCCACGTTAGTTGGTCAAAACCTAGGGGCTCATCAACCCGATAGAGCTGAAAAATCGGTATGGAAAACCGGAAAATACAATGCTATTTTTATGGGAACAGTTTCTATATTTTATATGCTTTTTGCACGAACAATATTAGGCTGGTTTACCACTGAAACTGCTGTGATAGAAAACGGAGCACTCTGTTTACAAATTATTGCAGCAGGATATATTTTCTATGCTTATGGAATGGTGATAGTTCAATCGTTTAATGGGGCAGGAGATACTAAAACACCAACCTATATCAACTTTTTTTGCTTTTGGTTATTTCAACTGCCTATCGCTTATGTGATTTCCCTTTATTTTAATTTCGGGCCTATAGGTGTTTTTCTTTCCATTACTCTAGCTGAAGTTTTAATTGCGCTAGTAAGCATAGCGCTCTTTAAAAAAGGAACTTGGAAAACCACTAAGGTTTAAGTGGATTTTGTAATTTAGCAACAAATAGATACTGATGGCTAAAGACATTTCAAGTTATGGAATCAACACTATTTGCACCCATGTGGGTGAGGTAGAAGACCAACAATTCAAAGGAGCTATTTCTCCAATGTATATGGCTACGTCATATGCTTTTGATGGAGTGGATATAAAGCGCTATCCGAGATATTTTAATACCCCTAATCAAGAAGCGCTCTGTAAAAAGATAGCTGCATTAGAGCATACCGAAAATGCACTTATTTTTGGTTCGGGAATGGCAGCGATTAGTAGCGCTATGATGGCCTTTCTTCAACAAGGAGATCATGTGATTATCCAACAAGTTATTTATGGGGGTACCTATAATTTTATCGCTAAAGAATTTGACAAGTTTGGTATTTCGTATACCTATACAGAAACCCACGATGTTGCTGAGTTTGAAAAGTTAATTCAAGAGCAGACTAAAGTTATCTATATAGAAACCCCTTCAAATCCACTGTTATCATTAACCGATATTCAAGGAATTGCCGATTTATCAAAATCTAAAGGTATTTTGAGTATGATTGATAATACATTTGCCTCTCCTATCAATCAAAATCCTGCCGATTTTGGTATCGATATTGTCTTGCATTCAGCCACAAAGTATATGGGAGGTCACTCCGATATTTCTGCAGGAGCTATAGCAGCTTCTAATGCACATATTGCTAAAATCTGGGAAACAGCGATCAACTATGGTGGAAACTTAAGTGACTTTACGGTTTGGTTATTAGAACGAAGTTTAAAAACCTTAAACCTTAGGGTGAAAGAGCAAACAAAGAATGCTGAAGTTCTTGCCGCCTACCTAGAACAACATAACGATATTGATCGAGTGTATTATCCTGGGTTGGTATCACACCCAGATCATGCGTTAGCAAAAGCACAGATGAAAGGCTTTGGAGCAATGTTGTCTTTTGAACTTTCAGAAGGAATAGATGCTATGACCTTTCAGCACCACCTGCAGCTAATAAAACCATCTATGAGCTTAGCAGGATTAGAAAGCACCACGGTGAGTCCTGCACAAACTACACATGCATTATTGAGTGAAGAAGAACGTTTAGAACGCGGTATTAGAGATGGCTTAATTCGTTTTTCTGTGGGTATTGAAGAGCCTGAAGATCTGATTAGAGATATCGAACAGGCCATTGCAAAAACAAAAAAATAATCAAAATATGAAGTTAGATATTCTTGCCTTTGGTGCTCATCCAGATGATGTTGAATTAGGTTGTGCTGCAACGATTGCTAAAGAGATTTCTCTTGGGAAAAAAGTTGGAATTGTTGATTTAACAAGAGGAGAATTAGGAACGCGTGGATCGGCAGCATTACGAGCTCAAGAAGCAGCCAAAGCTGCCGAGATTTTAGGAGTTACTGTTAGAGAAAATTTAGGTTTTGCTGATGGATTTTTTACCAATGATAAAGAGCATCAACTTGCCGTTATTAAAATGATTCGAAAATACCAGCCCGATATTGTCTTATGCAATGCTACAAAAGACCGTCATATCGATCATGGTAAGGGGAGTCGTTTGGTCTCAGACGCTTGTTTTTTGAGTGGTCTAGAAAAAATTGAAACAAGTAGTGATGGTGAAGATCAGCAACGGTGGAGACCTCGAGTAGTTTATCATTATATTCAGTGGGAAAATAGCATTCCAGATTTTGTTGTTGACGTTTCAGGCTTTTTAGACGCTAAGATGGAGGCTGTATTGGCCTATAGCTCTCAGTTTTTTGATCCTAAAAGTACGGAATTAGAAACGCCAATATCTAATAAAAACTTTACAGATAGTATTATATACAGAGCAAGAGATTGTGGTCGTTTAATCGGTGTTGAAGCTGCAGAAGGCTTTACAGTAGAACGTTTTGTAGCGGTAGATTCTTTAGATAAATTAATTTAATTTTTCTTTCGCTACAATAGAAAAACATTTATATTTGCATCCCATAAATGGTGGTTGTAGCTCAGTTGGTTAGAGCATCGGTTTGTGGTACCGAGGGTCGTGGGTTCGAGCCCCATCTTCCACCCAAAAAGTCTTCTTAATTTTAAGAAGACTTTTTTTATGCTATATATTTTGAAGCGACTCTAATACTTCCGTTCGTTTTCGTACCGAAACAGGAACCGTACTTTTGTCTTTTAGAATAAGATATCCTCCATCTGTTTTTCTATATTCTTTGATATACCTTAGGTTGACTAAGTGACTTTGATGTACTCTTAAGAATCCGAAGGATTCTAATAAATCTGCATAATGTTTTAAGGTTTTAGTAACCATTAAATGAGTACCATCTTTAAAATAAAAGAGTGTATAATTATTATCCGATTGACAGCGAATAATATCTTCTAAGGCCACAACCAATACCTTATCTAACGTATGTAAGGATATTTTTTTAGGTTGTTTTGCTGAAGAGCTTATTGATTGTTGTAATACAGAGTACTGTTCTTTATTAGGGCGAATAGCTTCTTTACCCTTTGCAACGGCAGTAGCAAGTTCTTCTTTAGCATACGGTTTTAACACATAATCTATCGCCGCAAACTTAAAGGCTCTAATGGCATACTCATCACTAGCCGTAACAAAAATAACTTTTGATGAAATTGTGGGTAAAATCTCAAGGAGATCAAAGCTAGTTCCGTCACCCAACATAATATCTAAGAACACCATATCAGGTGCTTGTTGGCGTAGTAGTTTAGCAGCACTTACAACACTGTTGGCAGTACCAATAACGGTTATCTCTGGATGATTTCGTGCTAAATCATCTTTTAACAACGTTAAGGCTGAAGGCATGTCATCTACTAAAACGGCGGTATATGTATTCATTTTAAAAATCGGTTTTATAGGGTAATGTAAACCAAACTTTAGTTCCCACAATGCTATTCCCTTCAGAAAGGGTAGTAATAGCAAATGATTTTTTTCCTGATAAAAAGGCAATTCGTTCTTTGGTAACGTCTATGGCTACGGATTTATGTTGACTTTTTTTAGATGTTCTTATCGTTGTACTATACCCAATTCCATTATCAATAATCACACATTCAATACGCTCCTGTACATTGGTAAATTCAATGGTAATCATTCCTTTGCGATCAATACCTTTAAAGCCGTGCTGTATGGCATTTTCTAAAAACGGCTGAATAAGCATAGCAGGAATAAGCACTTCATCCAGACTAATATCAAAACCATGTGTAGCGATGGTATACTCGAAAGCATCATGAGTAAGCTGTTGCTCTAAAGAAAGATAATGCCGCATGGTTTCAATTTCTTGCGCTAATGACACTTCTTCGACTCTAGAATGGTGTAATACATTTCGAAGTAAACTCGCGAAGTTCTGAATGGTGGTATTCATGAGTTCAAGATTTCCAGTATTTCCAATAGCTTTAATGGTGTGTAGCACATTAAAAATAAAATGCGGATTCATTTGTAGTTGTAGTGCTTTTTGTTCTAGACTAAGCAGTAGATTTTCACGTTCTTTTTCTGCAAGCTGACGCTTATTTATCTGTTGAATCCGTTTAATATATGCCCATGAACCTAAGAAAATCAACAGCACGATTGTAAGTAGTATACCAACTTGATAACTTGTCTTTTTATAAAATGGGGTATCTATAGTAAACTGATATTGTAAGATTTCACTTTTAGTATTGTTGAGTTTTGACTGTACACTAAAGGTATATACACCACTTTCTAACTTGGCAAAATCCACTTCATTTCGCGGACTCCAAGGGCTTTTTTGATCGTTTAGTGTCCATTGATACAAAACGGCATAAGGAGTGTCTATAACGACTGTTTTGTATTGAAAGGAAATACTGTTTTCATTCGGATTTAAAAGGGTTCCATGAACTTGTGTTTGCAAGTTTTTAAAGGGTACATTCACATAGTTTATAGCCACACGTTCTAAGAATATCCTAGGCTCTTGAGGTACTTTGGTGGTTGTGGTATTAAAAAACGAATTGAGATCGCTATTGGAAAGCTTATAAAATCCTACATTTTGAGTACCCAACCACATATTCTTTGTACGATCTTGAAAGATAGTTTCAATAGCATTTACGCCTAAGCCATTGTACTTAGAGAATCGTTTTAATAAGGAGTAGTCTGCAGTATCATACACATACACACCGTTATTAGCTGTGCTTATCCAAAGTTTGTTCTCTAGATACAAAAGGTCGGTGATTAAAGGCATCTGGAGCACTTTTTTTGAGCGAAGTTCTTTGTCAAAAAGGATAAGTGCATTCTCAGAATCATAGGCTATCATATTTTGATCGATAGCAATAAGTTTGCGATATTTATAATTGGTAATTTTCTGAATAGTGCTGTCCTCTGCTAAGGTATCTAATTTAAAAAGCCCCTTAGGAGTAGTTATAAAGTAGTGGTTGTGATGCTGTAAAACTTGAGTAATCGCTGTTGCATTTAAAACTTCAGGAAGCTTAATTTTTGATAGTTGCTGATTGCTAAATTGATACAAACCTTTTGCGGTGGTTATATACACAAGACCATCAATATTTTTTAGGCTATAAATATTTGAAAGGGTAAAGGTTAGCTCATTTTGAACATTCTTTACAATGAGCCCTTTAGTTGTAGCGATATACAGGGCCTCTCGTTGCGGAAGAACAGCAATAATGCTATCGTTAGTTCTAAGGTTTAAATAGATGAAGTCTTTGCCATCAAACTTCGCAACTCCCTTGGGCGAAGTAAACCACAAGTATCCAACTTCATCTTGACTTATGCTTTGTATGTGAAGATCGCGAACCCCCTGTGCAGTTGAATAGTGTTGCATATTTCCCTGATAACCATACAGCAGGGAACATATACACAAACAATACAAGGTGATAAATTTTCTCATAGTCACAAACTTACATAAAAAAGTAACTGCCTTGGTAAGCAGTTACTTTAAGTATACAATTAACATTCCATTTTTATTTAAGGGCATAAAGTCTTAAGTTATTTGTATCTGGTTCTACATGTTGTAAATCGCCGTAAGGTTTAATTAAGGGTTTTAGAATACAGATTACAGTTGTTTTCCCTTTAATCGTGAGCTTTCCATCTTTTTGAGAGGTTCTCCATCTAAATTTTTCTAAAGGAATATCTAAACGCTTCATGCTTGCACTAATTTCTTCATTTAGATCAATCCAATCCATAATCTCTTCTTGCATTTTAAAGCTCGGCATTTCATTGTCAGTTGCATTGAAATCAATTGTAAACTGAACGGGAATATTATACTTGTAGCTATAAGCCTCACCGATATAACGTTCTTTTTCATTGGTTAATGCTTCATACCAATCTATTTCTTTTTCATGGGCATAGTTTCGTGCAAACTCTTTTGCTAAATCTACATTTCCTGGGGAATTAGCCGTTGGATAAAAACCGTAATATGCTTCAGCTAGGTAATGTTCCGAAAATTCTCCACCAAAGACTTCTACATAAGGAGATGCAATAACTTGAGGGACTTCATTGGCTACAAAGGCATCTTTTAAGGTATTCATCAATCCAACATCTGAACCAAGTCCGTTAGCATGGAATACAATTTTTGTTGCTGAAGTAATTCCCTGACTGAGTTTTGGAAGACTCCCTTGAGTAATTGCTTTTCTCAATCGCTCTTCGGTAACGGTCTTACCTTTAATTAATGTTTCTAGCGATAAGCCTTTCCACGGACTACTTTTACTTACTACATGGATGGTACCATACAACTTATCGTTTGCATTTTTATTGAGCCACATCATAATTTCTTGTAAAGAAAAAGCATTGTCTACTACGGTATAATTTTGATTTAAGAAATAGGTTCTAGCACTTTTGTAATAGGTACTTTCTCCTCGGTCTATCCCTGCAATAAATACAATAGGGGGGTGTGTTTCCATTTTTGGAACTTCAATAACTTCTGGGGTAATGGTTTCTACTATTTCTGGAGTGACTGGTGTAGAAGTACAGTGTATAAATGTAAAACTTACTACTAATGCTCCTAGGGTTGCTGCTAATGATTTTGAATTTCTCATGACTATTATTTTTAAGATTATATCTCAAAAGTAATCGCCTAAGTACTGGTAGTATGGGTTAAATTAGAATTCGTTAGACTTCATTTAGAATTCGTAGGAATTCCGCTTAGTCTTTGTTATAAACTACCCATTTGGTGTGGTGTTCTTGCTTGGGATTTGCGGCAAAAGAACGGAGATAACCGTCCATATAATTTTTAGCACGTTCTTCTGGATAAAACAATACTTTGTTAACATCTCCAGCCCATTCATTTAAATACAATATTGCTTTTCCGTCTTTAAAACGATAGTATTGTTGAATGTGGTCGGGTAACGCATCTTCAAGCTCATCGGAAACTTCTACGTAGTAATAATTTAGTTTTGAGGTAAAGAAACTAAACGATAATAAATGGTCATAGCCACCAACTAAATTACTAAGAGGAAGAAGTAGGGTAAACACTAACACCACTGCTTTTTGCCATGAAAACAATTCAGTAAAAAATGAAGTAGGTTTTGTGGTTTCTAATCCCCAGAATAGGAGCAATACAGACCAAATGTTTTGAACATTCCAAGGCACTACATTGTATCCATAGCCCAAGTGAAACAGTAAATAAATGATGATACTATGCATGCTTACTATAGCAATCACCGCAAACTTTCGTGTTTTATTGAAGAGTAGTAAAATACCCATAGCAGCCTCTAACCATGGAACAGCGTAAGTAAATGCTTTAAGGAATTTGAATGGCAAAAAGCTAAAGTGCTTTTCTAAGGCGTGTAACCACTGTACATAAAAGACCTCATTAATTTTTTGAATACCACTCCAAAAATACGTAGCAAAAAAGACTAAGATTACAGCGTAGAGTACTTTTTTTTGAGCTGCTTTACTGTCGAACAATACCATGGCTAACAAGGTTAACATACTCTGGTAAAAGTAGGGTTGAAGCCTATTTTGATCGATACAAGCCAATACTATATACAGCCCAATACAGGCTATTCCTAAGATACGTTTAGGTTTGCAAAGGTATGCTGTTAACAGTCCGGCAAAAAGAAATGCAAATCCATAATCTAAAGGATAAACAACATCTGGTATCCAACTAAATAAGGGGACTGTGGGAAAATCTTTGGTGCTAATCCAAAGTTTTGGAGCGTACACCATAAGCACCAAAACACCTAAGACAGCTGCAATACGAACTCCATTGATTTTTTGTGCATTAGTGTATTCCATACTGCACTAAAATACTAACTTTTCTTTTAAGTATTTTGCGGTGTATGAAGTTTCATGAGTAATGAGTTCTTCTGGAGTTCCTTGAAAGAGTAATTCGCCTCCCTTTTTTCCACCATCTACTCCTAAGTCAATAATATAATCGGCACATTTAATAAGGTCGATATTGTGCTCTATTACTATAATAGAATGTCCTTTTTCGATAAGTGCATTAAAAGAGTTTAGTAATTTTTTAATATCGTGAAAATGTAAGCCCGTAGTAGGTTCGTCAAAAATAAATAAAGCTTTGTCTTTGGTGTTCCCTTTGATTAAAAAAGAGGCTAATTTAATTCGTTGTGCTTCACCACCCGAAAGAGTAGATGAAGATTGACCTAATTGTACATAGCCAAGTCCTACATCTTGCAGCGGCTTTAGCTTTTGAGCAATTTTAGTTTCGTTGTGCTCTTCAAAAAAGGCAACAGCATCATCTATAGTTAAATTCAGTACATCATCAATACTTTTTCCTTCAAAAGTAACTTCTAAAACTTCTTTCTTAAACCGTTTTCCATTACAGGTCTCACATTCTAGATGCACATCTGCCATAAATTGCATTTCTATAGTAACCTCGCCATCTCCTTTACACACCTCGCAGCGTCCACCCTCTACATTAAATGAAAAGTGTTTGGGTTTAAAGTTTCGAATAGCAGCTAGCTTTTGATTTGAAAAAAGCGTTCTAATATCATCATAGGCTTTTATATACGTCACTGGATTCGATCGAGAAGATCTACCTATTGGATTTTGATCTATAAACTCAATATGTTTTAATTGTTCAAAGCTACCTTCAACAGCGGTATGCTGTCCAATTTTATCGCCATAGCCCACAATTTGCTTTTGCATTGCAGGATATAAAATCTTTTTTACCAATGTCGTTTTTCCACTTCCAGAAACCCCGGTAATCACCGTTAGGGTGTTTAATGGTATGGTGACATCAATATTTTTGAGGTTATGTGCTTTAGCGCCCTTAATTTGAATGGTGTTTTTGTAGCTTCTTCGTTTCGGTGGAACCTGAATCTCTTCCTTTTTTGCTAGATATAATGCAGTTAAAGAATCTGAGTTTAGAATTTCAGCATAGGTTCCTTCAGCAACAATAGCTCCACCATACGTTCCGGCTTCTGGTCCAATATCGATAATATAATCTGCTTCTTTCATGATGTCTTCATCATGTTCTACAACAATTACGGTATTGCCTAGGTCTCTGAGGTGTTTTAACACCTCGATAAGACGTTCAGTATCTTTAGGGTGTAAACCAATACTTGGTTCGTCTAGAATATACATGGAGCCTACTAAACTACTTCCAAGAGAGGTGGCTAGATTAATACGCTGGCTTTCACCTCCAGACAGGGTGTTGGATGTTCTGTTTAACGTAAGGTAACTGAGACCGACATTGTGCAAAAAACTTAAACGATTATTAATTTCAGAGAGTAATCGTTTGGCAATTGCATTTTCATGCGGTGCAAGTTTCAAGTCCTTAAAAAACACTAATAATTCATCAATAGGTAAGTCTACTAATTCTGATATTGATGAACCGCCAACCTTAACATAGTTGGCTTCTTTACGCAAGCGCATGCCGTCGCATTCTGAACATTGTGTTTTACCTCTGTAACGAGATAACATGACTCTATTCTGAATCTTATAGCTCTTTTCTTCTAAGACATCAAAAAAGTGTTGTATGCCATAAAAGGAAGTATTTCCTTTCCAGATAAGCTCTTTTTGTACTTTTGTTAGCTCAAACCAAGGTTTATGAATTGGAATATCATACTTATAGGCTTGGGCAATAAGCTCTTCTTTATAATGTTTATAGGAATCTGACCTGAAAGGGAAAATGGCATCTTCATAAATCGAGAGTCCTGTATTAGGAATCACCAACTCCTCATCTATACCAATTACATTGCCGTACCCTTCGCAAGTAGGACATGCTCCGTATGGATTATTAAAACTAAAGAAATGAGTATTGGGCTCAAAAAACGACAATCCATCTAATTCAAAATTGTTTGAATAGGTGTGTCGAGCTCCTGAAAGGTCTTCAATACAGCAATACCCTTTTCCTTCAAAGAAGGCAGTTTGAATAGCATCTGCTAAGCGATTGTAAAAATCTTCATCCTCTTTTACGATAATACGGTCTATAACGACTTCGATGGTGTCTTGCTGAGCAGTTTTGGTAGGAAATTGTTCTATTCGAATAATTTCATCGTTGTATTTTACTCTGGCATAGCCTTGCTGAGTTAAGACTTTGAGAGAGTCTTCTAAACTTCTATCCTTGGCTAAAGGAACTGGAGCTAGTAAAAGCAACTTGGTTCCTTCCTCAAATGATTTGATATAATCAATTACATCTGATACGGTATGTTTTTTGACTTCCTTACCTGAAATAGGAGAGAAGGTTTTTCCTACTCGTGCATACAATAACTTAATGTAGTCGTAAATTTCGGTGGAAGTTCCTACAGTAGATCTTGGATTGGTTGAATTAACTTTTTGTTCAATAGCTATTGCAGGAGCAATACCCTTGATATAATCTACCTTAGGTTTGTTGAGTTTTCCTAAAAATTGACGCGCATAGGACGATAAGCTTTCAACATATCTGCGCTGTCCTTCGGCATATAAGGTATCAAAAGCCAAAGAAGACTTTCCAGACCCCGATAGGCCTGTTATAACAACTAATTTATTTCTAGGAATGACAACATCAATGTTCTTTAAATTGTGAAGTTTAGCTCCTTTAATTAGTATGTTTTCTTTTGGATTTGCCTTAGAAATATCAGTATGCATCATGTTCAGAAATCAAGCTTTAAAAATACCATTTTTTCATCATTTTTATAGGCAATGATTTTTAATTTTTTTAAAATCTGTGTTGATAAATTAAATAATTTTCTATATTTGAGGTAAATCATTTCAAAACCAGACGCATATAGTACAAAACTACTTTAACATTTAACACCGTTTAATAACGAAAAGAATACTTGTTCTTTTCTTAAAGTAGTTTATAATGCGAAAAAATTTAACCCCAGACGCTACATTAGTAAAAAAGTATATCCATGGTGATGAATATGCTTTAGAAATTCTCATCAAACGTCACCAACATCGTTTATACAGTTTTATTTACAGTAAAATTCAAGACAAAGATGTTGTAGAAGATGTTTTTCAAGACACCTTTATTAAAGTTATTAAAACCCTTAAAAAAGGGAACTACAATGAAGAAGGTAAGTTTTTACCTTGGGTAATGCGTATTGCTCACAACTTGGTAATCGATTATTTCAGAAAATCGAATCGTATGCCTGCATTTAGAAATACAGATGACTTCGATATTTTCGATGTATTAAGTGATGGTACTTTGAATGCTGAGAGTAAGATTATTAAAGATCAGATTCACTCTGATATCACTGAGCTGATTAAAGAACTTCCCAAAGAACAAAAAGAAGTACTCATGATGCGTATTTATAAGGACATGAGTTTTAAAGAAATTAGCGAAAATACGGGTGTAAGTATTAACACAGCCCTAGGTAGAATGCGCTATGCACTTATCAATTTAAGAAAGATTATAGAAACCAATAAAATTATTTTAGTGAATTAACAATATATGTATAGTTGAGTCGTTATGTTATTGATATCCAATTATAACCACACTATATGAAGCAACTTTACTCAAAAAAGACTTCTGAAATTCAGGAGCAACCTAAACAAGAAACAGTTCAATTTTTGATTAATTTTTCCAAATCGCTATCCGTTGTAAAAACCAAATCAAATTACTTCATTGAATTGAATTTGAATTAAGAGTGGAAAAAGTCTAGACACGAGTCTAGGCTTTTTTTAAGGTCTTTAGTTATTCTTAAATTGTTGTAATACCGATTTTCTCCCTATGGTTTTGGTGATGATGTCTTTTTCAATATCCCAACCCCTAGCAGGAGAGTATTCTCTACCATAATAAATGATTTGTAGATGGAGCTTATTCCATAATTCTTTTGGAAATAATCGTTTTGCATCTTTTTCGGTTTGTACCACACTTTTACCATTGGTAAGATTCCAACGATACATTAATCTATGAATGTGGGTGTCTACAGGAAAAGCAGGAACACCAAAAGCCTGACTCATAACAACACTTGCTGTTTTATGTCCTACAGCAGGTAAGGCCTCCAAGGCTTCAAAATCTTGTGGAACTTCACCATTGTGCTGTTCAATTAAAATTTTAGAGAGCCCATAGATCCCTTTAGACTTCATGGGCGAAAGTCCTACAGGACGAATAATGTCTCTAATTTCTTCTACCGTTAACTCTACCATGTCAAAAGGGTTGTCTGCTTTTGCAAATAAAAGTGGAGTTATGGTGTTTACTCTCGCATCTGTACATTGTGCAGACAATAAAACAGCAATTAGTAGGGTGAAAGGGTCTTTATGATCTAAAGGAATAGGAAGCGTTGGATAGTATTCTTCTAGGGTGTTTATAACAAATGCAACTTTTTCGTTCTTGGTCATTTTCAGTATCTTTGTGAGGAACAAAAATACAAACTTATGACCACATTAAAAGCAGGCGATAAAGCCCCGCAATTTGAAGAAAAAGACAATCAAGGAAATACCATTCGTCTCTCAGATTATCATGGTAAAAAACTAGTGGTGTTCTTTTATCCAAAGGCTAGCACCCCTGGTTGTACCGTTGAAGCTTGTAATTTAAGAGATCATCACGCTACTTTTCAAGCGCAAGGATACGAAATTTTAGGAGTGAGCGCCGATAGTGCTAAAAGACAGCAAAACTTTATTGATAAGTACGAACTTCCGTTTCCATTATTAGCCGACGAAGATAAATCGGTGATTACTGCGTTTGGAGTTTGGGGACCTAAAAAATTTATGGGTAAAGAATATGATGGTATTCACCGTACTACTTTTGTGATTGATGCAGAAGGAATCATCTCTGAGGTAATTACAAAAGTAAAAACCAAAGAACATGCTGCTCAAATTTTAGAAGCGTAATCATAGAACTACCTTACCAAAAAAAAGCAACACCTAGGTGTTGCTTTTTTTATTAGCCTCTGTAAATCTTTTCATAAAGATCTAAATAGATTTCTTTAATAACTTTTCGTTTCATTTTCATGGTAGGGGTAAGGTGTCCTCCATCAATAGTCCATTCATCTGGGGTAAGTTCAAACTTTTTGATTTGTTCCCATTTCCCGAACTGTACATTACATTCATCAACTTCTTTCTGAATACGTTCTTTAACTACAGTAGATGTTGCTATTTCATCAGGAGTAGTTCCTACTTTGTAACCTTTGAGTTCTATCCATTCTTTGATAAACGCAAAGTTAGGCTGAATCAATGCTGCAGGCATTTTTTCGCCTTCACCAACCACCATGATTTGTTCTATAAAACGCGATTGTTTTAGTTTTCCTTCTAATAAAGAGGGAGCTACATATTTACCTCCAGAGGTTTTAAACATTTCCTTTTTACGGTCTGTTATTTTCAGGAAACCATTGCTGTCAATCTCTCCAATGTCTCCCGTATGGAAGTATTCACCTGTCATAACTTCAGCAGTTTTCTCGGGGTCTTTATAATAGCCTTGCATTACGTTAGGCCCTTTACATAAGATCTCACCATCCTCAGCAATTTTAACGGTAACGCCTTTAACGATTCTACCTACGGTTCCAATCTTAAACCCTTTGTTGTTTTGATCGTTTACCGATATTACAGGCGAAGTTTCGGTAAGACCATAACCTTCCATAATAGGCATCTCTGCTGCTGCAAAAAAGCGAGATAAGCGTGGCTGAAGTGCTGCACTTCCAGAAACCATAAAGTCTAATCGACCTCCCATACCTTCTTTCATCTTCGATAAGATGAGTTTACGAGCAATGGCTAGTTTCTTCTCATACCACCAACCATTAGCACCATAAGGTTCAAATACAAGTCCTACTTCTATAGCCCAGTAAAACAGCTTTTGTTTTATCCCAGAAAGCTCAGCTCCTTTAGCATAAATTTTGTCAAATACCTTTTCATATAAACGAGGCACAGCAGTCATAATATGCGGCTTTACTTCCTTGAGATTATCACTCATGGTTTCTATAGATTCTGCAAAATGAATTTCTACACCACAATACTGATAGAGATACAAAATCATCCGCTCGAAAATATGACAAACGGGTAAGAAGCTTAAGGCTACCGAATTTCCTTTGTCTAAAGGAACTCTTTCTTCGCTGGCGATGGTATTAGAAACAATATTGCCATGCGAAAGCATTACACCCTTAGGTCTACCAGTAGTTCCAGAGGTATAAATAATTGTAGCTAAATCATCCGCTGTCACTGCATCCATTCGCGCTTGAACATCCGCTTGATTACTACTGTCTTCTCCAAGGCTTAATACCTCAGACCAATGTTGTTCTCCTTCAAGCTCATCAAAGGTATATACGCCCTTTAGCTTGGTGTTTCCTTTGATTTGATTTAGTTTTTCAACAATGGAGGCATCAGATGCAAAACAAAAAGTCGCTTCGGAATGATTTAATATGTATTCATAGTCCTCTTTAGCAATGGTAGGATAAATGGGAACATCTTGAGCGCCTACTTGAAGTACGGCACAATCGGTTACATTCCATTCTGTTCTATTGTTTGAGGAGATTATGGCAATTTTATCATTGGGTTGAACCCCCAAGCGAAGTAATCCTCTACTTAGTGCATTAACTTGATCTAAATAGTGGCTTGATGAACTTGCTTTCCATTCTCCGTTATACTTTGTAACGAACATGTTAGAAAGTCCGTATCGTTCGTGAGCGTAGTAAGCAAAATCAAATAATCTTTTGATTTTTGTTGACATGTTTTGATGTGTTTGTAGACTTGCAAAATACAAAAAAGGAATAGACTTCACAATACACAGCAAAAGGTTTACTCATATATCTTGTCTATGAGATCTACATACATTTCTTTGATTATTTTTCGTCGCATTTTTAGGGTAGGTGTAAGGTGACCTCCTTCTACAGACCAGATGTCTTTTGTGATTTCAAATTTTTTGATTTGTTCCCATTTGCCAAATTGTGCATTGTAGGTATCTAATTCTTGTTGAATTCGCTCATAAACGATTTGACTTGAACTAAAATCTTCAATTTCTAAGCCTTTGCGTTGTGCCCATTCTTTCAGAAAATCTTCATTAAGTTGAATCAATGCCGCTGGCATTTTTTTACCTTCACCAATCACCATGATTTGTTCTATAAATCGAGATTTCTTTAACGTACTTTCTATAACAGATGGAGCAATGTATTTACCTCCCGAAGTTTTAAACATTTCTTTCTTACGGTCTGTAATGGTTAGAAAGCCATCAGCATCTAACTCACCAATGTCGCCTGTGTGCAAATAACCATCTACAATGGTTTCTGCCGTTAATGCTTCATTTTTATAATAGCCTTGCATAACATTTGGTCCCTTGATTAAAATCTCACCATCGTGTTCAATTTTAATTTCAACCCCATAAATAGGTTTCACTACACTCCCTATTTTTAGTCCGTTATTGCGAAGATCGTTTAAGGTAGCTCCTGGCGAAGATTCAGTCATCCCATATCCTTCATAAATTGGAATCCCTGCTGCGGTAAAAACGCGAATAAGTCGTGGTTGTAGTGGTGCACTTCCCGAAAGCATAAACGAAAGCTCTCCACCCAAAGCTTCATGCCATTTGGAAAAGATTAGTTTTTGTGCAATAGCCAATTGAAAATGATACCAGGCTCCATTTTTACGATAAGGCTTGTAACGCTCTCCTAAACCTAATGCCCAGAAAAATAAGCCCTTTTTTATGCCTTTAAGCTGACTTCCTTTGTCTACAATTTTATCGAAAATCTTTTCTAACATTCTTGGTACAACAGCTAAAAAATTAGGTTGTACTTCTTTAATGGTTTCTCCTAAGGTGTCTATACTTTCAGCAAAATAAATTTCAAATCCTAAATACTGACAATAATAAGATGCGGCTCTTTCAAAAACATGACTTACCGGTAAATAACTAATGGTTCGTCTATCAGTTTCTTTTAAATACACCCCTTTACAGGTGGCTTCAATATTTGAAACGATGTTGCTATGCGATAACATCACTCCTTTAGGGGTTCCTGTGGTTCCACTGGTATAAATAATGGTTGCTAGATCTTCCGGATGAATGTTGACTTTTAGTTCTTCTACGTTAGTTTGAAGTGTTTCATCTGAACCTAAGGCTAAAAAGTTCGACCAACCCGAAGCATCTTCCTTATCTTGAAATGAAAATAGTTGCTTTAATTTGGTCTGCTGTTTTACCGAATTGACTTTGGTGAATAAGGCTTCATCTGAAACAAAACAATAAGTTGCATCTGAATGATCTAAAATATAGGCGTAATCTTTTTCTGATAATGTTGCATATAAAGGAACATTTTGTGCACCAATTTGCAATACCCCAATATCGAGTATATGCCAAAACGGATTGTTATTCGTGGTAATTACGGCGATTTTATCATTGGGCTTTACTCCAAGTGAAAGCAATGCTCGACTTACAGTATTCGCTTTGTCTATATATTCTTGAGTGCTTATATGTTTCCACTCTTCACCAACTTTGTACGAAAAACAACGTTCTTGTGGATGATGTGTTAATTGATGTTGAGGGAAATCAAACAGTCGAGTAGGTATGGTCATATCGCTTCATAAATTTGATATCCAATATACTTAAAAAAATAAAAGCATTTCAAATGAAATGCTTTTTAAAACTGGAGTTATTCTTTTATTAGTTTTTGTTGACTAAGGTCTTAGTAAAGCTTTCGCCGTTGATTTTTGTATATTTTGAATTG
>CBFHVY010000008.1:0-3003 GCA_965659555.1 Flavobacteriaceae bacterium
TTTTGGAAAAACAATTAATGGGGCTTCCTCTTGGTATGCCTTTGGAAGCATAAGCTTGCAACCCTCAGAATTCGCAAAAGCTTTTACAGCATTAGCTGTTGCCAAACTCCTTAGTGATCGAAAATACAACTTAAACCTATTTAAAAATCAGGCAAAAGCCTTTATCATCATCTTTTTACCTGCGGTACTTATAACATTGCAACCAGATGCAGGATCTGCACTTATTTATCTTTCGTTCTTTTTTGTGTTAAATAGAGAAGGACTTACCTTAAACTACATCATATTAGGAATATCAGCTATTGCCCTATTTATACTCACTTTAGCTTTTGGTGCAACACCTTTAATTGGTGTTTTATTTGGAGCAATTACACTACTAATTATATACGCACAATATAAAAACAGGTTGTTTTTACGGTTCAATTGGTATAAAGCCTTAGCGCTCTATGTGGTTGTTGGCGGATTTATTTTTAGCACTAACTACGTCTACAATTTTGTTTTTGAACAGCACCACAGAGATCGTTTTGATATTTTATTAGGAAAGACTACAGACACCAAAAAAATTGGGTATAACACCAACCAATCACTTGAAACCATTAGTTCGGGTGGAATTACTGGCAAAGGATACTTACAAGGAGATAGAACACAAGGAAACTTTGTTCCCGAACAACATACAGACTATATTTTTAGTGCAGTGGGAGAAGAATGGGGATTTATAGGAACCACACTCGTTATTCTGTTATTTATGGCGCTTCTCTACCGTATCATCTATTTAGCAGAAACACAGACCAATAAATTCAGTAGAATTTTTGGTTATAGTATTGCGTCCATACTCTTTTTTCATATGATTATCAATATAGGAATGGTAATTGGAATGTTCCCTACTGTTGGTATTCCATTACCCTTTTTCAGCTATGGAGGTTCCTCTTTATGGGGATTTACCTTACTTCTATTTATCTTTATCCGTTTAGACGCACATAAGACCTACGATTGGTAAAAAAGCTGTACTTCTATAAGTGAAGATCAAAAAAAAAACACTCTATATGGAGTGTTTTGTACTACTTTATAGCTTAGCTTTTATAAAGAAGCTACGTGTTTTGTTAACTTAGATTTTAAGTTCGCTGCTTTGTTCTTATGAATAACATTTTTCTTAGCTAACTTATCTAACATAGACGTTACTTTAGTAAGCATTCCTTCTGCTTCATTTTTATCTTCAGATGCTCTTAAGTCTCTAACAGCATTACGCGTAGTTTTATGCTGATACTTATTCACTAATCTTTTAGATTCGTTTCTTCTAATTCTCTTTAATGCTGACTTATGATTTGCCATTGTTTTTGTTTCTTAAATTAAAACTTGTAGTCCGTACGGGAATCGAACCCGTGTTACCAGGATGAAAACCTGGCGTCCTAACCCCTAGACGAACGGACCATTTACAACTGAATATAATTATTCGATTGCGGATGCAAATATACAACGTTTTTGACTTTGTGCAATAATTTTTTAAAAAAATTAATATGCCTTTGCAAATAACACTCTTTTGCTAGAAGGTTGCCCAGAAAACACGCATGTTCCAGCTTCATTTTTTGCATCGTTAGGAATACATCTAATCGTAGCTTTAGTAAG
The DNA here is from genome assembly GCA_965659555.1 of Flavobacteriaceae bacterium. Taxonomy (GTDB): domain Bacteria; phylum Bacteroidota; class Bacteroidia; order Flavobacteriales; family Flavobacteriaceae; genus Polaribacter. The sequence goes on from CBFHVY010000008.1 coordinate 1,621, forward strand.
TGTTTTTATCTGTTCTTCTGTTTCTGAAGTACCATCCCAGTGTGCAGAAACAAAACCACCTTTGTTTTCAATAGTGGCTTTAAATTCATCGAAAGTATCTACTTCAGTAATATGCTCATTTCTATACTGTAGCGCTTTGTTGAAAATTTGCTCTTGAATATCCTCCAATAACTGGCTTACATAGCTTACTATACTATCTTTTGCGACAACATTTTTCTCCAAGGTATCTCTTCTTGCTACTTCTAATGTATTGTTTTCAAGATCTCTATTTCCAACAGCTATTCTTACAGGAACCCCTTTTAATTCATATTCTGCAAACTTAGCCCCAGGTCTAAAAGTATCTCTATCATCAAATTTTACTGAAATGTTTTTAGCTTTCAATTCTTCAACAATTGGCGCCATTTCATGGGCTATATGCTGAAGCTGTTCTTCGCCTTTATAAATAGGGACAATAACAACTTGTAAAGGGGCTAATTTTGGAGGCAAAACTAAACCAAAATCATCTGAATGCGTCATAATAAGTCCACCAATTAATCGTGTAGAAACACCCCAAGAAGTTGCCCAAACATATTCTTGAGTACCTTCTTTAGAAGCATACTTTACATCGAAAGCTCTTGCAAAATTCTGCCCCAAAAAGTGAGAGGTTCCTGCTTGTAATGCCTTTCCATCTTGCATTAGTGCTTCAATAGTATAGGTGTCTAATGCGCCAGCAAAACGTTCGCTTTCCGATTTTACACCTTTTACCACAGGCATAGCCATAAAGTTCTCGGCAAAACGCGCATAGACCTCTTGCATAAGCTGCGCTTCTTTTTCTGCCTCTTGCTTAGTTTCGTGAGCTGTATGTCCTTCTTGCCATAAAAATTCGGCAGTTCTTAAAAACAATCGTGTACGCATTTCCCAACGCACAACGTTAGCCCATTGGTTTATCAACAAAGGTAAATCTCTGTAGGATTGAATCCATCCTTTGTAAGTATTCCAGATAATAGCTTCAGAAGTAGGTCTAACAATGAGTTCTTCTTCTAATTTTGCTTCAGGATCTACACGGAGTTTCCCTTCATTATCGGGGTCGTTCTGTAGTCTATAATGAGTAACTACTGCGCATTCTTTGGCAAACCCTTCCGCATTTTTTTCTTCAGCTTCAAAAAGACTTTTAGGAACAAAAAGCGGGAAATATGCATTTTCATGACCGGTGTCTTTAAACATCTTGTCTAATACTTTTTGCATATTTTCCCAGATAGCATATCCGTAAGGTTTAATAACCATACACCCACGAACTGCCGAGTTTTCAGCCAATCCAGCCTTGACAATCAATTCGTTATACCACTTAGAATAATCTTCTGATCTTTTCGTTAACTTCTTACTCATAATTAAAAGTTTGGCACA
>CBFHVY010000008.1:3013-18618 GCA_965659555.1 Flavobacteriaceae bacterium
GTGTTAATCACATCATAATCGGCACAAAACTAAGGTAAAAAGGCGATAGACCCATCAAAGTTTATAACTTTTTCTAGCTTAATTGTACTAAAAACTAAAGTATAGAATACTAAAACAACAAGCCATGCAAAATTACATTTCCACTCAAAAATTCGTGAATAGTTTACTATTATTTGTTTTAGGCTTGATCACCGTTTCATGCGGTAGTTATGGAAGCCTTTATAATAGTGATGGAATATATGGAGACAACACTCGAAACGAACAGACGGTAGTTGTTAAAAACAACAACCGAAAAACGATGGCCGAAGTAGACAAACAATACTTTGGTAAAGAACTTGAGGTTGATCTTGTATATGATGACTATTTCACCGATATCGATGCGTATTCTTCAGTAGAATCAGATACCATAGTAAAAGATTCTCTTGACTACAATCCTAAAGCTTGGGGGTACGACGATCGTACGAATGTAGTAATCAATATCAACAATGGCATGGATGACTTTGATCGATATTGGATGGCTATGACCTTTTGGGACTACAGTCCGTACTATATGCCAATGACCGGTTTTGGTAGAGGGTTTGTAAATCCATGGAGATGGGGTTGGGGATATTCTGGTCCGGCTTGGGGATACAATTATGCATTCTATAATCCTTGGGCATTTGGTTATCCTTACCAATTTGGAGCTTGGGGGTATCGAAATTTCAGAAGTCGAAACCTAAATTATCAACGAAGAAACGCGTATGCTTTTGCCAATACACGACGAAACAGCGTCTACTCTTCTAATACTACAAGACGTTTTGCTAATGGAGCTGTAAGAACACTTCCCACCAATAGAAGAAGCTCTTCCATTACCAGAGGAAATTCTCGTATAAACACACGAACTACCAATACCATTAGAAGAAGATCAAATACCATTACCAATCCAAGAAGGTCTTCTGGAAACACTAGAATACGAAATGGAAATAACGGCATTAGAAATACGCGCTCAACTAATAGTAGAGGAACAACTCGAACTCGGGTAAAACCCACAACTAGAACTTCTACGAGTTCGGGCAGATCATCTGGAAGCTCAAGAGGCTCTGGTAGAAAAGGGTCGAGTAAAAGAGGAAACTAACCTAATTTCAGCATTTATTTATGAAAAAAATAATTACATTACTATGTATTGTAGGGTGTTCAACCCTATCATATTCTCAAGCTTTAGGGTATGGAGACCTCGCCCTACTCTTTTCTAAAGACGACTATAATGGATCTGCGAGATTTGTTGCTATGGGTGGAGCTTTTGGAGCTTTGGGAGGAGATGTTTCATCTATGTCTATAAACCCAGCGGGACTCTCTGTTTTTACAACCAGTAGCTTTTCTGCAGGATTTAATTCTAGAACCACAGAAACTCTAGTCGATTACTACGGAAATGCAATTACTACCGGTAATGATTTCTTAAACCTTTCAAATGCTGGTGGAGTACTACTTTTTGACGATTTTAAATCGGGACCTTGGAAAAAAATTGCCGTAGGCCTCAACTATCGATTATTAACCGATTTCCAAAATTCTTTGTTCGCTTCTGGAAATAGTGGATTTGCGAGTTTCGACACCTATCCTTTAGATATCAATGATCCTACACTGGTGTATGATGTCGCAGAAAATCAAAGTTTTACCAATATTTATGATGGGGAAATCAACGAGTTTTCATTTGGTATTTCTGCCCAATATAAAGACAATCTTCATATTGGCGCTGGTATTAATACCTACAACCTAAAATTTAGTCAGCGATCTGTATTAACTGAACAAAATAACGATGGAAACGGTAACGTGTTAAACGCAAATTTTTATCAAGAAAACCTTACTCAAGGTACAGGAGTTTCTTTTAGTGCTGGAGTACTCTACAATGTAAATCATACCCTTCGGTTTGGTTTAGCTTATCAAACACCTACTTGGTTTACCGAAATTATTGAAGAAACAAACATTATTAATAATGATGGTTATTTTGGAGACACTGAAATTATAGTAAGTAACGACAATGTTATTTATGACAATACAGCAAACAACTTTTTTCCATATCAAGCTTTAAGCTACAGATTAAAAACACCAGGAAAGCTCACCTTAAGTTCCGCATTAGTACTTGGAAAACAAGGCTTAGTAAGCGTAGACTATACCCTAAAAAGCTACAAGAATATGAATCTTTCGGGTGACGATTTCACGCCAGAAAATCAATTCTTTAACAACGAGCTAAGAAATACCAATACGTTTAACATAGGTACAGAATGGCGTTTTGATCGGTTTAGTTTAAGAGGAGGGTATTCATATGAAGAAAGTCCAGATGCCTCAGCCTTATCTTCAGACAACTTAGAGCGATATTCTTTTGGTGCAGGCTATCATTTTGGAAGTTTCACCCTTGATTTTGCCTACAGTACTGCATCTCAAACGGGGCTCTACAACTTCTATCCACAGTACAATCAAGTCAATCCAGCTGAATTAGCCATAGATACCCAGAAATTTACAGCAACGCTTAGTTTTAGACTTTAAAAAAAATTATGCCCCTACAAAAATCCCGAATTCTCGGGATTTTTTTGTTTCCTAAAGTCCTATGGTTCTTTGGGTTTTTTGCAGTAATTTTGCAATTCAATTTTGAATACGATATCATGAGTGATACAATCATTAAAATAGAGCCTACAACTAACGACACCATTGTTAAGTTTGTAAGCAACACCATATTGATTAATGGAGGAAGTTATGAGTTTGAAAATATAGATGAAGCAAAAAGCTCTCCTCTGGCACAACAACTATTTTACCTACCCTTTGTAAAAAAAGTGTTTATTACAGCGAACTTCATTGCAATCCAACGCTATGATATTGTGTCATGGAGTGATGTACAAGAAGAAGTAGCCACGCAAATTCAAGCCTATATTAGTGATGGGAATACCGTTGTCGTAGAGACCGAAGTTAGCAATAAAGAAGCTATAGAGGTTTACGCAGAAGTTACACCTAACCCATCGGTAATGAAGTTTGGCACTAACAAAGCCTTAACTTCTACAGATGTGGAATACAAAAACATAGATGAGGCTAGCGCTTCTTCCCCCTTGGCTTTAGCCCTATTCAATTTTCCTTTCGTAAAAGAAGTTTTTATTTCAGATAACTATGTTTCGATTTCTAAATACGACATGGTTGAATGGAACGATGTATATCCTGAAATTAGAACCTTTATTAGAACCTATTTGCAAGATCAAAAAACCATCATTAAAAGTCTTCCAAAAGAAGAAACTCTAGCACAGACAGCAGATACTACACCTCTTAATACTGAACCTTTAGAAGGAACTCCTGGTAAAATTGTAGATATTTTGGATGAATATATTAGACCCGCGGTAGCTTCAGATGGAGGAAACATTGCCTTTAAATCATACGATGAAGACAGTAAAATTGTGAGTGTAATTCTTCAAGGAGCATGCAGTGGTTGTCCTTCTTCAACAGCGACTTTAAAAAATGGTATTGAAACCATGTTAAAAGAAATGTTACCTAATCAAATTAGTGAGGTAATCGCAATAAATGGATAAAATGAATAAGACCGTTAAGCCCTACAAAGACTCTTCAGCAGGAAAAAAGGAACAAGTTGCGCAAATGTTTGATGCCATCTCCAAAAACTACGACGGGTTAAACAGGGTAATTTCTTTTGGAATTGATGTGAATTGGCGAAAAAAGGTAGTGGCCTTAGTGGGTAAAAACAATCCAAAACAAATTTTAGACATTGCTACAGGAACTGGAGATTTAGCGTTAATGATGGCGAAATTGCATCCAGAACGTATTGTTGGTCTCGATATTTCTGCAGGAATGCTATCGGTGGGTATTGAAAAGATTGAAAAGAAGAACCTATCTAATCTTATTGAAATGATTGTGGGTGATTCTGAAAATATGCCTTTTGAAGACAATACCTTCGACGCAATAACAGTTTCTTTTGGAGTTCGAAATTTCGCCAACTTAGACAAAGGCTTACGTGAAATTAGACGTGTTTTAAAACCAGGTGGTGTTTTAGCCATTTTAGAAACCTCTAATCCAACAAAATTTCCATTCAAACAAGGATATAAGTTCTACACTTCATACATCCTCCCAACTATTGGAAAACTATTTTCGAAAGATAAGGTAGCCTATCAATATCTTTCAGAATCTGCAAATAGTTTCCCTTTTGGTGAAGCCTTCAACAATATTTTGAAGAAAAACGGGTTTAGTACTACAACTGTAAACCCAGTTACTTTTGGTGTTGCTACGATTTATACAGCAACAAAATAATATATGAATACACCCTTTGCCTTATTTTTATTTTTAAGTCTATGTGCCAATAGTGTTTTTGGACAACGTAGTGGTGTTGAATACTTATCTAATTTTGACAAGAAAAAAATTCATTACGGATTTTATTTAGGACTCAACAAAAACGATTTTAAGGTAAATTACCAACCTAGTAATTATCCAAATGCCTCTGTTGAAGTAAAAGCGACTTCTGGCTTTAATGTTGGTCTTATTGCAGATCTTAGACTACATGAAAACATTAATTTACGTTTTGAACCTGGACTAATCAGTAACTCCAAAACACTATACTTTAATCATTTGAGCACCGTTCGAGACAGTGTTCGAGAGATTGGCTCTACCTACCTTCATATTCCTTTAGTGGTGAAGTTTAGTACCAATCGCTATAAAAATATTCGTCCGTATGTATTAGCGGGAATTTCGTACGACCATAACTTATCGAGTAACGAGCGAAATTCAGACGACAACTATAGTGGGGCATTTAGAATGAAAACAAGTAATTTTATGTATGAGGTTGGTGTTGGGGTAGATTTTTATCTCTACTTCTTTAAATTTTCTCCATCTATTAGAGGGGTATTTGCCTTAAATGATGAGCTGAAACAAGACAATAACCCAGATAGCCCGTGGACAAGCCCAGTGAATTTTATGGGGACTAGAGGAATATTTATCAATTTTGCTTTTGAATAAATCTTGAATAGACTAGCGTCTAAATTCACTCAATAATATTCCTGTTGCAGTGGCAACATTTAAACTTTCAGTCTTGTTTTGCACCCCATAACGAGGAATCGTTAAGCGATTTTTTATGCGAGATCGTAATGCTACCGAAACACCATTAGCTTCGTTACCCATGACCAAAATAGCTTGTTTAGGCAATTGAGCTGTATACACATTTTCACCATCCATATCGGCAATAAATACGGGAGCCTCTGTTTGGTTTAGTAAAAAATCGAGATCGTGATAGATTATAGACACTCTTGACAATGAACCCATACTTGCCTGAACGACTTTGGCATTATAGCAATCTACGGTTTGTGGCGAACACCACAATTGTGTCACTCCAAACCAATCGCACAGACGAATTATAGTACCTAAGTTTCCAGGATCGTTTACATCATCTAAGGCAACAATTAACCCTTGAGTATCTGTTTTTTGTATGTCTGGGATAGCGAATAAGGCAAGCACAGTATTTGGAGTCTTAAGCTGACTTATTTTTTGAAGTTCATCTTTAGAAACTTCTACCACCTTTGCAGGATCTTGCTCAGCAAAAACATCGACATCTTCAGTAAATAACCATACTAATTCGTGAGTCGAATTCAAAAATTCTTGAACGGTTTTCAGCCCTTCAACCACAAATAATTTATGCTTTTGACGATACTTTTTTTGAGATAAACTTGTTATAAGTTTGAGGTGATTTTTAGATAAACTCATTTTAGCTGAATAAACAAATCAAAAATAGTATTTTTGATGCAGTATAGCCTATGCAATTCATGAAAAATAAAGGTATTGTTTTGATCGCCGTTTTGGTGTTGACTGCTTGTAATTCTGTAAAATATGTACCAGAAAATAAGGAGCTTTTAACCAAAACCACAGTAATCATCGATACAAAAAAATCAACTGACCTTGATATCAGCACCTTAATTACGCAAAAGGCAAATACCAAACGTTTTGGAATTCCCATCGGACTCTACTTCTATAATTTAGGAAACCCAAACAAACCGCAAACACCTTCTGAATGGGGTAAGCAAAAGCCAAAAACCTATACTTTTATCAAACGTATTTTTTCTGAAAAACAAAGTATATCGTATGCCAATAGCATGATTGGTATAAATAACTGGTTTTTAAGAGGTGGTGAAGCACCTACACTTATAGACAACGATAAAACCCAAAAAACACTTGCCAACCTTGAAGCCTATTTTAAAACAAAAGGATATTTTAAAGCTTCGGCAACAGCAAAGCAAGAGCAAGTAAGCCCTAAAAAAGGAGCAATTACCTATACTGTAAATAGAGGAAGAGCTACATTTTTAGACTCTATAAAAACGCAAATAGAATCTCCCATTTTAGATCGCATTTATCGAGAAAATAAAGAAGGTTCCTTTTTAAAAACTGGCGCACAATACAACAATGATAATTTTATTAAAGAAGCCAATAGAATTTTAAAGCTATACCGTAACAACGGGATTTATCATTTTACTGAAAACTATCTTGGCTTTTACGACCTAGACTCTCTCAACAATAATTACACTACTAATGTTAATTTAATTATTTCTGGAGAACGCATTATTCGAAAAAATGGGGTGCAAATTGAAAAACCATTTAAGGTTCAAAAGCTCAATAAAGTAAAGATTTACACCGATTATACATTTGCTGAAAAAGACGCTCCCTATTTAGACACCATTAATTATAGAGGTTACCAGTTTATTGGACATTCTAAAATAAAATACAATCCTAGATATCTTGCTCAGTCTTTATTTGTGAGTCCAAATGACATGTATAAAGATACCTTGAGAAACCTTACTCGGAATCATTTAAAGTCATTACGAAACTTTAAAACAACCACGATTAAGTACGATACTGTTGCACAATCTGACGAGCTGTTAGATGTTAATATTTATCTCACTCCCTTAGAAAAGTATACTTTAGGCCTAGAAACAGAACTAACCCACTCAAACATTAGAGATCTTGGAGTATCGGGTAAATTTTCGATTATTAATCGCAACACCTTTAAGGGAGCGGAAATTTTTAAACTCTCCTTTTTAGGTTCCTTTTTTAATGCTTCTCAAGACGCAAACAGAGCGAATAACTTCTTCAATTCCTGGGAAATTGGTGCCGATGCTTCTTTGGAAATTCCAAGATTTGTTGCTCCTTTTGGTTTACAAAATTTAGTTCCGAAACGAATGTCGCCAAGAACCTTATTTTCAGTAGGTACGAGTTTGCAAAAAAACATTGGATTAGATAGAAGGACCTTTACGGTATTCTCAGATTATAAATGGCAATACTCGCCTACCAAAACCATACAACTCGAAATTTTTAATACCCAATACATTCGAAACTTAAACATTGGTAATTACTTTGATATTTATAATTCTGAATACGACAAACTAAATACGATAGCAAAGTTATTTTATAACGACCCCTCATATAATCTTGCACGAACAAATGAGCCAGTTTCGTTTATGAGTACCGTGTTTAACGATACTAACTTTGCTACTACAAATCCACAAGATTATCAATCGAATCTCAATGTCTTAGATCGGTATAATATTATTACCTCCGACTTTTTAATTCCAACAATTGCATACTCCTATACCTATAACAATCAAACAAATTTTAAAGACAATAATTTTTCATTCTTTAAAATTAGACTTGCCAATTCGGGTAATATTATGGGGGCATTGAGCAAAAAAACAAATAGCAACAACAAGAAAACAGTATTTAAAATTCCGATTGCACAATATTTTAAAACCGATGTCGAATACAAGAAGTTTTGGGATGGTGGTAATAATTCTGTGTTTGGAATTCGATCATTTATTGGAGCGATAGTACCCTACGATAATTCAAATATCCCTTTCACCAAAAGCTATTTTGCAGGAGGATCTAACGATATTAGAGCATGGCAGACCTATGATTTAGGGCCAGGAAGAAGAGCTTCTGGTTTAGAATATAATATTGGAAGCCTAAAGTTTTTAACCAGTGCAGAATATCGATTTGATTTATTTGGAAGTTTTAAAGGAGCCCTTTTTATGGATGCAGGAAATATCTGGGACATTTCCAATTCTGAGTTCGCCGATAAAGAAGCTAAATTTAAAGGCCTGACTTCTTTAAAAGACATTGCCGTAGGTTCTGGTTTTGGTCTTCGATATGATTTTAGTTTCCTAGTTCTCAGACTCGATTTAGGATTTAAAATGCATGAGCCTTACCTAAATGGCTCACGATGGTTTAGAAATTATAATTTTTCAAATGCAGTTTATAATATAGGAATTAACTATCCTTTTTAAGAAAATTGTGTAGTTTTGTTTTTCCTATTAAACAACTAAAAAAACGATTCATGATACAGCCAGGAGTTGCAACAGGCAAAGAAGTTCAAGCGATTTTTCAGCTTGCTAAAGAAAAACAATTCGCATTACCCGCAGTAAACGTTGTTGGGTCTAACACTATAAACGCAGTACTAGAAACGGCTCGTGATTTAAACGCGCCAGTAATCATACAATTTTCAAATGGAGGAGCTCAGTTTAATGCTGGTAAAGGCTTATCTAACGAGAATGAAAAAGCGGCAATCGCTGGAGCAGTAGCTGGAGCAAAACATATTCATTTATTAGCAGAAGCATATGGTGTGCCTGTTATTTTACATACAGACCATTGTGCAAAAAAACTTTTACCTTGGATTGATGGGTTATTAGACGCTAGTGAACAACACTTTAAAGAAACTGGAAAGCCTTTATACAGTTCTCATATGATAGATCTATCTGAAGAGCCTATCGAAGAAAATATAGAAATTTGTAAAACCTATTTAGCTCGAATGAGTAAAATGGGAATGACCTTAGAAATAGAGTTAGGAATCACAGGAGGTGAAGAAGATGGGGTAGATAATTCTGATGTAGATGTATCTAAACTCTATACCCAGCCAGAAGAAGTAGCGTATGCTTATGAAGAGTTATTGAAAGTAAGCAGTCAGTTTACAATAGCTGCTGCCTTTGGTAATGTTCATGGGGTGTATAAGCCAGGAAACGTGAAGCTTACTCCAAAAATTCTTAAAAATTCTCAAGAGTATATTTCAGAAAAATATAATGTGCCTCACAATACTATCGACTTTGTATTTCACGGAGGATCTGGTTCTACATTAGAAGAGATTAGAGAAGCCATAGGATACGGAGTAATTAAAATGAATATTGATACCGATCTACAATACGCTTTCACAGAAGGAATTAGAGATTATATGACGGGTAATATTGATTATTTAAGTTCTCAAATTGGGAACCCTGAAGGTGCTGATCAACCTAACAAGAAATATTACGATCCTAGAAAATGGTTACGTGAAGGTGAAGTAACCTTTAAAGAGCGTTTAAAAAAGGCTTTTGAAGATCTAAACAATGTAAATACTTTATAAACTAACGAATTCAATACTTAACTTATGGCTTGGTTTAAAAGAAAAGAAAAAGGAATTCATACCGCAACAGAAGACAAGAAAGACATTCCAAAAGGACTTTGGTACAAAACGCCTAGTGGAAAAATTATTGATACCGAAGAACTTAAAAGAAACCTATATGTAAGTCCAGAGGATGGATACCATGTGCGTATTGGTAGTAAAGAGTACTTCGAACTTTTTTTTGACAATAATACCTTTACAGAACTCAACGAACATCTTAAAGCTAAAGATCCGTTGAAGTTTGAAGACACCAAGAAATATCCAGACCGTTTAGCTGAAGCGCAGAAAAAGACGAAATTGAATGATGCTGTTCGTACTGCTGTTGGAAAATCTTTGGGCAAAGACCTCGTTATAGCTGCTATGGACTTTTCTTTTATTGGAGGATCTATGGGTAGTGTGGTAGGTGAAAAAATTGCCAGAGCTATTGATTACGCAATACAACATCAATTGCCTTTTTTAATGATTTCAAAATCTGGAGGGGCACGTATGATGGAAGCTTCGTTATCTTTAATGCAATTGGTAAAAACCTCTGCAAAACTGGCGCAACTTGCCGATAGTAAACTCCCCTACATTTCGTTATGTACAGACCCTACTACTGGTGGAACTACAGCCTCTTTTGCAATGTTAGGCGATATTAATATTGCAGAACCCAATGCCTTAATTGCTTTTGCAGGACCTAGAGTAGTAAAAGACACTACTGGAAAAGAACTACCAGAAGGATTTCAACGTTCTGAATTTGTTCTAGAACACGGATTTTTAGATGGTATCTACGAACGTAAACACTTAAAAAAACAAGTGAATTTATATATCGATTTGATTCAAAATCAACCGATACGGTCTTAAATTCACCTCACTCGTTTAATAGTAGTTCTATTTCATTTTTAAGATTATAGAAATAAGTTCTGTTGTCCAATACAAGAGCTCCATTGTATCGTAATCTTCCATTTTTTATGATGATTAGATGTGGGTATGTGTTAAAGTCTAGTTCTTTAGTTATACTATCCGATGTAGCATAAAGTTCAGGAAACTTGTAATGATATTTTTCAATGACTTTTTTGGCTTGGCCTAGTGTATCAGTTTTGAGGGGAATGTTAAGTGCATACAATTCAACTTTTGGATTTGATGTATAATCTTCAAATACTCTTTCAAATTCTGGAAATTTTTCGAAACAAACAGCACAATTAGTAGTCCAAACATCTAAAACAATAATCTTATTTTTTACAGTATCTAATTTAATTGAGGAACCATCACTTTGGTGAAACACCATACTTGGTGGTGTAGTGTTTAATCTTGAGTGAACGTTTTTTTCTAGCGAAAAAACATTTCTAAATCCTATTACAGATACTAAAATAATCAAAAGGGAAAGGACTAGCTTTTTAATCCATTTCCTCTTCCCTAATTTATGGCCAAAATAGGAAGATAGAAATACAAAAAACATAAATATTATGGTAATGCTAATAATTGCATCTTGTAAGAAAATCAAGCCTACTAAACAAATACCAAAAATTATATTTATGGATAGAATATGTTTTAATGTTAAGTAAGGGCTTAGAAAAACTAGAGTAATAGTAAGAATAGCAAAAGCTATTTCAAGATCTGAAAAGATATTTAGAATTACTAAATAGTACCCCAGAAACAAAAACCCTATTAAAAATGTTTTAAGTGCTTTCATGACTGCTCTGTTTAACATACAACTGTATATCAGTAGGTTTTGTTTATAAGATTACCGCCTGTTTTTCTCTATCGTACTTGTGGTTTGTTTTTATTCATTCTCTTTCCAAGGAACAAATTTTATAAATCTTCCAGTTTGTCTATTTACAAATTCCTTGTCAGAAATTCTATCATAATAGAATTTAGTAAAGATTTTAATGTTCGTTTATTGTTTATGGATTATAAATTTACTTTCTGATTTAGGATAAATTTTACCAAATACTTTGCTTTCAAAAATTTTATCTGACAATAAATATCTTTCAAATTCCATATATTTTATTCCCTTTTGGTCTTCAATAAAGCAAAATAAAATATAATTGTCGTGTGACTTAATTGTATTGGGGATCTTATTTAAATCATAACCAGTAATATCATGTATATTCATGTATGGACCAGCAATTAATAATTCATCCCACTTAAAGGCAGCAATAGTATCAAAATTTAAATCAAAAGTTTCATTATTTTTAGCTTCTAAAAAGTTCCTGATTTTGATTTCTTCCTTTTCTAACCTTAGGCTATCGGTACAAGAAATAATAAAAAGAATTATAATAAAAAATGTTTTTTTCATTTTAGTTACAAGTTGTTAATGTTTTTATCAAGACTTCATTCAATAATAAATTTATCTTATCATCTAATCTATTGATTAGTTGAAATAGTTTACAAAAACAAAAGATTGTGTTTATTCACTCTCTTTCCAAGGAACAAATTTTAATATTTTACCAGAATCTCTATAAACTATTTTTTGGGGTGATATTATATCATGATAGAATTTATACCCCCCTTTTTGACATCTATTCACATAGTACAATTCATTTTTATTAATATAATAACAGTGTTCGTTCTTATTAGTAAAATCTTCAATATCAAAAGTAGAGCAATCTTTGTTTTCTTCAAATTTATTAGTAATGATAAGTTTACCATTTTTTAAAAACAAATAAGCTTTGTTAAAATACCAAGGCTTCATTTCTTTTCTTTCCTGAAATAAGGTTGGTTCAAAAATATAATAGCCATCAAATCGTATCATAATTAACTAATAGCTTGTTTAATTAGTTGCTATTTCTAATAGATGAAAAGCACAAAAATGTGTGTTTTTTTACAATGAGTTCCTTTTTTATCTGAAATTGAGGAGCAAACTTAAATTTTGAATATTTTTTTTAAAATATTTTTACTCTTTTTGTCTCCTTTAAGTCTCATATGCTCCTCCCAAGAAACAAAAATCATATTTGAGTTTGTTATAGAGTTATAAAGTGTATTTTCATCAATTTTTTTCAAGACAAAACTGTTTCCATACTTTTCATTTGGTTTTAAAATCGTTGTATTTATATTTTGAGAAAAAGCTCCATTTATAATACTTTCGTCTAACAAATGATTAGTATAAAAATCTACTATATGATTTGAATATTCCATTTTTGATAGAACTTTATATGTATTATTTTTATAAAAAACAAACGCATTAACAACTATCAAATCATCATTTATTCTACTATCAAATTCCTTTTTTACTAAATTTAAATAGTAACCATTATAGTTAATCATAATTAAATAATAGCTTGTTTAATTAGTTATTGGTTGGAATAATTGACAAAAACAAAAGTTTGTGTTTATTCACTCTCTTTCCAAGGAACAAATTTTATAGATTTTCCGGTTTGCCTACTAATAAATTCTTCATCTGAAATTCTATCATAATAAAATTTTTCTTCCCAGGGTTGCCCTTTATAACTTAAAATATATAATTCTTTACTGTTTATTTCAAATTGTTCAGAATTACTTTCTACATCAAATTCATTTTTAAGAAAAGTAATATCATTTTTATTTTTTGACCATTTTCTTGCCTTAGTTACTAGGCCGTTTGATTGAAAATAATAACCAATTATTGAATAATATGGCTGAATTTCTTTTCTTTCCTGATAAAAAACAGGTTCATAAACGTAATATCCGTCAAATCGTATCAAAATTCAATAATAGATTTTGTAATTAGTTAGAATAGTTGACAAAAACAAAAGTTTGTGTTTATTCACTCTCTTTCCAAGGAACAAATTTTATAAATCTTCCAGTTTGTCTATTTACAAATTCCTTGTCAGAAATTCTATCAAAATAAATATTTGATATCCAATCAGAAGTTACTTCTCGTTTTAGACAAAGTTCATTATTTTCTATAGTGTAATGATTTATTCCATTTTCTTCTTTAAAATTTTCAATACTAAAATCTGTCCCATTTTCATCATTTGTCCATTTTTGAGCACTTATAACTCTGCCATCATTACAAAACAGAAATGCTTTTATAGAAAATTCAACAATATTTTCTTCTTTTTTATCTAAAAAAGGCAAGGGTTCATAAACATAATATCCGTCAAATCGTATCATATATTCTATCTTATAAATTTATTGGTTACGCTATTAAAATTATATCCATTTTGAAACAAATAACGTATTTCCCTACCATAATAACCTAAATCATTAACTAATGTAGGATCTAAATTCAACAAATAAGCTCTTAAATTACTAATATTGGAAAAAGCATCAATATCCACATCATCAATTACGTTAAACACATTATTAATATCAAGAGGGTTAGCGGTTACTCTAATATCATCACCCCTAGCAATCGCATCATCTAGCCATATTCTATTATTCGCCCATATTTCTTCAATTGTATTTCCTATTGCTTCTCCAAGAATATTAATTCCACCTTTATTAGCGCCTTGTTTTGCTAATCCTGTATTCCAAATGTTTTCTATTTGATTAGCCCATTTACCAATTAAAGTTGTCGTTTTATCAGAATTTGTAATAACATCTCCACCAAACCCTATATATTTAAAAGTCATTATTCCGTTTACGACTCTCGCAATTTCATCTCCTGCTTGACTCAAGAATTTTATAATATGACTATCTGTAACAATTTTAAGCCCAGTTTTAACGGTATCTACAACAAGTGTATTACTACCTAATTTTACGGCAACAACGGTTGCGTCAGCAACATTTCCTACAATTTTTAAAGCTTTACTTCCTGGAATAACAGCAAGCAATAAAAAGCCAGCAGCATTTAAGCGAGATGCTTCTTGTCCTTCAAAGTCTTTTCCATCAATAAGAATTTTAATATCTTCAATCGGCAAAACATAGCGTCCAAGGCTTTGCCCAAGATCAATTGCCGCAAGTTTAAAGAGATTTTTTAAACCTTCGCTTAAACTGTCTGGATTAAAAAGCATCTCGGCCCATTGTTGACCTGGCAGTTTTATGTAATAATACTTATCATTAGGATTAACTTCATTGTACTTGTCTCTTAAATCTCCAGAGCTTGTTAACGTTTGTTCAGAAGAGCTACTCACTACAATAGAACCATCTTCTAATTTAAAATATCCTCTTGAACCATCAAAATAAGTATGTGTATATTTTGAGTTAGCAATGGTTCCTGTATTAGGAACCCAAGGAATGTTTTGAGTTAAAGTTTCTAATTCTATTTGTCCCTTAACAAAATTTTCAGCTTCAATAGAGTTATTTTCCAATAAAAAAGCCTCTATCCCCAAAATGTAAAGTTCATCTTGCATGCTTAACCATAATCTTTCACTTTCATTCAATGATAAGTTACTTGAAATGATATTTGCAATTCTATTACATCCATGAATCTCGTCATTACAAGGATACACGGTACCGGTAGTAGAATCGCCACCTCCTCCTCCAGAAGGCCCTGTACCTGAACCACCTCCATCTAGATTGTCGCCATCAGGGTCTCCACCACCATCAGGGTTATCAACATTAGGATCTCCTCCGTCCAAATCACCGCCACCATTGTCATCAAAACAGTGCATCTCTGTTGTTATAATGTATTCACTTAACCCATAGTTATCACATTCTCGGTTATAAATTCCCGAAGGGCCATGGACAGTACAGTCCCGGAGCATATAAATATCTACCAGCAAACACTGTCTGTTGGTTTGATTAAAAAATGAAGAAGCATCATAAGCAATTGTTTCTACGGAGATATCTCCACTAAACTCGTTTTGGGTTCCACTAAGAAAAGTAGCATCAGGTTCGTATCGAATTAAATAGGCTTGAATCGTACTATGTTTCTTTTCAATCAATAGATTTTCAAAACTGTGTGATGAGGAAGGAGTATTTTCGCGTTTTAATAAAAATGTATACGATATGTAGTGTTCTTTAGTGGCTTTTTTTACAATTGAAGTATCAATTTGAAAGCTGAGATCACCTTCTTTGCTGATAAGTTTTAACGAAGTGACATCTGAGTTAAAAAAGGCTTTAATTTTTTTATGGTTTACAATATCTTTAAAAGTATCTTCATGCTTTGCCTTTTCGTAAGATAGAACAGTGATTGGTGACTTTTGAAAGACGGTAGTAAGGTCAATTACAGGTTTTTCATCTGTGTTATGCACTATAAAAAGGGCGCCTAAAACAAAGAGAAGAATATATCTTCTTTGCTTTATTTGGTTAAGAATTCTTTTATTTT
>CBFHVY010000008.1:18628-39815 GCA_965659555.1 Flavobacteriaceae bacterium
TTATTTTTCATAGCATTTGTTTTTAGAAAAGGGTCTATACTTTTCTGAATTAATTTTATATGTACGCTTTCGTTACACGTACAACGGTGATCATATGTTTTGTATCGGAGTACACTTTCACATAGCCGATATTGGAGAGGTAGCCCTAATTACCTCTATAAAAAAATTAAAACATATTAATATTTCAAGATAGCAATGGAATGATTTTTCTTTAAACCTATAAAAAAAACAGAACACAAAAGAACAATCCTATAGAAAATGTCTCTTTATACACTCAAAAGCAATATTTAAATTTAAATACTTGATTATAAGCTATAAAGAAAACTATTAAGGGAGTACATTACCATGGAAGCAACCTAGTTCTCTACCAAAAACTATTCTCAATTAAGAATTGTGATTTTACCTTTAAGTAGAGGTCAATTAAAAATTAGTTGTATATTTGCAGCTTCAATGAAAAATTCATTGATGTACATAAAAATCATTTAAATAATATTGGCATGTATTTAACAAAAGAAGTTAAAGAAACTATTTTCGAAAAACACGGTAAAGGTAAAACCGACACCGGTTCTTCTGAAGGACAAATTGCATTGTTCACACACAGAATCAATCACCTAACAGAGCATTTAAAAAGAAATCGTAAAGATTTTAATACAGAGCGTTCTTTAGTACGTTTGGTAGGTAAGCGTAGAAGCTTATTAGATTATCTTAAAAAGACAGATATTTTAAGATATCGTGCAATTATTAAAGAATTAGGTATTAGAAAATAATCCCTACACAAAGAGGTAGCTATGCTGCCTCTTTTTTTTTAAAAAAGTAGTACATACTTCCACTGGATCATTCACAACCCGCAACACAACACAACAACAATTTTAATTTAAATTAAGAATTTAAACGTTTATGATTCCAAAAGTATTTAACGAGGTTATAGACCTCGGAGATGGAAGAACCATCACACTAGAAACTGGTAAATTAGCTAAACAAGCTCATGGATCAGTTGTTGTTCAAATGGGTAAAGCAATGTTATTGTGTACTGTAGTATCTAACTACAAACAATCTGACGTTGACTTTTTACCGTTAACAGTAGACTACAGAGAAAAGTTTGCAGCTGCTGGTCGTTATCCAGGAGGTTTCTTTAAAAGAGAAGCTAGACCTAGCGACGGAGAAGTATTAACCATGCGTCTAGTAGACCGTGTGTTACGTCCATTATTCCCAAAAGATTATCACGCAGAGACCCAAGTAATGATTCAATTAATGTCTCATGACGACGAGGTAATGCCCGATGCTTTAGCTGGTTTAGCTGCTTCTGCTGCTATTCAGTTAAGTGATGTGCCTTTTGAAACTCCTATTTCTGAAGTAAGAGTAGCGAGAATAGAGGGTAACTTTGTTATCAATCCAAGCAGAGAAGAATTAGCAAAAGCAGACATCGATATGATGGTAGGAGCTTCTGCAGATTCGGTTATGATGGTTGAAGGAGAAATGGATGAGTGTAGCGAAGAAGAAATGGCAGATGCTATTAAATTCGCTCACGAAGCAATTAAAATCCAATGTGAAGCTCAAGTAAAATTAGCAGCAGCATTTGGTAAAAAAGAAACTAGAACTTATGAGCCAGAAAGAGAAGACGAAGCCTTAGCGCAGAAGATTCACGATATGGCTTACGATAAAGTATATGCGGTAGCAAAAGCTGGATCATCTAAGCATGAAAGAAGCGCAGCTTTTTCTGAAATTAAAGAAGAAATTATCGCTAGTTTTTCTGAAGAAGAGTTAGAAGATTTCGGTGGTTTAATTTCAAAATACTTCAGTAAAGCTGAAAAAAGTGCGATTAGAGATTTAACCTTAAACGAAGGTCTACGATTAGACGGTCGTAAAACTACAGACATTAGACCTATCTGGTGTGAGGTAGATTACCTTCCATCAACCCACGGTTCTTCTATTTTTACAAGAGGAGAAACTCAAGCATTAGCTACTGTAACCCTTGGAACCTCAAGAGAGGCAAATCAGATAGATATGCCTACACATCAAGGTGAAGAGAAATTCTATTTACATTATAATTTCCCTCCATTTTCTACCGGTGAAGCACGTCCTTTAAGAGGAACATCACGTCGTGAAGTAGGACATGGAAACCTAGCTCAAAGAGCTTTAAAAGGAATGATTCCTCAAGATTATGCATATACCGTACGTGTGGTTTCTGAAGTATTAGAATCGAATGGTTCTTCTTCTATGGCAACCGTTTGCTCTGGTACTATGGCGCTAATGGATGCAGGTGTACCTATTAAAAAGCCGGTATCTGGTATTGCTATGGGATTAATTTCTGATGGAGACCGTTATGCAGTATTATCAGATATCTTAGGAGATGAAGATCACTTAGGAGATATGGACTTTAAAGTTACTGGAACAGCCGATGGAATCACTGCCTGTCAGATGGATATTAAAATCAAAGGATTAAGTTACGAGATTTTAGTAAACGCATTAAAACAAGCTCGTGAAGGTCGTATACACATCTTAGGTAAACTTACCGATACCATTGCACAACCTAATGCAGATGTTAAGGCACATGCTCCAAAAATGATTACTAGAAGAATTCCAAATGAATTAATCGGTGCATTTATTGGTCCAGGAGGTAAAAACATTCAAGAACTTCAGAAAAACACAGAAACAACCATTGTAATTAATGAAGACCCTGTAACTGAAGAAGGAATTGTAGAAATCTTAGGAACAAACCCAGAAGGTATTGAAGCGGTTTTAGCAAAAATCGAATCTATGATGTTTAAGCCTGAAAAAGGAAATACCTACGAGGTTAAGGTTATAAAAATGTTAGATTTTGGTGCAGTTGTAGAATATACAGAAGCTCCAGGAAATGAAGTTTTATTACACGTAAGTGAACTCGCATGGGAACGTACAGATAACGTAACAGATGTTGTAAATCTTGGTGATGTTTTAGAAGTGAAATACTTTGGTATAGATCCTAAAACAAGAAAAGAGAAAGTATCTAGAAAAGCCTTACTACCTAAACCAGAAGGTTATGTAGCTAGACCACCTAGAGACAACAACAGAGATCGCGATAATAGAGGTCGCGACAATAGAGGTAGAGATCGTAGAGACGATAGAAAGCCTAGAGAAAACAGAAGTGAATAAATCACTTTAATCCTTAAAATCGCCAAAAATATTTTGGCGATTTTTTTTGATATATACCTCAAATTCTACCAGTTTTATTTTTCTTTGTGTAGCCAATGAAAATACAACGTATCACATATCTTTCCTTAGGAAGTAACCTAGGTAAAAGAGAAGAAAATCTCCAGACTGCCATTCATAATATTGCAGACGAAATTGGAGCATTACTGTCGATTTCTTCACTTTATAAAACTCCTGCATTAGGTTTTGAAGGCGAACCATTTTTAAACGCATGTATTAAAGTATCTACCTACCTAGAACCCGAAACTTTACTAGAACGCTTACTAGTCATTGAACGAAGTATGGGTAGAAAGAGAAATGAAGACGGGAGCTATACCAATAGAATTATAGATCTAGACATTCTTCTTTTTGACGACGAAATCATTTTTTCCAAACACCTAGTGATTCCTCATCCCAAAATGCTAGAACGCAACTTTGTAATGGTACCTCTTGCAGAAATTGCTCCACACCTTGTGCATCCTGTTACCAAAAAACAACTACATCAAGAAGTAGAAAACACAAGCGACACGTCAGAGATTACTAAAGTTGAATCTGCACTGAGTAGACCAATTCCTTTAACTGAAAAGTACAACTATATTGCCATAGAAGGGAATATTGGTGCAGGAAAAACTTCGCTTGCTAAAATGATGTCCGACGAGTTTAACGCAAAAGTAGTTTTAGAACGATTTGCCGATAATCCCTTTTTACCCAAGTTTTATGAAGACAAGGAGCGCTATGCGTTTCCACTCGAAATGAGTTTTTTGGCCGATAGATATCAGCAACTCTCAGATGATTTAGCGCAGTTCGACTTATTTAAGAGTTTAATTGTCTCTGATTATTATATTTTTAAATCGTTGATTTTTGCACAAGTAACTTTACAAAAAGAGGAATACCAATTGTATCGAAAAATGTTCGACCTCATGTACAGAGAAATCACAAAGCCAGATGTATATATTTACTTGTACCAGAATACATCGAGGTTATTAGAAAACATTAAAAAAAGAGGCAGAGATTACGAACAAAATATTGAGCCAGAGTACCTAAATAAAATTCATGATGGTTACTCTAATTTTATTAAAACAGAACAAAATCTAAACACATTAATCATCGATGTTTCCGAATTAGATTTTGTACATAATACAAGTGATTATAAAACTATACTTAATAAAATTAAAAACTTTTCATAAAAACACTATTTTTACAACTGAAAAGATTAGTTAACATGCTTTCGATGAAAAAAATTGTTATTCTACTTGCGGTGTTCCTCACATCTCAACTAACTGTATTTAGCCAAGATACCTCAAACCCTTCGATCTCAACTCGAGAGGTAAGAACGATTAACGATTGGACTTTTGGAGTAGGACTTAGCAATTTCATCATGCATGGTGATTTACGTTCTATAGGTACAGGTATGCAAGGAAACTACTATAATTTTGGTGGCTATATTTATGCCGACAAAATGTTTAATCCACTTTTAGGTGTGGAGTTTAAACTGAATTACTTTAACATGGAGGGGGGATCACAATACTTTTCTAATGTGTATGATATTTTATATGTACCCGATACTCAAATTACCGATAACTTATACTATACAGGAAGAGCCTATGGTTTTGAAATGAACCTAATCTTAAACTTCTTTGATGCTTATGGACTTGCAATAAATCAACGAAACTGGCATTTACAAGGAATGTTTGGAATGGGGTACCATGTATACAATTCGGCATTGTTTGAAATAAATGATGACGGAACTTCAACGCTACTTATCGATTACGGAACAAACGTAAACAGAAATAATCAAAACGAAGCGACTTCGGTATACATATCGGGGCAATTAAGTCTTAAATATAGTATCAATAGAACAATCGATATTGAATTACGACCAGGATGGTATTTCAACTATGAAGACCATTTAGATGCTACCATATCAAACAAACAAAACTGGGAAACGTTCTTTGTTACCCATTTAGGTCTTGCTTTTAACTTGAGTAAAAAAAGAACCATGACCGTTACTGAGCTTTCAACCGGAACTCAAAACGATATTCCTTTTAATATTGTTGATAGTGATGGCGACGGTGTTATGGATCAACTCGATAAAGAGCCAGACACCCCGCTTGGTGTTATGGTGTATGGTAATGGTGTTTCTGTAGATTCAGATAAAGATGGCTTACCAGACCATAAAGATAAATGTCCTCTCGTTTTTGGAGATGCCGCAAACGAAGGTTGTCCACTGATCATTGATACCGATAAAGATGGTATTCCAGACGATAAAGATTTATGTCCAACTGTAGCAGGAATAGCCATTAACAAAGGATGTCCAGAGCTTAAAAAAGAAGTTGAAACCCCTAAAATAAATATTGAAGAAAGTTTAGCAGCGCTAGCTTCTGCCATCTATTTTGACTTAGGGAAAGATGAGATTCGAAGAGATTCGTATAAAATTGTAGAAAGCATTGCAATCATTATCAACCAAGCACCCAATACAGAATTTATTGTTGAAGGGCACACAGATAGTCAAGACAACAACCGGTTCAATGTATACCTTTCACAACGAAGAGCAGCAAATGTTCGTAAAGAACTCATCCGTTTAGGAGTAGATCCAAGTAAAATAACAGCTGTAGGGTATGGAGAAAGTAAGCCTAAATTCTCTAATCTTACTCGAGAAGGCAGGTTGCTTAACAGACGTGTTGAAGTTAAGGTTAAGAAAGCCGAATAATAAAGATTACTTTTTAGTAATCTCTAACTTCTCTGCAAAGTATTCGCAAAAATCACGCATCGTTGCACCCATTTTAGTGTCATCTGTAGCACGCTCAAAAGAATTTGCCATAGAGAGTAAAGTCTGGTGGTAAAACTGCTTCATTTCGTCTATAGGCATATCTTTAGTCCATAGATCCATACGAAGGGTATCTTTCTTCTGATGATCCCATACGGAGATCATTACAGCCTTAGAAGAGGCTTTATCTATACCGCCATCTTTTGCAGTCCAATCTATAGCTTCTGGAATTCTATTTTCATCAAGTCCAATGGTAAATGTGATGTCTGAGGTATGCTTTATTGCCATTACTTTTTGGGTTTATATTTTGATTTAGAAAAAATCAATTCGGGTTCTAGTTGCATTAATTCTTGCAAAGATACATCATTGTTTTTCATGAATGACTTCACGATTTGATATCCTATCCACTTACCAATCTGTCCAGGAGAATCTACATCTTGAAGCTTGTAAAACTTTGAAAAAGGAGCTAGATCTAAAAAACGTGCATTGAGCTGACTGTCGGTACTATACAGCAGATTATTTTCAATAAAATACCCCCAAACGTTCACTTCATTTGCAGTTGCCCAAACTAGTTTTTGTTTAGAATACCCCATTTTATGATGCGCCAATGCTTGGGGCATATAGGCATCTAAATAGTACCATTTAATCCCTTCAGAAATCATTTTATGTAAAAATACACGACTTGTTTGTGGGGGAAATTGTTGCTCGATAATAGCATTTGCTACATCAACAACAATATGATCTTTTGTGTTGGTTTGTTTAATATAGCGCGGATAATCTTCATAATAAGGATGTTTTTCACCTAAGTATGCGTCCAAGGAAATTAAGAGTAAGCTGTCGGTATAAACCACTCTATAATCATAATCGATATTGCTTAACATGGTAACCACATTGGGTGCCTTAAATGCAGGATAATAATAGGTTATATGTGCAAACAGTGATGTTAATTGACGTTCTAAATCTTCAGTGTCTGGGTATACTTTTAATGTTTCACGATACAAGGCTTGCTCATCGGTATTCTTCATCTTGCCTAACCAAATACTATCGGGGGTATTCGATGGAAAAAAAAGAGGATAGTCTAACTTCAATTGGGGTAAGGATGCTTTTGAAGCAGTATAAAAAGCAACGTCAAACCTTCTTAAGTCGAAAGAAACTGAAATATCAGAAACATCTACTTCTAATTTTTTTTTAGGCGTACACGAGTAGACAAGTATAGAAAGTAGCAAGAATTGAATATAGATTCGCATAGTGTTTTGTATCTTAGTGATCCAAAATTAAGAACGGTAAAAATACTAAAATAGTTTGGCAATGAACACCCAAAAAGTCTCAGAATATATCGTAACATGGTTAAAAGCATATGCTGAAAAAGCAAAAGTAAACGGCTTTGTTGTAGGGGTCTCAGGTGGCATTGATTCTGCGGTAACTTCTACCCTTTGTGCAAAAACCGGATTACCTACTTTATGCTTAGAAATGCCTATTTACCAAGCAGAAAATCAGGTGAACAGAGCTCTCAATCACGTAGATTGGCTACAAGAAAACTTTAGTAACGTACGTATGAAGCAAGTAAATTTAACTCCCGTATTTGATGGCTTATTACACAGTCTTCCTAAAGTAGAAGATGAAGCGGACCGTTTTATGGCCCTTGCCAATACTCGAGCACGTTTACGCATGACTACACTATATTATTTTGCAGGACTAGAAGGACTATTGGTTGCAGGTACTGGAAATAAAGTGGAAGATTTTGGGGTAGGCTTTTATACCAAATATGGCGATGGCGGAGTAGATTTGAGTCCGATTGCAGATTTGCTAAAATCTGAAGTCTTTGCACTTGGTCATTATTTTGGAATCAATACCGACATCCTCACCGCTCAACCTACCGATGGTTTATGGGGCGACGATAGAACAGATGAAGATCAAATTGGTGCTAGTTATGATGAGCTAGAATGGGCAATGGAGATGCAAAGTAGAGGAATGAAAGCTGAGGAGTTTACGGGTAGATCTTTAGAAGTCTTTCAAATTTATATGCGATTAAATAGAGCCAATCAGCATAAAATGAATCCAATACCGGTGTGTGAAATTCCCAAAGAAATTCGTGCTTAAATAACTCTCGACAGCTTTTCGAATAAGCGTTTTTTAAGTCCTGTATAATTCGTAACCATTTCAAGATCAATTGCAGGTGCATTTTGCTCTTGGGCAGAAGCCATTAAATCGGTGATTTTTTTATCAATTAAAACACGTCTTAAATTTAAAATTGCATCGGTGACTAATTTTGGAAGAATTTGATCGGCTTCTGTTACAAAAATATTTTTTCGTTCCCAATCACTTAAAGTATACTTCTCTTCATCCATTAGAATCGTGGTGACCATTTCTGCAATGCTAGGCTCTGTATGTTGGATAAAATAATCGATCTTAATTTCTTCTTGTTGATTCAACTGATTGATGATTTCATAATAAATCGTTCTAAACACTTCATTGGTAAATTCAATTTCATCTTCCTGAAGGTTTAAATACAGTTCATTGGAAACGCTATTGGTGTGTTGTTCCTTTTCTAGGCGAGTATGTCCCTCCTCATCTCTGTGTTCAACCCAATCGGTAAATACTGCTTGTTCATTGCCATACAAGAGTAAAATGCGTATGATTTCTTTCTCCAGCAAATACAAGCTATCCACTTCTTTCAGTTGGGGAGTATCCTGCTTTACAACGGCAAGTGCCTCCGGACGTTGTTGGTGTTTCTTTGCCTCTTCTTTATTCGTTTTGTTAATAAGCTGTGCCAGTTCACTAAAAAGAACACGCTCAGAAATATCCATGATTTGAGAACATTCCTGTACATAGACTTCTCTTTGAATACTGTCTGGTATTTTAGAAATACTGGTAACAATATCACGAATAAGTCCGGCCTTTTTAACAGGATCATTTTTGGTGTCTTCTAAAAGTAATGAGACTTTAAAATTGATAAAGTCTTGAGAGCTGTTTTCTAAATAGGCTTTTAAATCGGCATCGGAATGTGCTTTTGCAAAGCTATCTGGATCTTCACCTTCTGGAAAGGTAACCACCCGTACATTCATTCCTTGCTCTAAAATCAAATCAATTCCTCTAAGCGATGCACGCATTCCAGCGGCATCGCCATCGAATAATACCGTAATGTTTTTAGTAAGCCTATTAATCAATCTAATTTGATCGGAAGTAAGCGCTGTTCCCGAAGAGGCCACTACATTTTCTATTCCAGACTGATGGAAAGAAATCACATCGGTATAGCCTTCTACTAGATAGCAATTGTCTTGCTTAGCAATTTCTTTTTTAGCAAAATAAATTCCATATAAGATTTTACTTTTATGGTAAATATCACTTTCAGGTGAATTTAAATATTTAGCGGCTAATTTGTCATTGCTTAAAATACGCCCTCCAAAGCCTAATATTCTACCAGACATACTGTGAATAGGAAACACTACACGTCCTTTAAACCTGTCGAACTGCTTAGCCTCTTTTACAATGGTAAGTCCTGTTTTTTCTAAATATTTTAGATCGTAACCCTTGTCTAAAGCTGCTGAAGTAAAAGCATCCCACTGATCTAGATTATACCCTAAATCAAATTTTTTGATGGTATCTTCACGAAAACCACGTTCCTTAAAATACGATAGCCCTATTGCTTTTCCAGCCTCGTGATTAAATAAAATATCTTGGTAATAATCTCTGGCAAATGAAGACACTAAGAACATGCTTTCGCGTTCGTTCATCTGCTCTTTTTGCTCGTCGGACTGAACGGTTTCTTCTATTTCAATACCGTACTTTTGAGCGAGATACTTTAAGGCTTCAGGATATGAATAATGTTCGTGTTCCATAAGAAAGGAAACCGAATTACCTCCTTTACCAGTACTAAAGTCTTTCCAGATTTGTTTTACAGGCGACACCATAAATGATGGTGTTCGTTCATCTGTAAATGGACTCAGTCCTTTAAAATTACTTCCAGCCTTTTTGAGTTGTACAAAATCACCGATCACCTCCTCCACCCGAGCGGTTTCAAAAATACGGTCTATGGTACTTCTGCTAATCATAGGTTATGACGCAGCTCTTAACTTTTTTAACGTGGTTTTTGAAAGTTTTCCTTCTGCATAGGCTAAAGTAACTTCGAGTACTTTTTCGTCTGAACTAGGCAAGTCGAACATTGCATCTGTAAAAATAGCCTCACATAAAGAACGTAAACCTCTTGCTCCTAGTTTGTATTCGACAGCCTTGTTAACAATAAAATCAAGCGCAGCCTCTTCAATACTAAATTCGATAGCATCCATCTCAAACAATTTGGTGTATTGTTTAATGATAGAGTTTTTAGGTTCTGTTAAGATAGAACGTAAAGTAGTGGCATCTAAAGGATTCATATAACTCAATACAGGTAATCTTCCGATGATTTCAGGTATTAACCCAAATGCTTTTAAATCGGATGGTATGATGTATTGTAATAAATTATTTTCATCAATTTTTTCGTCATCTAACGAAGCACTATAACCTACCGCTTGCATGTTTAAACGCTTACTAATAATACGATCAATACCTGCAAAAGCACCTCCTGCAATAAAGAGAATGTCTTTGGTATTTACTTCGATGAATTTTTGTTCGGGATGCTTTCTACCTCCTTTAGGAGCAACATTAACTACAGCTCCTTCCAGCAGCTTTAATAAAGCCTGTTGTACCCCTTCACCAGACACATCTCGTGTAATGGATGGGTTATCCCCTTTACGAGCAATCTTATCTATCTCATCTATAAATACAATTCCTTTTTCTGCTTTTACCACATCGTAATCTGCTGCTTGTAAAAGTCTACTAAGGATGCTTTCTACATCTTCTCCAACATAGCCAGCTTGTGTAAGTACTGTTGCATCTACTATAGAAAAAGGCACATTCAACATCTTAGCAATGGTTTGAGCAATAAGAGTTTTACCAGTTCCTGTTTCTCCTACTAAAACAATATTACTCTTTTGAATTTCAACCTCATTGTCATCGTCTTTGGTTTGTAATAATCGTTTGTAGTGATTATATACTGCAACGGCCATAGAACGTTTTGTTTGGTCTTGACCAATTACATACTGGTCTATAAACGCCTTAATTTCTTTAGGCTTTTTTAAGATGAGGTCTTTGGAAAGTGATCCTGTTTTTGATTCTGCAACTTCTTCCTCTACTATTCCGTGAGCTTGTTCGATACATTTATCGCAAATGTGAGCGTCTAAACCAGCGATTAATAAATCGGTCTCTGCTTTTTTACGTCCACAAAAGGAACACTCTAAATTTTCTTCTTTCGACATTTGAATTGCTTAATATTAATCTTCTATTATCGTCTTACTTTCGTACTAAAATCTCATCAATCATTCCGTAAGCTTGTGCTTCTTCAGCTTTCATCCAATAATCTCTATCAGAATCATTGTGTACTTTCTCTACTGTTTGTCCAGAGTGCTTGGCTATAATTGCATACAACTCATCTTTTAACTTTAAGATTTCTCTAGCAGTAATTTCAATATCTGAAGCCTGACCTTGAGCTCCTCCTAAAGGTTGATGTATCATAATTCTTGAGTGAGGCAACGCAGAGCGTTTCCCTTTTTCTCCTGCACACATAAGTACGGCTCCCATTGAAGCTGCCATACCTGTACAGATTGTAGCCACATCTGGCTTAATAAATTGCATGGTGTCGTAAATTCCTAAACCTGCATACACTCCACCACCTGGTGAATTGATATAGATTGAAATATCTTTAGAAGCATCTACACTTTCTAAAAATAACAACTGCGCCTGAATAACATTGGCTACCTGATCGTTAATCCCTGTACCTAAAAAGATAATTCTATCCATCATTAAACGCGAAAAAACATCCATTTGGGTGATGTTTAATTGACGTTCTTCCATAATATATGGGGTTAAACTACTGGTAATTGTATTTAAATAGGTACTGCTTATACCGTGATGTTTTGTAGCGTATTTTTCGAATTCTTTTCCGTAATCCATGTGTAAGTCGTTTTGTTTATAATGGTAAAGATACTAACTATTGTCTAAATATGAGGTTTGCCAATAGGGCTAAAAAAACTCCGCTTAAAAAAGCGAAGTTTTTATAGTTATGAGAGCGAATAAGTCGATTACTTGTATACTTCTTTTACAAAGTCTTCGTAGCTTAACTTTTTAGTTTTAAAGCTCATATTTTCTTTGTAAAACTCAAGTAACTTCTGACTTACCAATTGGTCTTGAAGACGTTTCGCTTCGTCTTGGTTTGCCAAAATTCTATTTGCAATATCTTCTAATTCTTCATCCGCTGGATTTAAGTTTCCAAACTGTGCCATTTGTGCTCTAATGAACCCTTTTGCATAGTCTTTTAACTCTGCGTAATCTAACTTGATGTCGTTTTCTTTTAAGATTTGCTCTTGAATCAATTGATAACGTAATCCCTTTTCAGACTTCGCATATTCTTCTGCTGCGGCTTCTAAGGTTAGTTCTTTTTCACCAGCTACAGCCAACCATTTTTGTAAAAAGGTTGCAGGTAAATCAAACTTCGTGTTATCAATAAGATATTCTGTAATGCTATTTAACAACTGCTGATCTGCTTGTTGTTGAAATTGCTTTTCAGCATCTTCTTTGATCTTAGTTCTTAATTCGGTTACGGTTTTTACACTTCCGTCTGTAAATAATTTATCGAATAGCTCTTGATCTAAATCTGCAAGTTGAGTTTCAGTTAACTCTTCAATAGTAACTGATACTTTAACATCCAAACCATGAACATCATCATGAGAAATTCCCAATACAGTCATGAGTTTATGATCATCGGCAAACAACCCTTTTGTTTTTACTTCTACAACATCTCCTATTTTGGTTCCAACAAACTTCTTAAGGTTGGTTTTACCTTTAATTTCTTTAAGAGTAAAGGTAGATTTATGATTGATTTCTTTTTCTTCGTTTACAAAAGTTGCGGTAATATTTGCATTTTCGGTAGCCGTCTCTAAAGCCGACATTTTACCATATCTTGCTTGCAAGTTCTCTACTTCCTTATCAATCAATGCTTCGTCTGCAACAATAGTATATTGGGTGATTTTTTTCTTTGAATCAAGATTAACTTTAATCTCTGGCGCTAAGCCTAATTCAAATTCAAATGTAAAAGAATCGGTATCCCATGAAAAATCTTCTTGTACTTTAGGTAATGGATTTCCAAGGATGTCTAGCTTTTCTTCTACTAAAAATTTATTTAAAGAATCTTGTAAAAGCTTGTTAACTTCGTCTATCATTACTGATTTTCCATACTGTTTTTTAACCATTCCCATAGGCACATGCCCTTTTCTAAACCCTGGAATATTTGCTTTTTTACGGTAGTCGTTAAGCACTTCAGTTACTTTATCGCTATAGTCTTCTGCTACGATATCAACCTTTACAACGGCATTTAAAGCATCTACATTTTCTTTCGTAATATTCATAATATATATAAGTCTTAAAAATAGGGTGCAAAATTACTGATTTTTAATAAGAACACAAAAGTTAACGAGCTCAAATTCAGTTCTCTTCTTTTGAATCTTTAAGTAGTGAAAAAAGGAAGGATCTAAAAATAGACACTAAAATACTAAAAAGGAGTGCTGTAAAGAATCCAGACACCAAAAATCCGTCTATAAGATGACTCGCGAGTAGAATAATTACCGCATTAATAACAAACAGAAAAAGGCCAAAAGTGACTAAGGTTGCGGGTAAGGTAAAGAAAATGAGCAGTGGTCGAACAAACATGTTTAAAAAGGCAATTACTAAAGCCACAATAAGTGCTGTAGTAAAGTTTGAAACCATAACGCCCGGTAAAATATTAGCTAATACAATAACGGCGACAGCGGTTAATACTATTTTGAGAACGTTTTTCATAGCTCTTAGTTTTCGGCCTCAGCGTTTTCAGTTGCTTTTCGTTCTAATTCAGCTTGAAACTCTTCCATAACAGGTTTTACCGTACTTTCTGGAATATCTGACACCTTAATATACATTAATCCATCTACAGAGTTATTAAACTTGGGGTCTACATTAAACGCGATAACTCGTGCGTTTTGTTTTACGTATTTTTTAATCAGCACTGGAATACGAAGGGCTCCCGGTTCGATTTCATCGATAACCTTATCAAACTTTTGCATATCTGCTTTGGCAGCATCAAACACAAAGTCTTTGTCGGCATCTTTCAACTTTACCTTATACTCTTTTTTAGGATGAACATATTGCGCAATATACGGATCGTAGTAATGAGATTTCATAAACTCAATCATTAACGATTTAGAAAAGTCTGAGAACTGTTCACTAATACTTACCCCTCCTAACAAATATTTATGATCTGGATAACGCAGGGTAACATGCACAATTCCTTTCCACAGCAAAAATAAAGGCATTGGTTTTTGCTGGTATTCTTTGATGATAAATGCTCTACCCATTTCTATGGTTTGCTCCATCATACTAAAGAGTTCTGGCTCAAATCTAAATAAGGTATGGATGTAGAATCCAGAAATTCCGTATTGCTTGTAAATGTCTTTACCAATACCCATTCTATAGGCTCCCACCAACAGATTAGCCTCTCTATCCCATAAAAACAAATGTTGGTAGTAATTGTCAAAACTATCTAAATCAATGGCGTTATTGGTTCCTTCGCCAACATCTCTAAAGGTAACCTCTCGAAGTCTACCTATTTCATGTAGTAGATTAGGTATGTCTTTAGCACTAGCCAAAAACACTTCATAATTCTTACTTTCTAAAAGACGTAAATCTTTCTTTCTCAGATTTTCTACCTCTTCAATAAAAGAAGTTACATTTCGTTGTGAGGTAATTTTCTTGGGCTGTTTAGGCAGCTTAAGATTTTGCGTATTTAAGATTTTAGGGGCTGTTTTTTCAAAAGGATTCGCCAACATATAGGTTTTCTTTCTCAAAAACTCCGTAAGTGATGAAAGGTCTTCGAAAGCCTCAATATCGCTTACCGGAATTGGCTTTCCTATTCGAACTTTAATGACTCTATTTCTTTGAGAAAAAAGCTCTGAAGGTAATTTAGCCGTTCTAAGGGTATCGCTAATTTTAGAAAGCACATAAAACAATCTACTATTCTTGGCATGAAAGTAAATAGGCACTACTGGAACATTTGCTTTAGTAATTAACCTTACGGTACCTTCTTCCCAAGGTCTGTCTACTAATAGCTTACCATCTCTATACGTCGACACTTCCCCTGCTGGAAATATCCCAAGGGAGTTCCCTTCTTTTAAATGCTGAAGTGAATTTTTAAGCCCAACAATACTTGACTTGACATCCTTATGATTTTCAAACGGATTTACCGCCAAAGTATATTCTTTTAAAGGTGCTATTCTGTGGATTAGAAAATTGGAAAGGGTCTTAAAATCTGGACGATGTTCTAAAATTAACTTCAACAACAAAATACCATCGATCCCTCCTAATGGGTGATTAGATATGGAGATAAATGGACCGTCTTTAGGGATTCTTTTCAAATCTTCTTCCGGAACTTCAAACTGAATCTCAAATTCGTCAAGAACATCATCAAGAAATTGAAGCGCTTGTTTCTCCTTATGCTTATTGTAAATCTTATTGATTTTGGAAATTCGTAATACCCTCAAAAGCATCCAACCCATGAAGGTTCCTATAAAGCCAAATTTATCAACTCCGATTACTTTTGCGATTTCTTTTGAGGTAACTAATTCCATTAAATACTATTAGGCAGGAAACAAAAATAGACAAAAAAATTAAACTTTAACCCTTGTTTTACCTGACAACGGCTTGAAAAGTTTCTTTATTTATTTGGGTTAAAATAGCAATCCCTTTTTGATGTATCAATTCCTTAGCTTTTTCATCAAAATGACGAACTGTATACAATACAACATCTTTGTAAACTGCTATTTTATAGTGCTTTTCTATCTCTTTTAAAAACGCATCTATTTGTGAAAAAGTATCTTCAACACACACCGAAAAACTAATGGCTGAATTTTGAATGAGATTTACTTTTAATTGATAATCTGCTAACTTCTTAAAAATATGACTCAAATTACTTTCCACCATAAAAGAAAAATCAAGAGCAGCGATCGATAGTAAAATCTGATTGTTTTTTACAATATAACAAGGCGTTTTTGGGACAATAGACTCCCCTTTTAGTACTACAGTTCCAGTATTTTCGGGTGCTATAAAAGACTTTACATATAAAGGTATTTCTTTATTTTGAAGCGGCTTTATGGTTTTGGGATGAATAACTGAAGCACCATAAAATGCCATTTCTATAGCTTCTTCATAAGAGATCTGTGTTAATAAGGTGGTGTGCTCAAATCGTCTTGGATCGGCATTGAGTACCCCAGGCACGTCTTTCCAAATGGTTACACTTTCAGCACCTAAACAATACGCAAATATCCCCGCAGTATAATCGGAACCTTCTCTTCCTAAGGTAGTGGTTTTGTTTGCTGAAGTCCCTCCTAAAAACCCTTGTGTGATTACTAAATGCTCTTTTGGAAGTTGGTTTTTAATTTGCTGTTGTGTAACCTCCCAATCTACTTTTGCGTTTCGATGATGAGCATCAGTTCGAATATACTCTCTAACATCAACCCAAGTATTTGTAATACCAATAGTAGTACAATAACTCGACACAATAGTTGTGGAAATCAACTCACCAAAACAAACTACTTGATCGTAGAGATAATCATAATCAGAAGAAGTATTGGCCGCGATAAAGTCTTTTAGTTGAGTGATTAAGCTCGCAACTTTTTCATGCACTTCGTGCTCAGCATCAAAAAGGGAATCCATAATTTGAGTATGGTATTCAACAATACCATTTAGATCCTTTTCTTCGTATGCGTTTCTTGAAATAGCGTTGACCAAAACCTCAAAGGCATTGGTCATTTTACCCATGGCAGAAACAACGACCAAAAGATCATCAGTCCCCTGAGTATTGAGCACATGAGCGCAGTTTTTAACTCCTTCTGCAGTATTTACAGAGGCTCCTCCAAACTTAAATATTCTCATTTATTTTGTATCTAAAAAAGAAACTAACTTATCATAGTTCATATGAACCACTCCCCAATCTTTTAGAACTTCGGCACCGGTACTTTCATAAAAAGCAATTGCATTGGTGTTCCAATCGAGTACTTCCCAAGCAACTCGTTTGGCCCCATGTTCATAGGCGTACTCCATTACAGCCGTGTACAGTGCTTTACCAACGCCTTTGTTTCGCATACTTTGGGTAACTATTAAATCTTCCAAATGTATGGCTTTGCCTTTCCAAGTAGAATAACGCTCATAAAATAGCGCCATCCCTACAATTCCATCATTGGTTTCGGCAACAACTACTTGAAACTTTGCTGGAGTTGTAAATCCATCTCGTTGTAGGTCTTCAACACTTATGGTAACAGCATCGGGCTCTTTTTCAAAAATGGCTAACTCGGTAATTAATTGATGGACGGCAGTCATGTCAGCCGCAGTAGCAAAACGAATTGAAAAACTCATGTAGTATATTTTAAGTTCAAAGATAACTTAAAGAATGTAAAACGAAATATTAAATAGTTTACGAAATCGTTGTAGTAACGTAAAAAAGATAGCATCTTTGTAGTATTAAAAAATGCCATAATGTCAAAAAAGAATCAAACTCTTGGTGAATTCATCATCGAAAACCAATCCTCATTTAAATATACTTCTGGAGAATTATCTAGATTAATCAACTCCATTCGATTGGCGGCAAAAGTAGTTAATCATGAGGTTAATAAAGCTGGTTTAGTAGATATCATCGGTACTGCAGGAGACACCAATATTCAAGGCGAAGATCAACAAAAACTTGATGTATACGCCAATGAAAAGTTTATTCAAACCCTCATTAATAGAAATATTGTTTGTGGAATTGCCAGTGAAGAAGAAGACGATTTTATCAGCATTAACAGTCAAGACGAAAACCATCAAAACAAATATGTTGTATTAATAGATCCTTTAGATGGGTCTTCTAATATCGATGTTAATGTTTCGGTAGGAACTATCTTTTCGGTATACCGAAGAGTCACTCCAGTAGGAACCCCTGTTCAATTAGAAGATTTCTTACAAAAAGGCAACCAACAAGTTGCTGCGGGGTATGTAATTTATGGCACCTCAACCATGCTTGTATACACTACAGGCGACGGTGTTAATGGTTTTACCTTAAACCCAGCAATTGGCTCCTTTTACTTATCGCACCCAGACATGAAGTTTCCCGAAGATGGAAAAATATACTCTGTAAATGAAGGGAATTATATTCATTTCCCTACGGGAGTAAAAAAATACATTAAATACTGCCAAGAAGAAGAAGGAGACAGACCTTATACCAGCAGATATATTGGTTCTCTAGTTTCAGATTTTCACAGGAATATGATTAAAGGTGGAATTTATATGTACCCTAAAAGCTCTAAAAACTCTGATGGTAAATTACGCTTGCTTTACGAGTGCAATCCAATGGCCTTTTTAGCGGAACAAGCACATGGTAAAGCGAGTGACGGATTTACTAGGATACTAGATATTGCTCCTACCGAATTACATCAGCGTGTACCATTTTTCTGTGGGAGTAAAAACATGGTAGAAAAAGCAGAAGAGTTTATGCAACAAGCACCAGTATAATTTTATACTATAGTACTATTATATATCAATAGGTTGACATGTTGTGAAACCTATAATTTATGGCTAAATTTACCTTAAATTTTTAAACACCATTTAAACCTATATTATTATGGCATTTGAACTACCACAATTAGATTATGCGTACGACGCACTAGAACCACATATTGATGCAAGAACTATGGAAATTCACCATAGCAAACATCACAACGGATATACCACCAACTTAAACAATGCAATTGCTGGAACTGATTTAGAAGGAAAATCTATCGAAGATATTCTTACTAATTTAGACATGAGCAATGGTGCAGTTAGAAATAATGGAGGTGGATTTTACAACCATTCTTTATTCTGGAAAGTAATGAACCCTAACCAGGGCGGAGAATTATCAGGAGAACTTAAAGATGCTATCAACAGTGCTTTTGGATCTTTCGACGGATTTAAAGATGCATTCTCAAAAGCAGCTGCAACACGTTTCGGATCTGGTTGGGCATGGTTATGTGTTCATAAAGGCGGAAAAGTGGAAGTATGCTCTACCGCTAATCAAGACAATCCATTAATGCCAGGAATTGGTTGCGAAGGAACTCCTATTTTAGGTCTTGA
Organism: Flavobacteriaceae bacterium; assembly: GCA_965659555.1. Taxonomy (GTDB): domain Bacteria; phylum Bacteroidota; class Bacteroidia; order Flavobacteriales; family Flavobacteriaceae; genus Polaribacter. Next base: position 37,767 of record CBFHVY010000008.1, read on the forward strand.
TGTTTGGGAGCACGCTTATTACCTAAACTATCAAAACAGAAGACCAGATTATATCAATGCATTTTTTAATGTAATTAACTGGAATGAAGTTGCAAGACGTTATGCTGAAGCTATATAAGCTTTAACACTTTTCATAAAAAAAGCGCCTAATAGGCGCTTTTTTTATGTGCTAATACTAAGATTACTAGCCTTACTTAATAAGCTCGTTTGTTATTTCCTTCATAAAAGTTAATAAAGGCCTCATTTACTACTCTATGTCCTCCATCGGTAGGATAATCTCCGGTAAAATACCAATCTCCTAAATTCTCCGGACACGCTTTATGTAAGTTAGCAACGGTTTGATAAATAACCTCAACCTCACAATTGATGTCAGAGGTCTTTAACATTTGTGCAATCTTAGCAGAAATTTCTTCGTCTGTAAATGGCGCATAAATACCTTTAACAAAGTTCACAATTTCAGTATCGTCGTTGGCTTGTTGTGCTTTAGATTTTTGGTATACCTCCTCTACAATATGATACTGATTGGTTTCTTTGAGTAATTCAAGAGCTGCTTTAAAGGCAATAAAATCTCCAATTCTTGCCATATCTATTCCATAACAATCTGGATAGCGAATCTGTGGCGCTGAAGAAACTACTACAATCTTTTTGGGCTGTAAACGATCTAGTATTTTAATAATACTCTTTTTAAGCGTCGTTCCACGAACAATACTATCATCAATTATGACAAGGTTGTCTGTAGGCTTTACAACTCCGTAAGTAACATCGTAAACATGCTCTACAAGGTCGTCTCTACTGTTATCGTCTGCGATAAACGTTCTGAGTTTTGCATCTTTAATTGCGATTTTTTCAAATCGAGGTCTTTCCGATAAAATTTCTGTGACTTTTTCAGCCGATAATGATTTTCCTCCAGCTAAAATTTTAGCTGTTTTTTGTTCATTCAATACATCTTCTGCAGCCTCGGTCATTCCATAAAAAGAAGTCTCAGCGGTATTAGGAATATATGAAAATACCGTATTTGAAATATCTTTATTAATGGATTCTAAAATCTGTGGAAATACATTTTTCCCTAAAGCTTTTCGTTCGTTGTAGATTGCAGCATCGCTCCCTCTTGAAAAATAAATACGTTCAAAAGAACAGGCCTTTTTCGGTTTTTGGGGCAGTATGGAAGCAATATCGGTTTCGCCACTTTTCTTAATAATCAAAGCATGGCCACGCTCTAGTTCTTGTACTTTATCTATGGTAATATTAAACACGGTCTGAATTACAGGGCGTTCAGATGCAACCACAACTACTTCATCGTCTTCATAAAAATAAGTAGGTCGAATTCCAGAAGGATCTCTAAACACAAAAGCATCTCCATGACCCATTAAACCAGCCATTGCATAACCACCATCCCAGTTTTTAGCTGATCGTTGAAGGATCCGTTGAATATTCAAGTGCTCTTCAATAAAAGGAGAAGCATCCTTTTTAGTTAACCCTACTTCTTTAGCTTTTAAATATAAGTCGGCAACTTCTTCTTCTAAGAAATGTCCGATTTTTTCCATCACTGTCACAGTGTCTGTAAATTCTTTAGGGTGCTGACCTAGTTCTACCAACTCTTCTAAGAGTTGCTTTGCATTGGTCATATTAAAGTTTCCAGCAACTATTAGGTTTTGGTGTTTCCAGTTACTCTGACGTAAAAATGGGTGTACACTTTCGATGCTATTTTTTCCAAAAGTTCCATAGCGTACATGCCCTAAAAACAAATTACCGATGTAGGGCATATGTTCTTCTTGCCAAGCTACATCGTGATGCTTGTCTGGATTTTTTTCAAAAACATCGTTGATGCGTTCATTTATTTTTTTGAACACATGCTGAATAGGTTGTTGCTTATTGGATCGAAACCTACTGATGTATCGACTACCTGGAGCAACATTAAATTTTACACTCGCTAAACCAGCACCGTCTTGTCCACGGTTATGCTGTTTTTCCATTAACAAGTACATTTTATTTAACCCGTAAAATGCGGTTCCATACTTGTCTTTATAATATTGCAGAGGTTGTTTAAGC
>CBFHVY010000009.1:0-38148 GCA_965659555.1 Flavobacteriaceae bacterium
CTATTCCTATTCAAGAAGATCAAAAAGGAGTGGGAAGGTTTTATCTACATACTACTAAAAACGAAAACATCACTCTAGAAGAAGCGACTCTAGATGACATTGGAATATACCAAACTCATTCTCAGGCTATAAGAATTGAAGGGCTAAACAGCGGAAATGTTTACGTAGACTTGTATTCAATAGAAGGAAAAAAAGTAGTAACTACCCAATTTCAAGCCAGTGGCATTTATGATATTCAATTGCCTAAACTCGCTAGTGGTTTATATCTTATTAAAATAAGCCACAAGCAACGTATTCTTACTAAAAAATTGATGTTGAACTGAGGTTTTATACCTTTAAGAAGGTTGTATGTTGTATAGATTAGTAGTATCGATAATTGAGTAAAAGAGCTATTCTAAAAACGGTATACTCATTATTGTCATGAAGATACCAAGTATGAGGAAAATACAACAGATGTTCTTCTAGTCTGTTTTCTTTTACTAATTTAGACCTTGTTAAGCCAACTAAACACTTACAACCACATTCAGCAAAGATGAAAATACTTCTTACCGGCGCAACAGGTTATATTGGAAAAAGGCTCCTGCCCGTTTTAATTGAAGCAGGGCATGAAGTGGTCTGTTGCGTTCGCGATAAAAGAAGATTTACGGCACCCTCTTCCATTAGAAAAAATATTTCTGTTATCGAAATTGACTTACTCGATAAAGAATCACTAGACAAAATTCCAAAAGATATTGATGGAGCCTACTACTTAGTACACTCCATGTCTTCATCGAAAAATTACCAAGCACTAGAAAAATTATCTGCCATACATTTTAGAGATTCACTCAATAAAACCACTGCAAAACATGTGGTTTATTTAAGCGGTATTATAAACGACACTAATCTTTCTAAACATCTAAACTCTCGAAAAGATGTTGAAATAGAACTCAATAAAGGCACCTATAGTCTGACAACACTTCGTGCCGGAATCATTATTGGATCTGGAAGCGCCTCTTTTGAAATAATAAGAGACTTGGTAGAAAAGCTACCAATAATGATTGCTCCAAAATGGCTAAAAACCAAATGTCAACCCATTGGAATTGTTGATGTTGTTCAATTTTTACTCAAATCACTTTTCAATCCCAAAACCTACAACCAAAATTTTGATATTGGAGGTCCAGACGTGTTATCTTACAAACAAATGCTATTAGGTTTTGCTAAATGCAGAAACCTAAAACGCACCATTATTATTTTTCCAATGATGACGCCAAGACTCTCTTCGTATTGGTTATACTTTGTAACCTCTACCTCCTATAAATTAGCGGCATCGCTTGTAAATAGCATGAGGGTTGAAGTGGTTTGTCGAGACAATACACTAAATACGATTTTAGACATTACCCCTGGAAGTTATCAAGAATCCCTAGAAAAAGCATTTAACAAAATACAGAACAATGAAATTCTCTCGAGCTGGAAAGATTCGTACACCAGTAGTGGAATAAGCTTTGATATTTCTGATTTTATAGAAGTACCTACTTATGGTTGTTTTATTGATCAGAGAAAAAGACCCTTCAAAGATCGCGATTCTTGCATCAGACACATCTGGACTATTGGCGGTAAAAATGGCTGGTATTATGGCAACTGGTTATGGAAATTAAGAGGCTATTTAGACAAATTAATGGGAGGTGTTGGACTCAGAAGGGGAAGGACAAACCCCGATTCGATTAACGTTGGAGATTCTTTAGACTTTTGGAGAGTTTTATACGCAGATAAAAACGAAGGCCGATTACTATTATTAGCCGAAATGAAACTCCCTGGTGAAGCATGGTTAGAGTTTAAAATTGTTGATAATCAATTGTGTCAAACAGCAACCTTTAGACCATTAGGATTATGGGGCAGGTTGTATTGGTATGCTGTACTTCCATTTCATGGGTTAATTTTTAATGGGTTACTAAAAAATATAACAGAACAACATAAAAAGTGAAAACATCTAGTTAAACCAAATCCCATTTTTTAAACACAACCATAAGCGTATCTAGGCGTAAACTAGCATATCCTAAGAGGATTTGGTATCTTTGTCTTTCGCTATAAACATATGAAAACAAAAGAGCTAAAGTCATTTTTAGACCAGAAAGTCATTCAATACAATCACCCTTCATTTATAACTTTAGATCCTATTCAAATACCACATCTGTTTAGCAAAAAAGAAGATATTGAAATTGCAGGGTTTTTAACTGCCATCATTTCTTGGGGAAACAGAACTATGATCATTAAAAATGCTCGACAATTGATGGAAAGACTGGATCATTCCCCTTTTGATTTTGTTATGCATCATTCCAAAAAAGAGCTGAAACAACTTGAAGGGTTTGTTCATAGAACCTTCAATGATTTGGATGCTCAATATTTTGTGTTGGCACTACAACATATATACAGCAATTATGGGGGTTTAGAAACCATATTACTACCCAAGGAATCAGAGAACACCTATCAAAATGCTATTTCAGACTTTAAAAAGGTATTCTTTGAATTAGAACATCCCTCTAGAACAGAAAAGCATATTTCTGATCCCAACAAAAATTCAGCAGCCAAACGCATCAATATGTATCTCAGGTGGATGGTAAGAGAGGATAACGCTGGCGTAGATTTTGGTTTGTGGAAACGTCATGATGCCAAAAAACTATCTTGTCCCTTAGACGTACATTCTGGATCTATCGCCAGAAAACTAGGTGTTTTAAAGCGAAAACAAAATGACTGGAAAGCAGTGATGGAATTAGATACTATGCTTAGAAAATTCAACCCTAACGACCCAGTGCTATACGATTATGCTTTATTTGGCTTGGGTGCTTTTGAAAAGTTTTAAGGGATTTGCATCCCTATTTTGATAGCCATAGACTCAATTTTTTGTAATACATTAGAGGTTCCTAATTTTTATACTCATGAAAAAAATCATTTGTTTTGTTAGTTGCTTACTAACACTGACTCTTTTTGCACAGGATCCGAGAATCCCTGTAGATACTATAGTGGTGACAACCAATGAAATTATTATTAATGGAGCGAAGGTAAGCTATAAGGCTACAACCGGAATGCAACCAGTGTGGGATGCTAACGGGAAGATGATAGCCTCTTTATTTTACACCTACTATCAACGTACTGGTGTTAAAAATCCTGAGGAAAGACCTATCATCATGTCTTTCAATGGAGGACCTGGTTCCGCATCGGTTTGGATGCATATCGCTTATACAGGTCCTAGAGTTCTTAAAATTGACGATGAAGGTTTTCCTGTCCAGCCTTATGGTGTAAAAGACAATCCGCATTCTATATTAGATGTTGCAGACATTGTATTTGTTAACCCAGTAAATACAGCCTACTCAAGACCTGTAGTTGCGAAAGGTGAAAAAGTAGATCCAAAAACATTTTTTGGAATTAATGCTGATACAAAATATTTGGCTTCTTGGTTAACGACGTTTATCACCCGAAATAACCGCTGGAGCTCCCCTAAATATATCATTGGTGAAAGTTATGGTGGAACAAGAGTAATGGGACTGGCAGGTGAACTACAAGGAAGAGAATGGATGTACTTAAATGGTGTGATTATGGTTTCTCCTGCAGATTATAAAATTATTCGATCTGGAGAAACACTAGAATCAGCAATAAACCTACCCTATTTCACAGCTGCAGCCTGGTATCATAAAATGTTACCTTCTGATCTTCAAAGCAAAGATTTATTAGAAATTTTACCTCTATCAGAAGAATTTGCGGTAAACACTTTACTTCCAGCCTTAACTAAGGGAGGGTTTATTTCGGACTCTGAAAAAAAATCTGTGGCTGAAAAAATCAGTTATTTCAGTGGAATAGAAACAAAAAAGGTATTACAGAACAACCTAAGCATCCCTAAAGCCTATTTTTGGAAAGAATTATTAAGAGACAAAAGTGGGTTTACCATCGGTCGATTAGACTCTCGCTATACAGGGGTTGACAAGTCAGATGCAGGAGAGAAACCGGATTATAATTCAGAATTAGACTCTTGGCTACACTCTTTTACCCCAGCCATCAACTATTACATTCAACAAGAGTTAAAATTTAAAACAGATGTAAAATACAATGTGTTTGGCCCTGTTGGCCCTTGGGATTTTAGCAATGACAACGTTCGAGATCAATTACGAAAAGCCATGGCACAAAATCCATACCTGAAAGTATTAACACAATCTGGCTATTATGATGGGGCTACAACATACTTTAACGCTAAATTTTTAATGTGGCAGATAGACCCAAGTGGAAAATTTAAAGATCGTTTCACTTTTAAAGGTTATCGAAGTGGTCATATGATGTATTTAAGAAGTGAAGATCTTAAAAAAGCCAATGATGATTTACGAGCATTTATTAAAGAAAGTGCTTCCAAGGGAAAATCAGCAAAATACTAGATACTAAAAATGCACTTTAAAAATCCTGAATTTTTATACTTCTTATGGGTACTTATAGTACCCATTTTAGTGCATTTATTTCAACTGCAAAAATTTGTAAAAGTCGACTTTACTAATGTTGCTTTTTTGAAAAAAATTGAACGCAAAACTAGGAAGAGTTCTACCTTAAAAAAGTGGCTCATTTTAGCCACTAGAATGCTCCTTTTTTCAGCCTTAATTTTTGCCTTTTCACAACCCTATTTTAGCAATCAAAATTCAGATAAAAATCAACATTATTTTATCTATTTAGATAATTCTGTAAGTGTAACTGCCAACAATTCTCAAGGAAATATTTTTAATAATGCTTGTGTAGACATCATACAAAGTAGTCTTGAAAATGCATCGTATTCTTTGCTAACAAATTCAAATTTCTACAAAGATTTGAGTGCCTCTGAATTAAAAAATTACATCAAAAACATAGATATTACATCAAATTCTTTAGATGTAGGTAGCGTTTTACTTCAATTTGAAAGTGAAATTAAGAGTAAAAGTATTTCTTTATATGAAATAGTTTTAATATCTGATTTTCAATATTATAAAAAAATAAATACCAATTTGTTTACAAATGTAACAAGCCCTTTTTCAGCCATTCAGTTGATTCCTACCCAAAAAAATAACCTTTCTATAGACAGTGTATATGTACGTAAGAAAAGCACGTCAGATTTTGTTGTTGAAACTCTAATTAGAAATCAAGGTGAAGCACAAAATGACCAATCCATATCACTCTACACAAATACCGTTTTAGCGAGCAAGCGCTCCTTCTCTATTCCAAAAAATGGGACTCAAAAAATTAGTTTTGAGTTTTCAGGAAAGAACCCTATTCTTGGTAAAATTCAATTAACCGAAAAGGATGTTTTTAGCTTTGACAACACCTTCTATTTTAGCCTCAATTCAAGTCCGAAAATTAAGGTGTTAAGTATCGGAAAAACCTCCTCTTTTTTACCTCGTATTTTCACTTCAGAAGATTATGATTTTTCATCGAGTAACAGCTCCGCTATAGACTATTCTCAACTCGCAAAACAGCAATGTATTATTTTAAATGAATTAGACAACATCCCTACAAATTTAATCTCTCAAATTGTAGCGTTTGAAAAAAATGGAGGTTCGGTCATTATTATCCCAAGCTTTAATAGCGATATAAATTCCTACAATGCACTATTTAGCAAAATGAATGTAGGTTCATTACAAGAAAAGCGAACAGATACCTTAAAAATGACAAGCATCAACTATGACCACCCGTTTTTTAAGGATGTCTTCACAAACAGTGTCACTAATTTTCAATATCCAAGTAGCACAATACATTACAATAGCAGTCTTAAAGGCGCAGCGTTACTTTCTTTCAACAATAAGCAATCATTTTTAACCCAATTATATAGTACGTCTAAAAAAAGCTATTGGTTTTCATCCCCTTTAGACCCAAAGTTTACCAATTTTAGCAATTCCCCGCTGATTGTTCCAGTATTTAGTGCTATTGGCGAGCAAAGCTTCGCATATGGTAAACTATACTACAGGCTTCATCAAGAAAATACCATTGATATTGCTGCCACCATACCAAAAGACAATATTGTGGCTATTGAAAATGCAGACAATTCAATTATTCCACTGCAGACAAGTACTCAAAATACAGTTTCATTAAAACTTACCAACGAATTGAATAGTCCAGGTTTTTACAAAGCAACCTTCAACAATACCACGATTCAAGAGTTAGCGTTTAACTATTCGAAAGAAGAAAGCAGCCTTGACTATCTTGACACAAAGGTACTTTCAGGCAACACAAAAGAGATTACAACTTTTGACTCTGTAGCTGACTTTTTTAAGGATTCCTTAGAAAAAAATGAAGTTCGTTGGTTTTGGAAATTGTTTTTGTCAATAGCTATTGTATCTTTGTTGCTGGAAATTTTAATTTTAAAATTCTTCAAAACATGACTACGCTACTTAAGTCGGCTCTAATATTCGACGAAACCAGTCCCTACCACAAGCAAATAAAAGACATTTTAATTTCCAATGGTAGTATTGAAAAAATAGCGAATTCAATCCCAGCAAAAGATCATTATAAAATACTAGCCTTAGACAATCTTCATGTTTCCTGCGGCTGGTTTGATACCAGTGTGAGTTTCGGAGAGCCTGGTTACGAAGAGCGAGAAACGATTAGCCATGGATTAAACGTGGCGGCAAAGAGTGGTTTTACTGCTGTAGCGGTGAATCCAAATACAAACCCTGTGGTGGACAATAAATCTGCTGTGGGCTATCTTCTTACAGCGGCTAAAGGAGCTGCTACACAATTATATCCTGTTGGTACGCTAACCAAGCAGAGTCAGGGGAAAGACCTTGCAGAACTATACGATATGCAGCAGGCGGGAGCTATTGCCTTTAGCGACTATTCCAAACCTATTGAAAACGATAATCTTTTAAAAATTGGGCTACAATACGCTCAAAATTTTAATGGTAAAATCATGAGCTTTCCTTTAAACAAGTCCATTGCAAATGATGGGGTTGCTAATGAAGGCATAGAAAGCACGCGTTTAGGACTGAAAGGTAGTCCAGCTTTAGCAGAACATTTACAAATCAATAGAGACTTGTTTTTACTCGAATATACAGGCGGTAGCCTTCATATTCCAACCATTTCAACCAAAGAGAGTGTTGCCTTAATTAAAGCTGCTAAAAAGAAAGGGCTTAAGGTTAGCTGTAGTGTTGCCGCGCATCATTTATGTCTAGACGACAGCCTACTAGAAGGTTTTGACAGCAACATAAAAGTACACCCTCCGTTACGAACCCTTGCAGATGTAAAAGCGTTGCGAAAAGCAGTTGCAGATGGCGTTATAGATAGCATTTGCTCAGACCACAACCCTATTGATATTGAACATAAAAAACTAGAGTTTAGCTTAGCAGAAGATGGTACTGTTGGCTTAGAAAGTCTTTTTGGAAGTGTTAACGCTGTAATCTCTCTTGAGCACACCATACCTGCCCTAACTACAAAACCTAGAACCGCGTTTGAACTACCTCATTACAGCATTAAAGAGGGCAGTAAAGCAGATCTCACCCTATTTAATCCAGCTGAAGAATATCTATTTGGAATAGAAAATATAACCTCTACCTCAAAGAATAGTGCATTTATCGGTACCAAATGCAAAGGAAAAGTTTACGGAATTTTTGCAAACAAAAAACTAGTCCTATCCTAGATGAATACTGACTTATATTATATAGTTCGGGAGCCTAAAACACCTACTGAACACCCTCCATTATTGGTGTTACTTCATGGTTATGGCAGTCATGAACAAGATTTATTTTCGTTTGCCGACGAACTCCCAGACGCATTTTTAATCGTCAGTTTTAGAGCACCATTTGATTTAGGCTTCGGTGGTTATGCATGGTATGCTATTAATTTAGATGCGAATAACGCCAAACATTCTGACCTCACTCAGGCAAAAACATCGCTAGATCTTATAGCGCACAATATGCGTTCTGTTGCAAAAAAATACCACACCAATCCCAACAAGACCTTTCTACTAGGCTTTAGTCAGGGAGCTATACTGAGCTATGCTTTAAGTTTTCAATACCCCAACCTAGTGCAACATGTAATCGCGTTAAGCGGTTATATTAATAAAGAGTTAATACCTGCTGAATTCCCACAAAACATTGCCACTGATTATTATATTTCTCATGGTACTGTAGATCAAGTTTTACCGGTAACCTGGGCTAGAGAGGCTACCCCATTCCTACACTCAAAGGGACTACAAAGCGACTATAGTGAATATCCTGTTGGACATGGTGTCGCGCCACAAAACTTTTTTAGCTTTAAAAAGTGGATAGAAGCTCGATTGTAAGCTACTTTAAAGATCAATTTCCAAGCCATCATACGCTAAATAAACATGCTCTGGCAACTGACTTGATATGTCATTATGAAACCCTAGCTTGTGGCTAATATGGGTAAAATAAGCGCGTTTGGGTTGCAGCTCAGCTACAAACGCTAAGGCTTGTTCTAAGTTCAAATGTGTAGGGTGCTCTTCTGTTCGTAAGGCATTAACCACCAATACATCTAGATTTTGAAGTTTCTTCTTTTCAGAGTCTGCTATAGTTTTTAAATCGGTGATGTATGCAAAGTCATTAAAACGATATGCTGTAATCGGCAAGTTTCCATGCATTACCTCGATGGGCATTACTGTTACATCGAGTAGTGTAAAAGCCTCCTCTTTAACCGTATGCACTGCTAGTTTTGGAACTCCCGGATAGCGGTTTTCTGTAGCAAAAATATAATCAAATCGATGCTGAAGATTGGCAACTACTCGGGGTCTTGCATAGATGGGCACTTCGCCCATTTGAAAACAAAACGGTCTTAAATCGTCGATACCGGCAGTATGGTCGGCGTGTTCGTGCGTAAACAAAACTCCGTTAATAGCCTCTACCCTTTCTCTTAGCATCTGCTGTCTAAAGTCGGGGCCACAATCGATAATATAGTGCACTTGATCCCAAGAAACCATAACGGAAGATCGTAAGCGCTTATCTTTCGGATTATCGGACAAACATACTGGATGATTGCTTCCAATAACAGGAATTCCTTGTGATGTTCCAGTCCCTAAAAACGTTACTTTCATAGTTCACAAAAATAAGATAAAAATTGCTGATAGACCTTTATTTTAGTACCTTTGTTGTCGTAAAACAAATCCTTTACCAATGGCAATATCCTTAAAAGGCGATCAAAAGATTAGTAACATTCCATCTACAAAGAGTAAGGCATTACGCATCAACTTAAACACCGATATATACGGTACTTTTGCTGAAATTGGTGCAGGTCAAGAAACAGTTCGTAATTTTTTTAGAGCTGGTGGTGCTTCAGGAACTATCGCGAAAGCCATGAGTGCTTATGACAAAGACTTTTCTGACGCAATCTATGGTGAAGAAGTTGACAACAGGTATGTAACCGAAGTTCGATTAAAACGTATGTTAGGTCACGAAATCGATTTAATTGAAGATCGATTGAGCAGAACCAAACACCCAGATAAATTGTTTTTTAGCTATGCCAATACGGTAGCTACCATTAATTTTTCAAAGAAATTTAAAGGTCATGGCTGGGTGGGTATTCGATTTCAGTTAGATCCATTAGAAGGATATAACGAAATTGTATTACACTTACGATTTAAAGAAACAGACGCTAGACTACAACAAGAAACCTTAGGTGTTTTAGGAGTAAATCTTATTTATGGTGCGTTTTATTTAAATGATAATCCGAAAGAGCTTTTAAAATCGTTTTACGACAATCTACAGAAAGACCAGTTAGAAATTGATATGATCAACTTCTCTGGACCTCGTTTTATGTATGTAGACAACCGATTGATGAGCTTACAATTGGTAAGAAACGGCATGACTAATGCAGTAATGTTTGGGCCAGACGGAAACAACTTATTACCTGCTCAAGTACTCTACAAAAAAAACATCCTAGCCTTAAGAGGAAGCTTCAGACCAGTAACCAAGGTTAATATGGATATGTTTGAGCGTTCTAAAGAACTGTTTTTTAATGAAAAGAAGGTAGATAAAGACAATAGTCAAATCATCTTTGAAATCACCTTGAGTAACTTAAGAGCTGAAGGAGAGATTAACGAGCGTGACTTCTTAGATAGAGCGGAACTTCTGTGTTCATTAGGTCAAAACGTAATGATTACTAACTTCCAAGAATATTTTAAACTGGTGGAGTACTTTAGTGAATTTACTAAAGCCAGAATGGGACTAGCCATGGGGGTTTACAACTTAATTCAAATTTTCGACGAGAAATACTACAGAGACTTAAGTGGTGGTATCTTAGAAGCTTTTGGAAAGTTATTCTACAGAGATCTTAAAGTCTATATGTATCCTTATAAGGATGAGAAAACTAAAGAGTTTATTACTAGCGACAACCTTAAGGTGCACCCAAGAATGAAAGAGTTGTACAAGTTCTTCAAGAACAATGGTAAACTCATTGATATTGAAGGATACAACCCAGAAATTTTAGACATTTTCTCAAGAGATGTATTAAAGAAGATTTCAGAAGGAAAATCAGACTGGGAAGATATGCTACCAGAAGGTATTGCAGAACTTATTAAAACCAATCGACTGTTTGGCTATTCTAGAAGTAGAGTAAAACAAGTGCAAGCAAAAAAATAAGCACTTCTTTTAAACCTATTTTCATAAATTGCGTCTAAGACAAAAGCGCAATCTTGATTGAAGAGGAATTACTTATCGCTGAATTACAAAACGACAAGACTAAAGAGCAGGCATTCCGTGTATTAATTACCACATACAAAGAACGTCTGTATTGGCATATTCGTAAGATTGTAATTTCTCACGACGATGCTGACGATGTGCTTCAAAACACCTTTATTAAGGTCTTTAGAAGTATTGATAAGTTTAAGCAAGAAAGTAAACTCTATTCTTGGATGTATAGAATAGCTACCAATGAAGCGATTACATTTTTAAAAAAACGAGCCAAAGAATCGAATATAGATATTACTGATTTAAGGTCTGACATGGTGTCTACACTCGATGCCGATGAGTGGTATAATGGAGATGACATACAACGTATACTACAGAAAGCTATTGCTACACTCCCACAAAAGCAGCAGCTGGTATTTAATATGAAGTATTTTGATGAAATCACCTATGATCATATGTCTGAGATTCTAGAAACCTCTACTGGAGCGTTAAAAGCCTCCTATTTTCATGCCGTACGTAAAATAGAAGATTTTATTAAAAATTATAACCATTAAACCTTTGACTAAAATTTAGGTCTAAATACTATGAAGAAAATGAAAGATAATAGTCCAAAAATCGTTGATAAGAACAATAATCCCATGGCCTCTGGGTTTACTGTTCCTGCTTCTTATTTTGATACTATTGAAGATCATTTTAGCGCTAAACTCAAAGAAGAAACCTTACCTACTGAAACGGGCTTTAGGGTAGATGAGTCCTATTTTACAGGTTTAGAAGACCGTATTTTAACAAAAGTAGCTCAGTCGCCTAAAAAGCAAACCTCTTTAAAAACCAAGATTATTCGTTTAATACCCTACGCAGCAGCAGCTTGTATTCTGGTATTTGTGGGTTTAACACAATTTAACTACACTTCGAGTGATATTTCTAATGCTGATGTAGAAACTTGGTTAGACAGTAATATATCGCTCATCTCAAATGAAGATTTTGTTACTATACTAGAACAATCAGACATTTCAGATAATGAATTTTCTCTTGCAGCAATTAGCGATAATGCTATATTAGAATATCTACAAACTACTGACACTTCATATTTAATTAATGAAACACCATAATACTATGAAACCTTTTAAACTCATTTGGGTTGTAATCATTATGATTAGCTATTCCGCTGCTTTCGGACAAACAAGGTCGGAAGTTCGTGAAAAAATAAAAGCGTTAAAAGTAGCCTATCTAACAGAACAATTAGACCTCACCAAAAAAGAAGCAGAAAAGTTTTGGCCAATATACAACAGCTATGATACCAAGCTACAAAAGCTTCGAACTACAGAACGATACGCTCTAAAGAAGAAAATAGAAACTGCTGGAGGTAAAGAAAATTTAACAGAGGCTAATGCTAAAGAAATTACCATGGCCATGCTTGAAATTGAACGAAAAACGTATGAAACCATGAGAGAGTTTTCTTCTAAACTTAGTAGTGTAATTTCGTACAAGAAAATACTAACACTGCAGATAGCCGAAAGAGAATTTAATAGAAAAATGCTTAGAAAGCTAAGAGGGCCAAAAAAGGAAAAACCATAAAAAAGGGGAGCGATCAGCTCCCCTTTTCTTCTATGCTTTAATCAAAGACATGCAAACGTATAACTCTGGTTTTTTAATTACAAATTCATGAAGCCAGATGGTTAATTCTTTAATTTCATGAGGTAATAGTCTTTTGAGTGCTTTTTCTAATTCTTTGCAAAATAAATCTTTATTAAAACTAACTTTAGACAATACTGTTTTTGTGTACTCAAACATCGCTCTTGCCATAGTAACTCATTTTTTAATTGATTCTTAAGTATAACGCATACGAAATCGATTTCGTATACAACATCAAAATAAATATAAAAAACCCATTTTAAAAAATAAAATGGGTTTTTTAACACTAAAGAAATTGTTAAATTATAAAGCGTTTACTTTTGCTACTAATGCAATAGCTTTTTCTTCTAATTCTTTGCTAATGGCCTTAAAATGAGCTTTTTTGTTTTCTACATCTTTTGCGTGAACTTTAGAAATGAGAACGTCAAAAGTTTCGATAGCCTCATCTATAAGAGCTTCAGATTTTTTTGCGTCTGCCTTTGGGTTTAATAACTCCCACACATAACACTCTTCTATAATATCCCCTAAGGTGTAATTAATATCTTTCTTTAAATTTTTAATGCTTGACATAATACTATTATTTATAGGTGCAAATTTACATTATTTTATCAAACTGGTACTTCTTTCCCTGCTTTACTTAAATAATTACCGCTTAATACAGCCTAATACTTCTTTTAACCTTGAGATGGTTTGGTATTCTGAAGTTTTAAGTTGTTCTTGGGCCACTTCCTCATGCGCCCATGTGGTGTGAAATGGGACATGTATTGCATGAGCACCAATAGCTAATAATGGAATTACATCAGACTTTAAGGAGTTTCCTATCATCAACAATTCAGAAGGCTGTATATCTAAATGATGAATTAATTTTTGATAATCTGCAGGTTGTTTATCACTCATAACCTCAATATGATGAAAATAATCTACCAATCCAGACTTTTCTAATTTTCGTTCTTGATCTAACAAATCGCCTTTGGTCGCTAAAATCAGTTTGTATTTTCCCTGTAGCGCTTTTAAAACCGATTCTACATCTGGTAATAACTGTACAGGCTTATTCAGCATTTCTTTACCAATCTCAAGAATTTGGCTAAGTAGGACTGGATCTAATGTATGATTAGACAATTCTAGCGCACATTCAACCATAGACAACACGAAGCCCTTAACACCATACCCATAATAAGCAAGGTTTTTGATTTCGGTTTTATAAAGCTCTTGGTCAATTTTGTTTTCGGTTTCGTAGCCTCTTAAAAGCAATGCAAATTGCTTTTCTGCTTCTCTAAAATAGGTTTCGTTTACCCATAAGGTATCGTCAGCATCAAAAGCAATTACTTTAATCATACGAGGTGGATTTTATGGCTTCAATAGTTTTAAGGCTTCCTCTAGATCTTCAGGTGTATCTATACCTATAGAATCTACACTCGTTTCTACCATCTTAATTTTCTTACCCATTTCTAAATATCGAATACATTCTATTTTTTCTGAAATTTCAAGCGGAGTCATTGGAGAGGTATAAAAAGTCATGAGTGCCTCTTTTCGAAATGCATAAACTCCCTTGTGTTTGTAATAGGTTACTTTGCCCCCTTGTTCGCGTTGAAACGGAATGACACTTCTAGAAAAGTAAATAGCAAAATCTTGAAGGTCTGTAATCACTTTTACATTATTAGGATTTTGAATCGCTTCTAAACTCGTGAGTGGTACTTTCAGAGACGCTAAATCTATGTTGTGTTCATCATCTGCTTTAAAAACAGCAATAAGCTTTGTAAGCGACTCTACATCGATAAAAGGCTCATCGCCTTGTACATTTAGTACAATATCTACCTCCATATTTTTAACTGCATCGGCAATTCTATCGGAGCCACACTCGAAAGCCTTGGTACTCATAAGTACCTTCCCTCCTACTTTTTCAATTTCACGTTGAATCAATTCAGAATCTGTAACTACAAATACTTCATCAAACAAGTTCGAATTTAAGGTTGCTTCATACGTTCTTACAATTACAGGTTTACCCCCTAAATCTTTCATCAACTTTCCTGGAAATCGGCTTGCGCTATATCGCGCAGGAATCATGGCAATAATTTTCATCCTATTCACATCTGATTTTACACGTCAAAGATACATATTTATACATTCTTAAAATGAGGGGTTAAAAATATTGATATTCCCAAAACTTTAACATATAATCCTGCAGGTTCATGATACATCTTATCAATTAATCTATACATTTACTCTATGATGATGAAACAAAAAACACAACAATACATGGACATTCTTAACCGCATTAGTATGCGCTGGAATACGCCATATATGCAGCTTATTACGATACGTGTAAGCGCTACTGTTATTGATAAAAGGAAAAGATAATTCTTAGTACTATTTGACTATAAAAGGCGCTTTTTCAAAAAAAAGCGTCTTTGTGTTTTAATACTATTTTATATGAACGAACATATTTATAATTTACCGGTAACCGGATTTGAGTTTATAGTTACAAAAAAACAAGTCCATAAAAACAACACCCTATTTAGTGAGGTGCTTTTTAACAAAGTTACGCACCTAGCCAATGCCTCTGTGAGCCTTTATGGAGATACTATTTATAGTAAGCCCGTTTCTTTTGAAATGAATATGTTGAAGAATGCCTATTTAGATGATGAACTCATCTTAAAAAATGAAATTACTGCTGTAGACCATACTGCCATACTAGTAGGTATTACCGTACTAAAGAAAAAAGCACAGCATCACGATATTATATGTAAAGCCTCTTTTGGCTTTGCATTTAAAGAAGCTTCTTAAGTTGATTAAGTTGATTTTGTTTGTTTGAAACAGGTTCGAAGTACTTACTGAGAACCTGTTTTTTTTAGGGTACAAATACTTCTAGCAATTCTGACGCTGAAGATGCACTAATCTCTAAGGAATTTATCGATGCTGGGACAAGAATCGTTTCTCCCATAGCAATGGTCTCCGTCTGTCCGTTATACTGAATACTAGCCTCACCTGCCACACACATATAAATCACAAAACTATCTTTAGCGCTGTGATCTACAGTAATAGTGCCTTCAATAGGAAGAACACTAGTACTAAAATATGGACAGGAAACAATTTCTGAAACGGTATTGGGTTGTGAAGTATAGGCTGTCTTATACGATTCTTGGGCAGTATAATCTATAGCGTCTATAGCCTCTTCAGTATGTAAATCTCTATAGTTTCCTTGATCATCTTGTCTATCCCAATCGTATACTCTGTAAGTAATATCAGATGTTTGTTGAATTTCGGCTAACAATACCCCAGCTCCAATAGCATGCACTCTTCCGGTCGGAATAAAATACACATCGCCTTTATTTACCTCGTCAATATTTAAAATTTCGGTTAAGGTTTTATGTGCTAAGTGATGCATATATTCTTCTGGGCTAACGTCTTTTTGAAACCCAACAATAAGATTGGCTTGAGGATCGGCCTGCATTACATACCACATCTCCGTTTTTCCAAAAGAATTGTGTCTTTGCTGCGCTAATGTATCATTTGGGTGCAACTGGATACTTAAGGCTTCTTTAGCATCAATAAATTTAATGAGTAATGGAAACTTTTCACCAAAGTGTTTGTAGACATGCTCTCCCACAAGTACACCTTTATAAGTGGCTATAAGTTCTTTTAAATTGGTGCCGGCTAAAGCGCCATTAACAACTACTGAGGTATCTCCTTCAACATCTGAGATCTCCCAACTTTCGCCAATATCGGTCCTATTAGTTTCTTTGTGTAATAACGTTGCAAGTTTTTCACCTCCCCAGATTTTATCTTTTAAAATGGGTTTGAATTTTAATAGCTGATTTAAGCGCATATTTTGTTGATTTAATATGGGGTAAATGTAATTTGTTTGTTTAAAAAACAAAAGGTCTTTCCTATTTAAGTATCTTTAGTGTCGACAATACACACAAAAGTTTAGATGAGTGGTTTTAATATTATTCTAGTAATTGCCATTATCCTGTTTGCAAGACTAGGTATGCGTTTACTTTCGGAATACCTTAGGCAAAAAAAGAAATAATTTATCCTTTATAACTGACAAAATTCCTTGGCGTCTCGTAAAGTTTTACTTTGAGATCTAGATGCGTGGGAATTTCTTTTCTAAGTTTCTCATAAATAACTACACAAATATTTTCGGCTGTAGGATTTAAGGTTTTAAACTCAGGAACTTCTACATTTAGATTTTTATGATCAAAGGCATCTTCTACCTCTCGTTTAATTAAGTTTTTTAAAATTCCTAAATCAAAAACATATCCTGTTTCTGGATCTATTTCTCCGGTTAGCGAAACAATCAGCTCATAATTATGTCCGTGAAAATGAGGATTACTACATTTTCCAAATACTTGTGCATTCTTTTCATCAGACCAATCGGGTCTATACAATCTGTGAGCTGCATTAAAATGTGCTTTTCTGTAGGCGGTAACTCTAGGCATTAGGCTTCTATTAAACGATTATAATACTCTTTAAAAATGATTTTAAACCAAGCAGTGTATTCCTCTGGATGCTTGCTCATATCTTGCTTTACTTCTTCTAAAGACATCCATTTGTAGGCAGCAACTTCTTCTAAATTTATAGCAGGAGTACCATTATATGTACCTACCATAACATGGTCTAATTCATGTTCTGTTAATCCGTTATCAAAAGGGGCTTTGTACACAAACCAAAACACTTCTTCTAACTCACAGGTAAAACCCATCTCCTCTTGAAGTCTGCGTTTACCGGCCTCTAGCGAAGTTTCTCCAAGACGTTGATGCGAACAACAGGTATTGGTCCATAATAAAGGAGAGTGGTACTTATCTGCTGCTCTTTGTTGCAGCATTAATTCTCCTTCGTTATTAAACACAAAAACAGAAAATGCTCTGTGCAATAGTGCTTTTTCGTGGGCTTCCATTTTTGGCATAGTACCCAATACATTATCGTGCTCGTCTACTAAAACAACTTGTTCTTCCATCTAAGATTTCAAATTTCAACAAAAATACACATTAATAATCGTTTGAGACTAGCTCTTTAAATCCTAAGAAAATTTTAACAGAATATGTACCTTTGATATATGAATTCAAGGTTAGGGTTATTTTCTGTTGTGTTAAGCTATGCTATACTTATCTCTGCTTGTACAAGCACAACAACAAAAGCACCAACAGTAATCGAAAAAAAAGATACTGTTTTTACTCCAATTACCACAGTACCTAAAGCAACAAAAATCAAAAAGGAGCCTGAAGTTCCTCGAAAAGATACCATTAACGATGCTAATGTAGTACCATTTCTTACCGACTATGGTAAACGAAACAAAGAATCTGTGGTGTTGATAGAAACTCGGTTAGGCAATATTACCGTTCAATTGTTCAAAGATACGCCACTGCATAGAGCTAGTTTTGTGTTTCTTATCAAGCAAGGCTATTTTAATACCACTTGCTTTCATAGAATTGTAAAAGACTTTATCGTTCAAGGTGGAAACTCCGATAAACTGATTACAAGAGACTACAGAATTCGCTATAAAAATTATTTGATTCCTCCCGAATTTAGACCCCATAGAACTCATAATTATGGAGTGCTTTCTGCAGCAAGACTATGGGAAAACAATCCTAAAAAGCAATCTAGTCCATTTGAGTTTTACTTTATTCAAGACAAAAGAGGAAGTCATCATTTGGATGGTGAACACACCGTTTTTGGAAAGATTATTTCTGGTTTTGATACCTTAGAGAAAATAGCCAAACTAGAAACCGATGTCAAAGAATGGCCTATTTTTGATGTCTGCATGAAAACCTCACTACTTCGCTAGAAAATAGAATGCCCGCTATTTTGCCGATTTTTTTATTACACTTACCTTTGCAGCTCAATTTTTGTAGATGAACTTTTTAAAAGAAATACAACGAAGACGAACCTTTGGTATCATATCGCATCCCGATGCTGGTAAAACAACCTTAACCGAAAAGCTTTTACTTTTTGGTGGTGCTATACAAGAAGCTGGTGCGGTAAAGAACAATAAGATTAAAAAAGGGGCTACTTCCGACTTTATGGAAATAGAACGTCAGCGTGGAATTTCTGTGGCTACTTCTGTTTTAGCCTTTATTTACAGAGATAAAAAAATCAATATTCTAGATACCCCTGGACATAAAGATTTTGCTGAAGATACCTTTAGAACCTTAACTGCAGTTGATAGTGTTATTGTGGTAATTGATGTTGCCAAAGGTGTTGAGGAACAAACAGAAAAATTGGTTGAAGTGTGTAGAATGCGAAGCATTCCTATGATTGTTTTCATCAATAAACTAGACCGAGAAGGTAAAGATGCATTCGATTTATTAGACGAAGTAGAGCAAAAACTAGGTTTAACCGTAACCCCAATGAGTTTCCCTATTGGAATGGGATACGATTTTAAAGGCATTTATGATATTTACGGAAAAAAACTAAACCTATTTTCAGGTGATAACAAACAAACCGTTTCAAAAGGTATTGAGTTTAATGATGTAGCCAGTCCTGAGTTAGATAAAGTAGTAGGTGAAAAAGCTGCAAACACACTTCGAGAAGAATTAGAATTGGTCTATGAAGTCTATCCTGGCTTCGATAGCGAAGACTATTTAGCTGGAAAATTACAACCTGTGTTTTTCGGTTCTGCCTTAAATAATTTTGGGGTAAAAGAGCTTTTAGATTGTTTTATAGACATTGCTCCAAAACCCCAACCCAAAAAGGCTGAAGAACGTTTAGTAGATGCTAAAGAAGACAAACTAACCGGTTTTGTGTTTAAGATTCATGCAAATATGGATCCTAAACACAGAGACCGTCTTGCATTTATTAAAATTGTATCAGGAGTATTCAAAAGAAATACCCCCTATTTACACGTACGTCACAACAAAAAACTTAAGTTTTCTAGTCCAAATGCCTTTTTTGCTGAAAAGAAAGAAATTGTAGAAGAATCGTTCCCAGGCGATATTGTAGGTATTCACGATACAGGGAACTTTAAAATTGGAGATACCTTAACAGAAGGCGAAGTGTTGAACTTTAAAGGAATTCCAAGTTTTTCTCCCGAGCATTTTAGATATGTAAACAATGCAGACCCTATGAAGTCTAAACAATTGTTTAAAGGACTAGACCAATTGATGGATGAAGGGGTTGCCCAATTGTTTACCTTAGACATGAATGGTAGAAAAATTATTGGAACCGTAGGAGCACTTCAGTACGAAGTGATTCAATACCGTTTAGAACATGAATACGGAGCAAAATGCACCTATGAAAACATTAGTGTACATAAAGCATGTTGGGTAGCACCAGAGAACCCTAAAAATGAAGAGTTCAAAGAATTTAAACGAGTTAAACAACGCTACTTAGCCAAAGACAAGCAAGGTCAATTGGTCTTTCTAGCCGATTCTGCGTTCACAATTCAAATGACTCAAAGTAAGTATCCAACGGTACGATTACATTTTACAAGTGAGTTTTAATTCCTATGAAAAAAGTACTCTTTTTATTGCTTTTCGTATTTGGTTTGCAAAGTTATTCGCAGACTCAAACGTCTTACGAAACACTTAAGGTAAAAGAGTTTACAAACACCATTAGACTTAATTATATCTTGGTTGATATGCCTACCGATAAGGTGAGCTATGCCCTTGAACCAAAAATGAGTTTAATTGGATTACAGTATAATATTCCCATCAACCGTTGGCTCTACACAGGTGCAGGAATGCATGCTGCGATCACAGGAGATCAGGGAGGATTGTTTACCCTTGGGGTAAATTTAGGCGTCAATACGAAATTATACAACAATATATACTTCGATGCAAATGTCCATTTTGGAGGAGGTGGTGGTTACCGATCTCTAGTAAATGGTGGAGGAATCTTCTATCCAAACATTGGTTTACAGTATAAAAAAGAGCACTACTCTTTTGGTGTTCAATATGGAAAAGTGAATTTCTTTACAGGAATCATTAATAATGATAATATCTCCTTTTTTGTAGAAATTCCTAGCGTTTTACGCTCAACAAGCTATGCACAAGCCCAAAAGAAATTTGTAGTGGACAATACTACGCCCTCAGGAGTGTGGAAAAAACCTGGTATTAAAAGCGTACAACAGGTTACATTCGATTTTTTCTATCCCGTTGGACGCTCCAGAAAAGACGCAACTCAAAATTACGCCCCAATAGAAAACACCTTAGGAGTTATCGGATTTGAATATCAACGGTATTTAAATGACAACACCTTTGTTTATGTGCATACCGATGCAATGTATCAAGGTTTAGTAGCTGGATTTATGGACTTATTTTTTGGCTTGGGGAAAAACCTCCAAGTTACTAAGAGCATAAATCTATTTGGTAAATTTGGAATTGGTGCTGCAGGGGGACGAATCTATCCTGAAAACGGACTCACCATTTACCCTAGTGTTGGTGCTGATTTAAAAGTTTCTAAACATTTCGGACTCAGTGCGCACGGTGGCTATCACAGAGCTGTAGGAGGAACTTTTGAAGCGTACACGGCCGGACTCAGTCTTAAATATTACGGATTAAGTGGTGGTATTATAGATCCGTTTACAAACGAGACCGCCTCGCAAATTAAAACACAAGGCGTTCAACTGAGCATTCAAAACCAAACCTATTTTGATGTTGCAAAATTCGGAATCCCAAATAGTGACCTACAACTTATTGCTGTAAAAGTTAACTACGATATCAATCGACGATTTTATGTAGCTGGTGAAGCTTCCTTTGCTTATGAGGGAAGGTCTGGTGGCTATGCCCATGGATTATTTGGCTTAGGGGTGAAAAGCAATCGTTTCTTTAACGAACGATTCTCAACCTTCTTTGAAATGGGACTTGGTGTAGCGGGTGGTGGAAGAGTAGATTCTGGAGAAGGAGTCTTAATACGACCTACCTTGGGATTCAATTACCACATTAATGATGACTTTGCACTACATGCATCTGGCGGACAAATGGTGTCGCCCTTTGGCAATGTAAATGCAACCAATATAAATTTAGGACTAACATATAGTTTGTCGCTATTACGATCAAAAAAAGAATAGTGCTTGAAATTTTCAAGACAATTACTAATTAAATACGAGAAGAATGAATAACGGAATGTACGCGAAGTTTACTACCTCTAAAGGTGATATACTCGTGAATTTAGAATTTGAAAAAACACCAGGAACCGTAGGTAACTTTGTTGCACTAGCAGAAGGAAACCTCGAAAATTCAGCAAAACCTCAGGGAACTCCATACTATAATGGATTAACCTTTCATAGAGTGATTCCTGATTTTATGATTCAAGGAGGATGTCCTCAAGGAACCGGAACCGGAAGTCCAGGATATAAGTTTGATGATGAATTTCACCCAGAATTGAAACACGATGCCCCAGGAGTCCTTTCTATGGCAAATGCAGGTCCTGGCACAAACGGAAGTCAGTTTTTTATTACGCATGTAGCAACGCCATGGTTAGATCAAAAGCATACGGTATTTGGCAATTTAATTGAAGGTCAAGATGTAGTAGATGCAGTAGCACAAGGCGATGAGCTTACTCGTTTAGAAATTATTCGTGTAGGTGAAGCTGCTGAAGCATTTAATGCGGTTGAAGCGTTTAGAGTTTTTGAAGGAGCCAGAGCACAACGTGAAGCTGAGGAAAAGCAAAAACAAAAAGAACTATTAGACAGTGTAGCTGCCGGATACGAAGAAACTCCAAGCGGATTACGTTATCAAATTCTTCAAGAAGGATCTGGAAAAAAAGCCACTCAAGGTGCCATGGTTTCTGTACATTATAAAGGACAATTATTAGATGGAACTGTATTTGATTCATCCTATAAGCGCAAGCAACCTATTGACTTTGCCATTGGTGTTGGTCAAGTTATTGCAGGTTGGGATGAAGGTATACAATTACTAAAAGTTGGCGACAAAGCACGTTTAGTGATTCCTAGTCATTTAGGGTATGGCGCTGCTGGTGCTGGTGGGGTAATTCCTCCAAATGCAACATTAATTTTCGATGTAGAGTTGATGAATGTAAAGTAAGATCTTTTTTTACCGTATATAAAAAGCCTGAAAGAAACTTCAGGCTTTTTTTATACCTTTAATTTAGGTGTAACATTATAAGGCCTAGCTCTTCTAATGGGTAACTGCCATCAGTTAACCATCAAGAAAAACCAACCATGAAAAATTACCTTTACCTTCTTCTAGTACTCGCTATTTGTAGTTGCGTTAGCAAAGAAAACTCTCCAGAATTTATAGCCCAAGCCAGCGGTCGATATTTATTTAATGCCAATGAGACCATCGAAATTTATTTCGAACAAAAAGAGCTTCGAGTAAAGTGGAGAGCTATGGAAAGTAATACACCAATTAAAATTAATGACTCTACCTTTTACATCGAAGCCCTTAACGAACGAATAATATTTGTTTCTCAACCAGAAATGCATATTGAGTTAGCCCCCAAAACAGAACATAAAGGGGTATTGTATCGTTTTGAAAAGCTCGCTCCTGGCGTAAAAACAGCTAGAGAATATCTTGAAGAGAATGATTTAGAAAACGCTATAAAAGCCTATTTAGCTATTAAAGAAAAAGATTCTTTAGATTACAATGTTAGAGAACGTTACATTAATTCTCAAGGTTACAGGGCACTTCGAGAAAATAAACCAGAAAAAGCGATTCAATTATTTAAAATCAATACTAAACTATATCCGAAGAGCTCAAACACTTATGATAGTTTAGGAGAAGCCTATTTAATACTCAAAGACACTGCCAACGCAATAGAAAACTATAAAAAGGCACTAGCTATTAATCCAGAAAATAGAGATGCCCGTCGTTTTATGAATAACATAAAGAAGAAGAAATGAGTTCCTTACAATACCCTATAGGAACTCTTGAAATTCCTTCAGAAATCAACCTTGATCTTCTACAAGAATGGATTCAAATTTTAGCTGAATTCCCAAAACGCTTGTCGCAATTAGTAGAATCTTTAAACGATGAACAACTCGATACCCCCTATAGACCAGAAGGTTGGACGGTTAGACAAGTAGTTCATCATTGTGCAGACAGTCATCATCATAGTTATATTCGTTTTAAGTGGGCCCTCACCGAAAATAACCCCACAATTAAAGCCTATAACGAGCAAACTTGGGCAGAATTATTGGATACAAAAACAGCTCCTATTTCTCTTTCATTAGACCACTTAAAAGCTGTACATGCTAAATTAGTATACCTGTTAAAAGGTTTAACCGAAAGCGACTTCAACAGGTCCTTTGTTCATCCCGAAACTATGCGCACAATACTTCTCAAAGAAAATGTGGGTATTTACGCATGGCACTGTTCACACCATTATGCACATATTGAACAGCTATTGATTAGAAAAGGGTGGAAATAATCTAAAAACTGAAGTCAACACCGCTACAAATTTTTAGTATCTTTAAGCATCAAAAACTTCAGTATGAAATCTGCTCAAGAATGGTTTGATGATTATGCGGTAAGTCATCAAAATAAGACAAATCAATTGATTCATTATATCTGCGTTCCTGCGATACTTTTTAGCGTTATAGGCTTATTAATGAGCATTCCAACACAACCTATTAAAGATCTCGTAGGCATATACAATCCTTTATTAGAAAATTGGGCAATAGTTGTTGGTATTTTTATCATGTTTTTTTACTTGAGATTAGGCTTTTGGAATTTTGTTCAAATGCTATTGATCTTTTTGATTGGTGTTATTGGTAATTATGCTATGAGCACCTACGTATCATTACCACTAGCTTCTTTAGCTATTTTTGTTGTAGCTTGGATTGGACAGTTTTACGGACATAAGATTGAAGGTAAAAAACCGTCTTTTATTAAAGATGTACAATTTTTATTAATTGGCCCTTTATGGGTGGTTAAAAAACTAGGAAACTCATGAGTGAAGAAATCAGTTTTGAAGATTTTGTAAACGTAGATATACGCATTGGGACTATTATTGAAGTCCATGATTTTCCTAAGGCAAAAAAGCCAGCCTACCAACTCACCATAGATTTTGGGGCTTTAGGTCACAAGAAATCTAGCGCTCAGATTACCGATTTGTATCGCAAAGAAGATTTACTCCACAAACAGGTAAGTGCTGTCATTAATTTTAAACCCAGACAAATTGCTAATTTTAGTAGTGAATGTCTAGTCTTAGGCGTTTATAATACCCAAAATGAAGTGGTGGTATTACAAGCCTCTAAGCCTATTAAAAACGGTACGCCTATCTCTTAATTTTTAGGGTTATTAAGAATGACCAATGCCCCTATAACTCCAGGGATCCATCCACATAACGTCAATAAAAATATAATAAAAAAAGACCCGCATCCCTTATCAATTACAGATAAAGGGGGAATAAAATAGCTAATAAAACGCGTAAAAAACTCATACTATTGGTGTTGGTTGTTGTATTCTAAAGACGGTTAAACTGTAGTTTTGTTACACAAAAAAGAGCGCTTATTCCTAAGCGCTCTTTTTTATCATGTATTTACAACTCTACATATGATTTCCAAAAAACACGGCATTCATTAATAACTTATTAGTTCCGTACCAAAACGCTCTAAAATTCGTGTTATCTGTAAACACCAGTACACGTCCCCTACCCATACGTTGGGCTTTAAAAGGAACAGAGCCTTCTAATACCTTTAAGTTTTCTTTAGAGATATAGCCACTCAATAAAGGAGTATCGGTGTATTGAATTGGGTTATTGAAACTCTTTTTGTCTGGACTTAAAAACAATGTCGTATTTCTAAACAAGGCAATTTTATCGTTCTTAATTCCAAAGTTAACCGGATGTGAACGGTCTAGTTTAGCTTCGAAAATAGCCCCCCCAATCACTTGAGCTCCTGATTGATTTGAACGATTTTCAAACGACACATTATCTACAGAATCAATACTACTTTTCTTGATATCTACATTCATAAACGAAGCATCCGACAACCAATTTATCGCATTTCTATACCCAATTAACACGCCTCCTTTACGAACCCATTCTTTTAAATTGGAAACAACTGCAGTATTTTCATTATAACTGTTTGGTACAATAATCGTTGTGTATTTAGATAAGTCGGTTCTTCCAGCATAACTCATATCAAGCTTGGTAATCTGCATTTCGAAACGTTGATCGAACAAATGCCATATTTCTCCAGCATCATAACTAGTCATTCCGTTTCCAACCAAAATAGCAACTTTAGGTGGAGTAATATTCTTAAAGTTATTACTTCCTAGATCAATTCCTTCGTTAAGACCAGTTGCAACTCCAATAATTTCAACATGACTTTCATCGGCAACTTTTCTTAAGAAGCTAAAGAGTTCATCAGCATTTAAATCTTGATTTTGTGCCGGTATAAATATGGTTCCATAATCATACGCTTTCCCTGCATTGCTAAAGTTTTTTAAAGATACTTTAGCTCTAATCCCTTTCGCTAAAATACCATGTAAGGCTTTTGGTGCATAGTATTCGTTCCATGGCATAAGGTACCCGTATGTACTTCTTGAAACAGCACCTTCTTTCATTTTTAAAACTTTTACTTCTGCTCCTGCTTTGCTTAAACTCACATTTTCGGCATAGTCTACTCCAAATGCATGATTAAAAGTCCATGCAGAAACATCGTAAAATAAACTGTCTTGAAAAGTGGTTCGTACATCAAACATTGCTTTTACCAAACGTTGGTTTTTCTGATTCATCGGTACGATATAGGAATATCCTTTTCTAAAATTTTTCCCATTCATAGAAAAATCTGAAGCGATTTCATGAATTTTTACCTGATGTCTTTTGAGCACTTCTGCTAGGTGATAGGTTTTAGCAGCGTCTTTAGCATCGCCAAAAACAATGGCTTTTTCTTTAGCAGACTCTTTACGTGCATTTGCATAAAAATCTTGTTGGTATGATTTTAGTTTAACACGCATGTTTTTAGCGGCCTTTAAAGTAGACATCGCCGCAGTATATTGATTTCGTATGGTAAAAGGAAACGTTAAGACGCCATTCTCACTTTCTTGAATATGACCTCTAGAACTCGCTTGTTCAAATAAAATTCCTATTCCTCCATTTATATCTGGAAATGTTGATCCTTTTCCGTAGTAGAAATCATCAAAACTTTCTTCAGAATAGTACAAAGAACCTATTTTGTCTAGGGCTTCAACATGAAAGCCTCCAATTTCTTTTGTTAATTCTTGATTTAACTTTGGGGTTAACGGATGGGTTCTACTTTGAATTCCGGGCTGAAAAAAGAAACTTGAATTAGTCCCCATCTCATGATGATCGGTTAAAATATTGGGTAACCATTTATGAAAAGTTGCAATTCGAGCTCTAGACTCTGGTAATTGAACGGGTAACCAGTCGCGGTTCATATCAAACCAATAGTGATTCGTTCGTCCCCCAGGCCAAACTTCACTGTATTCTCTGTCATTTGGATCTGGATTTAAATGTGTGCTCTTATTTGTGTTTGCCCAATAAGCAAATCGTTGTAGACCATCTGGATTAAAAGATGGGTCAAATAAAATTACAGTATTGTCTAATAATTCTTGCGTTTCTTGTTTTAATGAAGCCGCCAAATAATAGGCTACAGCCATGGCTGCATTAGAACCGCTAGGTTCATTACCGTGGATTGAAAACCCTTGATATACTACAATGGGCTGATTAGTCACATCTACACGCTCATCATTCGTGGCATTAATATGATTGTTTCGAATAGCTTCGAGATTTTTATGGTTCTCTGGTGAGGTTATCGTTAATAACAATAACGGACGCCCTTCAAAGGTATGTCCTCTCGTTTCGATTTGAATACGATCTGAAGCTGCCGCTAAAGCCTCCATATATTGCACCAACTTATCATGAGTTACATGCCACTCTCCTACTTCATGGCCTATAACACTTTTAGGAGTTGGAATGTAGGAATTGTAACGTTCGTTATCGGGCACAAAATAATTCAAGTTTACTTTTTGTTGTGCAGTAAGGAAAAGTGAGTGTACTAAAAGAAATACAACGGTGATTTTTTTCATGTTCTCAAAATTTAAGTCACGCAAATATATTAAAATCAAAACAGACAATAATTTCATCTAAAAAATATAAAAACCTTATTTTTGAAATACCCTTACCTATGAGGTATTTAAAAGACTATAGCGAACAAATGACGACGTTTACGGAGGAGATATACAATGCATTAAATGAACAATTAGAAGGAACATTTCATTTCGATGCGCTCCACAAAGGAATCTACGCAACTGATGCCTCTGTGTATAGAAAACTTCCCTTAGGGGTTGCCTATCCAAAAAATGAAAAAGACCTTGGTATACTCATCAAATTTGCTCAAACACATCATACCACGCTAATTCCAAGAACTGCTGGTACTTCACTTGCCGGACAGTGTGTTGGAGATGGCATTGTAGTAGACGTTTCTAAGCACTTCACAAACATTTTGGCCTTTGATGAAGCCGAGCGAACCATTACAGTACAACCCGGTATTATTAGAGATGAATTAAATCTGTTTCTTAAACCATTTGGGTTGTTTTTCGGACCCAATACCTCAACCTCAAATCGCTGTATGATTGGCGGTATGGTAGGAAACAATTCGTCTGGGAGCACGTCTATAAAATATGGAGTTACTCGAGATAAAGTCCTCAAAATTAAAGGACTTTTAAGCGATGGTACTACAGCTGTTTTTGAAGAACTTAATCGTGAAGCATTTCATGCCAAAACAACTGCACAAACTTTAGAGGGACGAATTTATAAAACCATCGCAGAAGCGCTTAGTGATCCTAGCACTCAAGAACGCATTCATGCTGAATTTCCCAATCCTGAAATTCATAGAAGAAATACTGGTTATGCCGTAGATGAGCTATTGAGTTTTGAAGCTTTTGGAGGAACACATCCAACCGTTAATCTCACTAAACTACTTTCTGGAAGCGAGGGCACTTTAGTGTTTTCAACAGAGCTAACACTTCAGCTAGACGAGCTCCCTCCTCAAGAAAATGTACTGATTGCGTCTCATTTTACAAGCATTCAAGAAAGTTTGGAGGCCACTGTACTAGCCATGCAGTACGATCTTTACACCTGTGAATTAATGGATAAGGTGATTTTAGATTGTACAAAAAATAATCGTGAGCAGGTTAAAAATAGGTTCTTTATTGAGGGTGACCCTGAAGCCATTTTAATGTTAGAAGTGAGTGCTGCTACACAAGAAGAAGCGCAACATAAAGCGAATAGATTAATCGAAGCCTTAGCAAAAAACAATTTTGGATATGCGCATCCTAAACTTGTGGGGGCCGATATCAATCGCCTTTTTGAACTCCGTAAAGCAGGTCTAGGGCTGTTGGGAAACATGATTGGTGATAAAAAAGCTGTTGCCTGTATTGAAGATACAGCAGTTGCTTTAAAAGACTTACCTAACTACATCAAAGAGTTTTCCGCTATAATGGAAAAATACCAGCAAAAAGCAGTGTATTATGCACATGCTGGCGCTGGAGAATTACATCTTAGACCAATTCTAAATCTAAAAAAATCGGAAGATGTTTCTTTGTTTAGAGCCATTACCACCGAGACCGCAAAACTAGTTAAGAAATATGGGGGTTCATTTAGTGGGGAACACGGTGACGGAATCGTTCGAGCTGAATTTATTCCACTAATGATTGGAGAAGAAAACTATCAGTTGTTGCGCACAATAAAAAAGGCCTTTGATCCGAATGCAGTGTTCAACAAAGGAAAGATTACTGATGCCTATGCAATGGATGAAAATCTTCGCTACACGATAGACAGAACAGAACCTCAGATAGATACCCTTCAAGACTTTTCAGATAATGAAGGTATACTAAAGTTAGCAGAAAAATGCAATGGCTCAGGAGATTGTAGAAAACCTGCTTCTGCTGGAGGAACAATGTGTCCTAGTTACAGAGCCACCAAAAACGAAAAAGACACCACTAGAGCCCGTGCAAATACGCTAAGAGAGTTTTTAACCCATTCCGAAAAGCCTAATAAGTTTGATCACGAAGAACTAAAATCGGTTTTTGACCTCTGCTTGAGTTGTAAGGCTTGTGCTTCTGAATGCCCTAGTAATGTAGATGTTGCGGCCTTAAAAAGTGAATTTCTATATCAATACCAAGAAACCAATGGATATTCGTTTAGAAGCAGGATGTTTGCTAATAATGCAAGCTATAACAAACTAGGAAGTCGAATCCCTAGACTTACCAATTGGATACTCAATACATCCTTCACCAAAAAAATAATGGGTATAGCAACCGAACGAAAGATTCCCAAACTTGCCCCACAAACGTTTCAACGTTGGGTGTCAAAAAAAAACCTTTCAATAAGCAAAAAAACAGTAGTGCTCTTTTGTGATGAATTCACCAATTACTACGATACAAATATTGGAAAAGACGCTATATATCTATTAGAAAAATTAGGCTATGCAGTAACAATTCTTCCTCATGAAGAAAGCGGGCGGAGTTTTATCTCCAAAGGTTTTCTTAAAGAAGCTACAATAGTAGCCAACAAAAACATCGCGATTTTTAAAGAGGTGGTATCAGAAGCTTCACCACTTATTGGTATAGAACCCTCGGCAATTCTCACCTTTAGAGACGAGTATCTTCGCTTGGCAGATGACAAAAATGCTGCACAACAGATAGCAAAACATGCCTATACTATGGAAGAGTTCTTGGCTGCTGAATTTGAGAAAGGACACTTTAGCAATACGCTCTTTACAACGAAAGCACATACCGTTAAAATTCATGGTCATTGCCATCAAAAAGCATTATCGAGTACGCACGCCACATTTAGCCTATTAAATATTCCTAAGCATTACACCCCTACCATTCTAAATACAGGATGTTGTGGTATGGCGGGTTCATTTGGATACGAAAAGGAGCATTATCAACTGAGTATGCAAGTTGGTGAAGACACCCTGTTTCCAAAAGTTAGAAACTGTGACTCAGAAACCATCATTGTTGCCTCAGGAACAAGTTGTCGTCATCAAATCCATGATGGAACACAGCGAGAGGCAAAACACCCGATTACGGTATTAAGAGAGGCCTTACGTTAAAAGGTGTTTTTTAGTGTAAACTCGCTAAACTATTTTGAATAGTTTCAATTTTAGCTAAAGTATCCGCTTCTTTTTTACGCTCTAAAAGAATGACTTGTTCTGGTGCATTGGCCACAAAACGTTCATTCGATAACTTTTTTTGAACCCCGATTAAGAATCCTTGTGCTCTTTTTAATTCTGCTGATAGTTTTTCAATTTCGGCTTCTACATCAATATTTTCAATCGAGATAGGTACAAAGTATTCGTTAGCTTTTACTCTAAATGACGCTCCATCTACTTTTTCTGATACATATTGAACACTTTCGGTGTTGGTAAGCTTCTGAATAATTACATCAAAGGCTTTGTTGTGTTGTTCATTAGCCACTACAAATAAAGCTATAGCATCTTTGAATGAAATATTTTTTTCCTTACGGATCGTTCTAATTCCTGAAACCACTTCGCTCGCAAATTCGAAGTCTGAAATAAGCTCTTGATCAAAACTAGTGAGCTTTGGGTATGCTGCTATAATTAAAGCTTCTTCTGGAGTTCTATCTGCAATATATTGCCAAATCTCTTCCGTTAAGAAAGGCATAAACGGATGAAGAACTTTAAGATTATCTTCAAGAATTTCAATAATCGCAGTATATGTTTTGTGGTCTATAGGTTGCTGATACCCTGGCTTCACCATCTCTAATAACCACGATGAAAAATCATCCATAATGAGTTTATAGATGGCCATAAGAGCATCTGATAAACGATATTTAGAAAAATGATCTTCTATTTCTGCTAATGCTTTTTGAAATTTAGATGTGTACCATGTTAGTGCTAATTGGGCTGCTTGAGGCTGTTCAAGGGTGTTGTCTACTTCCCATCCTTTTATTAGACGAAAGGCATTCCAAATTTTATTTGCGAATTGTTTTCCTTGTTGACAAAGGTCTTCATCGAACATCAAATCGTTCCCTGCTGCAGAACTTAATAAGAGTCCTACACGAACACCATCGGCACCATACGTATCGATTAATGCTAAAGCATCGGGAGAGTTTCCTAGAGACTTCGACATTTTTCTACGTTGTTTATCTCTCACCAACCCTGTTAGATACACATTTTCAAAAGGTTTAGTATCTCTGTATTCATATCCGGCAACAATCATTCTTGCCACCCAGAAAAATAAAATATCTGGTCCAGTAACAAGATCGTTGGTTGGATAGTAGTACTCAATCTCTGGATTGTTTGGCTTGCGAATTCCATCAAAAACACTAATCGGCCATAACCAAGAAGAGAACCAAGTGTCAAGTACATCGTTATCTTGTCTTAAATCATCTTCAGACAACATTGGATTTCCTGATTTAGATTGTGCTAATAAAACAGCTTCTGATGCTGTTTTAGCAACTACAAAATCATCTTTACCATCGCCAAAATAATAGGCTGGTATTTGTTGACCCCACCATAATTGACGCGAAATATTCCAATCACGAACATTCTCCATCCAATGACGATAGGTGTTTTCAAACTTTTTAGGAAACAACTTAATATCGTTGGTTTCTAAAACAGCCTCCAATGCAGGTTTAGCCAAATCTTCCATTTTCAAAAACCACTGATCTGAAAGTCTAGGCTCAATAACAGCCTTGGTTCGCTCAGATGTCCCTACTTTGTTGGTATGTTGTTCTGTCTTTAGAAGACAACCTTTCTCTTCGAGTTCCTTAACTACTTCTTTTCGAACCTCAAAACGATCTTTTCCTTCGTAATGCAGTCCAAAACTGTTCAGGCTAGCATCTTCATTGAAAATATCGATAATTTCTAATTGGTGACGCTCCCCTATTGCTTTATCATTTTCATCATGCGCCGGGGTCACTTTTAAACACCCTGTTCCAAAGGCAACATCTACATACTCGTCTTCAATAATTGGAATAACTCTATTGGCAATAGGTACAATTGCTTTTTTCCCTTTAAGATGTGTAAAGCGCTCATCATTTGGATTGATACAAATAGCCGTATCTCCAAAAATGGTCTCAGGACGTGTTGTTGCAATGGTTAAGTTATCTGAACTTCCTTCTATGGCGTATTGAATATAGTAAAGGTTTCCTTGCTTTTCCTCATAAATCACCTCTTCATCAGACAAGGTAGTTTTGGCTTCTGGATCCCAATTGACCATTCTAAAACCACGATATATCAATCCTTTTTTATACAGATCTATAAATACATCGATTACCGCTTCAGACATATCTGCATCCATGGTAAACTTAGTACGATCCCAGTCGCAGGAAGCTCCTAGTTTTTTTAATTGCTCTAAAATAATTCCACCGTATTCGTGTTTCCATTCCCAAGCGTGCGCTAAGAACTCCTCACGCGTTAAGTCGTTTTTATCAATTCCTTGCGCCTTCAATCGAGCAACAACCTTTGCTTCAGTTGCTATAGAGGCATGGTCTGTACCAGGAACCCAGCACGCATTTTTACCCAATAATCGAGCTCTTCGAATTAATACATCTTGAATGGTGTTGTTGAGCATATGCCCCATATGAAGCACCCCTGTAACGTTGGGTGGTGGAATAACTATAGTGTAGGGCTCTCTTTCATCTACTTCAGAATGAAAATATTCATTTTTCATCCAATAGGTGTACCATTTTTCTTCTACTAAGCTAGCATCATAGGTTGATGGAATACTCATACCAGTTGTTCTTTTTTGGAATAGTGAACAAAAGTACAACTATCTCTAACATTTGAAAACAAGGAAGTGTTTTTTTAAATGAAATTATATTGTATTTTTACTCAAAATAATGAATTATGAAATCTACACTTACCCTTCTAGCAATCCTTTTTATCAGTTTTGGCTCATTTGCTCAAGACAAAGCTGTTTTTAAATTTGAAACGGAAACCATAGATTATGGTAAAATTAAGCAAGGCTCTAATGGAGTTCGTGTGTTTGAATTTACTAATGTAGGAAACAGTCCTTTAATTATTTCTAGAGTACAAGCCTCTTGTGGTTGTACAGTACCTAAAAAACCAGATGGACCCATTTTACCTGGTAAAAAAGGGAAAATTGAAGTTTCTTATGACACCAAAAGACCTGGTGGTTTTTCAAAAATGATTACCATTTTTTCTAATGCAAAAACTGCAGCTAAGCAAATTAGAATCAAAGGGTTTGTTGAAGTATCTTCGGTACCAGAAGCTAAGAAAAGTATGTTGTCTAACGACAACTAGATTTCTCTTTTTAATCTAAACTTAAAGTTTAAGGTTTTTCCATTTCGCTTAACCGTCATTAGAATTCTTTTGTTGTCGCGTTCTTGAAATAGCGATACAATCTGTTCTAAGCGATAATCAAAAGCTTCTTTATTGTTGATAGACATAATAAAGTCGCCAGACTGAATTCCAGCAAGATCTGCTGGCGATCCTTTGACCACTTTATCAACTTTAAATAAAGGTCTGAACAAGTAATTATAACTGGTTACAAAAGATTTTATATTGTTTGGACTTTCAATATTATTTTGGGTATTGTAAATACTTATTTCTGCCTTAATCGGCTTTTTAACCAAACGTTCTCCATCATACACCACGGTTAAACCACTCATGTTATAATCAAAGCCTGTTGTAAAAGATCCCGTCTTTTTGAAAGTCACTTTGGCATTCGCATAATCAAACCAGACCTGAAAGCGCTTTAAAATGTTTCCACCCAAACTCCCATCTCTATCCTCTACTGCCCTAGCATTCACTGTAGATACGGTATCTAAATACGATACCGTTGGCTTGGGGATTTCAAAAGTGCCCAATCTAAAATTTTCAATTCGAGATCGTTTGCCATAAATAGCACCACTTAACCCCTCTCCAAGAATGTCATCAAAATACTTTTTGGGGGGTGTAATGTTTTCTTGAGCGCCTTCGAATAACCAAAGCGAATCACTACCTCCAGAATCTATAAGGAGTTTTACAGAGATTTCTTCATTCGAAGTTTCACCTGTAGTTACTGCCGCATTAATATAAGGTTTGTCGTTGTGAAATACCAAGGGAAAGGTTTGACATTTACGACATCTTTTTTCTTGAAATAGTTTAGGATTGTAAAACTCAATATACCGTCGTTTATAGTCAATATTTACTATAAAGTTTTTGAGTAAGGTATAGCCAATAATGCCGTGAATGGTCACCCCCATTTTATACGAGAGTTCAAACTGATCTTCAAGTATAACAAACAAAGCTTCTTCGTTACTGGATATTTTATCAATCTGAAAGGTATTATTCTTAGACAATAGCGCTTCTACTGGTTGCCCCTGCCCTAATCCTTGCAACGAAATTCTTTTTACGTCTTGTAATCCCAAGGTATCGGTTTCCATTAAACTAAATAAAATGGTCTTATTAACCCCACTATCTAAGATAAAAGAGAGCTCTTTGCCATTAATCGTAATTGGCATTACAATAAGGTTATTAACTAACCTAAAACGAACTTTGGCCTTGTCTTCGGTCTGATCAATAAACTTAAAACCTGTTTGAGCCTGCGTGAAATGAATACTAAAAAAAAAGAAAAATAATAGGTAAAAATAACGTGTTGCAATTGGTAATTTCATCACAAACGAATTTACAAATAAAGCCGGTAATTTATTTTGTTTTAGCAAAACTTTAACCTTTAAAACACATGAAATCTACGAATAAAAATTGTGGAGGTGTAAAATTTAATTCGCAAATTTGCAGGAGTACAAAACAGACCTTATTATGCCGGTAATATCTAAAAAAGGGCAGTTAATGCCAGAATCTCCTATTCGTAAGTTAGTACCCTTTGCAGAAGCTGCAAAAAAAGCGGGAAAACGAGTATACCACCTCAACATTGGTCAACCTGACATTAAAACTCCTGAAATAGCCCTAGATGCTGTAGCAGTCCATTCCCTTAAAATTTTAGCCTATACCCGTTCAGAAGGTTCAGAAGAATACAGAACAAAAATTGCTGGCTATTACGCGCAGCATGATATTAATGTTCATCATAACGATATAGTAGTAACTACTGGTGGTAGTGAGGCTTTACTTTTTGCCTTTGGAAGTATTATGGATGAAGGTGACGAAGTAATTATACCCGAGCCCTTTTATGCCAATTATAATGGATTTTCGGTAGCATCTGGCATAAACGTAGTCCCAGTAATTTCAAAAATTGAAAACAATTTTGCACTGCCTCCTATTGAGGAATTTGAAAAATTGATTACGCCAAAAACCAAAGCTATTTTAATCTGTAACCCTGGGAATCCTACCGGATATTTGTACAGTAAAGAAGAAATTAAAAAGTTAGCAGCCATTGTTAAAAAACACAACCTGTTTTTGGTTGCTGATGAAGTGTACAGAGAGTTTGCTTATGGCGATGCTGTTCACTATTCTGTAATGCAAGAAGAAGGTCTAGAAGACCATGCGATTATGATTGATTCGGTATCGAAACGCTACAGCATGTGTGGTGCTAGAATTGGCTGCCTAGTTTCTAGAAATACAGAAGTAATACAAACCGTACTTAAATTTGCACAAGCAAGATTAAGTCCGCCAACACTTGCTCAAATTGCCTCTGAAGCCGCGCTAAGCACTCCGCAAAGCTATTTTGATGAAGTAAAAGAAGAATATACCAACAGACGAAATACATTAGTAGAAGGTTTACAACGTATTCCTGGTGTAAAAGTTGGTATTCCAAAAGGAGCTTTTTATTGCATCGTGGAACTCCCTGTTAACAATGCAGAACATTTTGCGAAGTGGCTTTTAGATTCATTCGATGTTGATGGTGAAACTGTAATGGTTGCTCCAGCTGCCGGATTTTACTCTACTCCAGGAGTAGGTTTAAACCAAATTAGAATTGCCTATGTGCTTAACGAAGACAGTTTGAAAAAAACATTACATATCTTAGAAGAAGCGCTTAAGGTGTATAAAGACTAGTGAATATTCAAGAACATATATCGTTAAAAAACTACAACACCTTTGGTGTAGACGTACTTGCAAAACGATTTATAAGTATCAACTATCTCCACGAACTACAAGAAGTTGTACAACAAGAACAAAAGCTATTCCTGTTGAGTGGTGGTAGCAACATGCTACTTACTAAAGCTATTAATGACGCTTTAGTGGTTCACATCAATTGTAAAGGAATTGCCATAGATCGAGAAACAGAAGCTGCTGTTTTTTTAACTGTAAATGCAGGAGAGCATTGGCACGATTTTGTTTCTTGGACCGTTAGAGAGGGCTACGGAGGCTTGGAAAATCTTTCTTTAATTCCAGGAAATGTAGGAACCTGTCCTATACAAAACATAGGTGCTTATGGTGTAGAGGTAAAAGATACCATTACCAAAGTAACCGCTCTTGAAATTGCTACGGGTAAGATGGTTGAGTTTTCAAATACAGATTGTGCTTTTGGGTATAGAAACTCGGTTTTTAAACAAGCACTCAAAGGGCAATACATCATCACATCTGTAAGTTTTAAGCTGAGTAAACATTCACATCAACTCCACACATCATATGGAGCCATTGAAACCTGGCTAACCGAACATCAAAAACCCACTTCTATACATACTATTGCAGAAGCTGTAATTGCCATTCGTCAATCTAAACTCCCCGATCCGGCAGTGCTTGGTAATAGTGGGAGTTTTTTTAAGAACCCTGTCGTGTCTCATAGTCATTTCACTAGCCTTCAAAAAGAATACCCCACAATGCCTCACTATCTTTTAGAAGATCAACAGGTAAAAATACCTGCTGGGTGGCTAATTGAACAAGCTGGGTTTAAAGGCAAACGATTTGGTGATGCAGGGGTTCATGAAAAGCAAGCCTTAGTCTTAGTAAATTACGGAAAAGCCTCAGGAAAAGAAATTCTCGATCTTGCCCATAAGATTCAAGACAGCATTAAAACTCTATTTTCAATCTCTTTAGAAATTGAAGTCAACATTATATAAGCAAAATAGGTGGTATTGTTGTTGAACAAGCGATGGTAGTTTTAAAACTAAAAAACTATCACTAATAACAATTCCTTTTTCATGACACGATTTAGTTTACAAAGGGATCTGAGTATTTGGGATCAGCTATAAAAACAGGATCGGTTAGAGTGTTTAAAAAGTCGAGCAAAGCCTGACTTTCTTGAGCCGTTAAATTCAAACGACGCACTTGTCCGTTTGCTAAACGCAATCTTCCGTCTAAATCTGGACTATTTTGAACCCCCGAATTATAGTGTTCTATTACCTGAGCTAGGGTTTCAAATCTACCGTCGTGCATAAAAGGCCCCGTTAGTGCAATATTGCGCAGCGAAGGTGCTTTAAAAGCGCCTCTATCATTTTGATTTCCAGTAACTCCACCCACTCCTAAATCGGTTAACACAGCATCTAAACCGTTATTTCTAGCTCGGTCTCCCACAAAAGAATTAGTCACATGACATTCTGAACAACGTGTTCTGTTGCTAAAGAATAGATTTTTACCTAAGTTTTCTGAAGCTGTAAAATTTGGAAAATTTTGCCCAGGAGTTGTTGTCATAGACAAGCCTGTATCAAACTTAGATTGATAAGACACCATAGACCGTACAAATTGTGCTAAGGCTAGAGAAATTCGTTCACTAGTTATGGTGGTATCTCCAAAGGAATTGGTAAATAAGGGTGCATAATAGGATTCTTCTGCTAACTTCACTACAAGATCAGGTAGCGTCATTCCCATTTCAATATGGTCTTGAATAGGTAGCAATACTTGATCTTCTAAACTAGCAGCACGTTCATCCCAGAAAAAACGACCATTTCTGTAAAACTTAGCATTAGCTAAACCCATAGAATTTCTTGGCGTAGTTCCCCCATCGAAACCAACACTTACCGTAAGATTATCTGAAAATCCTGCTTCTTGTTTATGACAAGAGGCACAAGAAATGGTATTGTTTATAGATAGTTTTTTATCGTAAAACAGCACCCGACCAAGCGTAGCACCATAATCTGTGATGGCATTAGTGTT
>CBFHVY010000010.1:0-36893 GCA_965659555.1 Flavobacteriaceae bacterium
TTTGAGGTGGTTAATACAAAGGGTTCTGTAATGAGCACTGTCTGAACTCCTTTCGCGTTTAAGCGTTGTACCATTCCTTTCATATCTGGAAATGAATCGGTATCTACAGCTAAATTCCCCATAGTACCTTGTACAGTTTTACCAAACCAATACAAGTCTAAAATGATAGCATCAACTGGAATTTCTTCCTCGTTAAATTTTTGAATGGTAGCTTCGGTTTCGTTCTGAGAGTGGTATCCAAATCGACTTGAAAAATTACCAAAGGCCCAACGAGGGGGCAATGGTTGCGTTCCGGTGAGTTGTGTGTAATGGTACACTAGGTCTGTCCAAGAATTCCCTACAACAATTTGATAGGTTTTTCTCCCCGAAATGGTTTCGTAGGTTAGGGTATTGTTTTGTTGACTATCTAAATCTAAATAACCGATGGGTGCATTATCAAAATGAATCAGGTATTGATTTGATGAAACTACTATTGGTAAGGTAAAATTCATTAACTCCGAATGTGTTTCGTACCCATAGTGCGCTTTGTTGTAGAGTTGAAGTTTGTATCCTCTTCTGTTCATTCCTAATGCCCTAGCGCCTCCACCATACAACACCTCATTTGAATCTAAATGAAAGGAAATGGCATCTGAAGAACCCTTTTTATGATAGCCTAACTTTTCGGCCGTAATATTTTTGCCTTTATACTGATAGCTAACCTGAAAAGGCGAAGTAGTAATATTTACCGATAAGCCTGAGGAAGCATATGTAATGGTATTCCCTACATATGTATACCTTGTTTTAAGCTGTTGAGGTGTTAAAACCACGGCATGTGAGGCTTTTGAAAAAACTTCTCCGTTCGGTATAAAGGAGGTTTCTAAAATTTCTGGGGTATAGAATTGAAAAACATAATGCCCATCATTTGTCTGTACACGAAACACTCCGTTTTCCTCTGAATGAGATTGGTAGATTCTTGAGGGATGTTGAGCAACACTAAGCTGAACAACACATAGTAATAACCAATAAATTGTTAAAGATCGCATGTTATTCCTGTAATAAAAAGATAAAAGGGTGGTTTAGTCGTAAATTCCAAGAGTTTTCAGAATGGTCGGCTCCTTCAAATCTAAGATTTACAAAAGTAGAAGAATCATATCCCTTCTCTTGAAAAATAGTATTCACGGCAGTTTCGTATTGAGGATAATATTGGTCCAGCGTTGCTGTTCCAAAATCAAAATACAAGCGGTGATTCTTAGGACTGGGGAGTTGTGCTCTCATATATGCAAAAATTGCCTCTGGCAGGGGATTGTTTTCAGAAACGCTCATCCCAGGCCAATGGGTAGAAATACACGCTGCTGATCCGTATACCTCAGGATATTCTGAAATGGCATACATAGATATTAAGCCTCCCATGCTAGACCCTGCTATTGAGGTCTGATCTGCCGAGGTAAATACACTGTAATGCTTATCTATATAAGGTTTGAGTTCTTGGGTTAAAAATTTCAAATAGTTATCGGCATTCATCTTAATGTTAACATCTGCAACTTCAGCTTTGGCTTTTATGGAATCTTGTACTTCTTTGGTTAGGTAATTGAACGCTTTTTGAGGAAAATAATCATTCCAACGAATCTTAGAGATATTGTGAACTGCAACCACAATAAAATCTTTTACCTTTTTTTGTTCCATCAATGTAGAAGCCCATTCATCTACTTTCCATTCTTGTGTATTCCAGGTTGAAGTGGAATCGAAAAGCATTTGTCCGTCATGCATGTATACCACAGCATACTGTTTAGTTGATGAATATCCATCTGGCATCCAAACGTCTACTGCTCTTGGACTGATATATGTTGAAGGGAATTTAACAATTCGGTCGATTTTTCCACTACTTAATTGTATCCCATGTTGTTGAGTTACCACAATTCCAGGAGTGGTATGAGCTTCTTTATTATGCTGTTTACAAGCAAAACAACACAGTGAGATACAACAGCTCAAAAGTATATTTTTCATGATTTAAAATTTTGTTGTCAGCAAGGTAATTCCTTCTGGATGTATTTTGATATCGTCAGTAAAGCGCTGTTCTTCTCCGGTAATAATATCCTGTACCAAAGCTCCTTCAATACCTATTTCTTTCATCATTTCTGTAGATACCGATGTTCTTTTCGATTTATTTAAAAGCACCGCTACAACTTCATCTTTATAAATTCGAAACATCACATACAATCCTCCTCTAGGAGCAAAGTGAATTGTTTTTCCTTCATGAATAGCGGTACTATTTTTTCTGTAGTTCAACACCTTTTTTAGGTATTGCTGCATCTCTTTTTGATCGGATGTTAATCCTTCTCCAGTAAACGCGTTAATGGTATCATCAGCCCATCCTCCAGGGAAATCTGTGCGTATTAACCCGTGGTCTCCTGGCTTATCAAAATCGTTCATTAAAATTTCGGTTCCATAATACAATTGGGGGATACGAGGTAAACTCAACACATAGCCCAAGGCCATTTTTGTTTTAGCAATATTTCCTTTTAGTTGCGTAAAAATTCTACTCATATCATGATTGTCTGGAAATACCATAATATCTTTTGGACTGTGATACGCAAAATCATTTGCTAACCCTTCATAGATTTTTATCAAACCTTTATCCCATGATTCCTCTTGGTTAAGGGCATCAACAATGTTTTGTTGCATGGCAAAATCCATAGAAGATTTTAAATTAGATTCATATCCATCGGTATTTTGGTGTCCTTGTTGCCAATAGGCAATTAGCAAGGGATTATAACTCCACTCCTCACCTACAATGCTAAAGTTGGGATATTCTTTCATAATTGCCCCTGCCCACTGAGACATAAATGCTTTGTCTGGATACGGATAGGTATCTTGACGAATGCCTCCTAGTTCTAAGGTTTCTATCCACCAAATGCTATTTTGAGTTAAATAGGTTGCCATAAACGGATTGCGTTGATTAAGATCTGGCATTCCTGCCACAAACCAACCATCATTCATTTCATCTTTATCAATCTGAGCAGCGTATCGGTCTTGATTTGTAGTTCGTCTGTGAGTTG
Source organism: Flavobacteriaceae bacterium (assembly GCA_965659555.1). Taxonomy (GTDB): domain Bacteria; phylum Bacteroidota; class Bacteroidia; order Flavobacteriales; family Flavobacteriaceae; genus Polaribacter. The sequence continues at coordinate 3,036 of CBFHVY010000010.1, forward strand.
AGTTAATATTCACCTCATGTCCCCAATTCTCAATATTATCCTCGTAATTTTTTTGATAGTTTACCCAATCTTCAAAAGGGAGGTCTTTCATCCACCAATGGTTTAAACCACAGTGATTGGCGACTTGATCCATAATTAGCTTTATTCCTCGTTTTCTAGCTTCGTCTGCTAATGTTCTGTATTCTGAAAGCGTTCCGAAACGAGGATCTACTTCGTAGAAATTTGTCATTGCATACCCATGATACGATTGTCCGGGCATATCGTTGGTTAATACCGGACAGGGCCAAATGGCTGTAAAACCCATTGTATCAATATAATCTAGATGAGTGGTAATTCCTTCTAAATCTCCTCCATGACGTTTATAATCGTGGTTTCTATTCACCTCTTGTTCCAATAATCCGGGTATTTGATCATTCTTGGGGTTGGCATTTGCAAAACGATCGGGCGTTATCAGGTAAATAGCATCAGAACTATCAAAACCTTTAAAGGCTGCCGCTGGTTTAGTACGTTGCTTTAGTTCGTATACTATGGATTTGGTTTCGTCTGCTGCTTGCTCAAAATCGATTTGAAAAGTACCTGGTTTAGTATCTTTTGAAATAGAAAGATCAATAAAAAGATAATTAGGACTCTTGGCTTTGTGTAATTTACTGATGGTGACTCCTGGGTAGTTAATTTTTGGTGAAGTACTTCCAATTGCCTCGGCTTTTACCAGCAGTTGTAACTTGGTATTCTTAAAACCTACCCACCAATTTGGTGGATCTACCTGATCTGGACTAAAAGTCGCTTTGGGTGTAGATACTGCTTTTTGGGTATCTTTTGAACAAGCTAATACAAAACTTGAAAGCACAAAAAGGAAGACCATTTTTTTCATGAGTCTGAATTTATTGTTTGTAATGTTATGCTACACCAACAAGAGTAGTAGTTTTTACTCTTGCTGGAAGCAATATTGATAAGGGTTATACCGTAACAGATGCATTAGGACTAACCTCAACAGAAGTACCATTTACTAGAATAGTAAGTGCTTCTGATCCTTCTAAGGTAAATGTTGTCTTTTGTTGATGAACATTTACGTTTAGTATTTGATTTCTAAAGTTTAATTTAAATGAATAGGCATCCCATTCTTTTGGGATTTTAGGCGCAAAAGACAAGGTGTTTTCCTTTACTCGCATTCCTCCAAAACCTTCTACAATACTCATCCAAGTACCCGCCATGGAAGTAATGTGAAGTCCTTCGTGTACTTCATGATTGTAATCATCTAAATCTAACCTAGACGTTCTTAAGTAAAAGGTATACGCCTGATCCATTCTATCTAACTTTGCTGCTTGTACACTGTGCACACATGGCGACAGTGAACTTTCATGCACTGTAAAAGGCTCGTAGAAATCGAAATGACGTTCTAATTCTTCGATAGTAAAATGGTCTTCAAAAAAGTAGAACCCTTGTAAAATATCGGCTTGCTTGATATAAGGTGAGCGTAAAATTCGATCCCAAGACCAATGTTGGTTGATAGGACGTATAGATGAATCTAAATCTGCAACGGTTATTAATTCTTTGTCTAAGAAACCATCTTGTTGAAGGTAAATATTTCTAGTTTTATCAAATGGGTAATACATGTGCTCTGCTACCTTTTTCCAATCGGTAAGTTCTGCAGCAGTAATGCCTGTTTTAGCTACAATTCTATCATAGTCTTCTTGATATGCTGCTGCAACTGTAGCGATACATTCCATAGCATATTGAATACACCATACTGCAATATAGTTTGTATACCAGTTGTTATTTACGTTGTTTTCGTACTCATTCGGACCGGTAACTCCTAAGATGACATATTTTTCTTTTTCATTAGAATAGGTTGCTCTCTGATGCCAAAAACGAGCAATACCAATCAAGACTTCCAATCCTTTTTCAGGGATATAACTAAAATCGTTGGTGTATCTATAATAATTGTAAATAGCAAAGGCTATGGCGCCATTTCTGTGAATTTCTTCAAAAGTAATTTCCCATTCATTATGACACTCCTCACCATTCATGGTAACCATAGGGTACAATGCGGCACCATTGGTAAATCCGAGTTTTTTAGCATTCTCAATCGCTTTCTCTAAATGATTGTAGCGATATTCTAACAGTGTACGTGCAACTTTCTGATCTTTTGTTGCCATATAAAACGGAATACAATACGCTTCTGTATCCCAATAGGTACTTCCACCATATTTTTCACCAGTAAATCCTTTCGGCCCAATATTTAATGAAGCATCGGTTCCAAGGTAGGTTTGATTTAGGTGGAAAATATTAAAACGAATACCTTGTTGTGCTCTGGTATCGCCGGAAATAGTAATGTCGGCCATGTCCCAAATTTGAGCCCATGCATTTTGTTGTAGCGAAAATAATCCCTCAAAGCCTAAGGTGGTACCAGTTGCTAAGACTGCCTTGGCAGCATCTACTAATTCATATTTATCGTGATTGCGGTCTACTACATAGCCCGCAAATTTTTGGATTTCATAGGTTTGCCCTTGGGTAACCTCTGAGCTGTAGCTCAAACTTACAAAGGTTGATGTTTTGCGTTCTTTAGGGTCAATGTGCATTTCATTGCCATCGATAAATACTTTAGACTCCATAAAGGTACAGGTATAAAAATCTGTCTTCATGGTCTTTGCTTTAATAAACGCTTGATGGGCTTCTTGTGTGATGTTAAGGACATCCCAAAATTGATCATCCCAGTTGGTGTCTTCATTAGTAATTCCACCATCTAAATAGGGTGTAAACGTAATGGTCGCATGGGTATTTAATGGCGTTACTTGATATTTGATAACGCCTAGCTCATCGTGATCTATACTTAAAAAGCGTTTGGCTGCTACTCTTACCTCAACACCATTTTGTAGTGTTGCATCAAAACTTCTGGCCAACCATCCTTCTTTCATATTGAGTTCGCGAGTAAAGTTTTTCACCTCTTTACACGCAAATAAATCTAACTCTTCTTGGTTAATCTGTACTTTAATCCCAATCCAACTTGGAGCATTTAATACTTTAGCAAAGTATTCTGGATATCCGTTTTTCCACCAACCTACACGGGTTTTATCTGGATAATAAACACCAGCAATATAACTTCCTTGAAATGTTGGCCCTGAGTAGTGCTCTTCGAAATTAGCACGTTGCCCCATGGCACCATTTCCGATACTAAATAAACTTTCAGAGGACTTCACAGTCTCTGGATTAAATCCGTTTTCTAAAATGGACCAATCGTTAGGGATAATATAATCTTGATTCATTGTTGTACTTTTTTAATACGTTTTCACGTTATTTTGTTACTCTTTTTCAATAAGCTCTTTTATAAAGTCGACACTTATTTGGGTAAAATCTTTAAAGATATAATCTGCTTCGGAGAGAATTTCTGCATCACCTATCCCTATAGAAGTCATAGCTGCACTATTGGCTGCTTGAATACCTGCTACAGAATCTTCAAAAACTATACAGTTTTTGGGGTCAACAGTTAATCCTTTCGCTGCATTTAAAAACACCTCAGGATCTGGTTTTGCTTTACTTACATTGGTACCATCAACAATCACGTTAAAAGTGTCTAAAAGGGCTACCTTTTGAAGAATGGTTCTTGCATTTTTACTGGCAGAGCCTAATGCTATTGGTTGATTTTGTGCTTTGAGATAATCTAATACCTTGGGTACATCCTCTAGAATCTCATCGGTATCCATTTGATTGACAAAGTCTAAATAGTTGTTGTTTTTTGTTGCCATGAGTTCCATAAACTCATCTTCAGACAATGTGATACCACCCCATGATAAAATCATTTCCAAAGAACGAACCCTACTCACTCCTTTTAATTCTTCATTTTGTGCTTCTGTAAAATCTAATCCAATACTATTGGCCAAATTTTTCCAAGCTAAAAAATGGTATTTAGCGGTATCTACAATAACACCATCTAAATCGAATATAAATCCTTTTTTATTCATGCGCTACACGCTCTTTTTGATCATTAATTTTAAACGATAATAATCCTGCAATAATAAAACTTAATCCGCTAACTACTAAAGCAAATATTGCATGATTATCATAAGCATATTTTACTAAAGGCCCGCCAATAATTCCATTGATAATTTGAGGAATAACTATAAAAAAGTTGAAGATACCCATATACACTCCCATTTTCTTTGGCGGAATAGAACCTGCAAGCATGGCGTAAGGCATCGATAAGACACTTGCCCAAGCGATACCAATAAATATCATAGGAATAATTAAATGCATTGGGTCACTAATCAAATAGATCATCAACAAACCACTACCTCCACAAAATAATGCTAAGGCATGTGTCACTTTTCTAGATATTTTTTTGGCTATTGTTGGAATTAGAAAAGCAAAGATTGCTGAGACACCATTATATATACCAAATAAGATTCCTACCCAATTTCCTGCTTCTTGGTAGGTTGCACTGCTAGAATCTGAAGGCGGAAGTCCATACACGTGTTGTGCGATTGCTGGTACAGCAAACACCCACATACCAAAGAGCGCAAACCAACTAAAAAACTGCACCTGACTAAGTTGACGCATGGTTTCTGGCATCTTTTTAAAATCTTCAAAAATGTCTGTTAATTTAGCTTTCTTGTCTTCAATATGATCATCGTTTCCAGATTCGAATTGAGCTAACTCTTCAGGAGAATATTCTTTGGTGGTAAAAATGGTTACCAAAATAGATAGCACCAGAACTGTTGCGCCAATAATAAAAGACCACAATAGATTGTCGGGCACTACACCTTTTTCAGCAGTTTTAGCGACTCCAAACCAATTGGTAAGAACCCATGGCAACCAAGAACCTACCACAGCACCTATGCCTATTAATGCAGTTTGAATGCTAAATCCTTGTGTGGTTTGCTCGTCAGCTAAATTATCGGCTACTAAAGCTCTAAAAGGCTCCATAGCGATATTAAAAGAGGCATCCATAATCATCAACATCCCCGCACCTACCCATAAGGCAGGTAATATTGCAATCATAAAATCGGCTTGTGGAATTAAGACCATTCCTATAGATGCTAAAACAGCTCCTAATAAAAAGAATGGTTTACGCCTTCCGAAACGTGTCCAGGTATTGTCGCTGTAATGACCTATAATGGGCTGTACTACGAGTCCCATAAAAGGGGCTATAAGCCAGAACCAAGATAGTTCATGAACATCGGCACCAAAAATTTGAAGTATTCTACTTGCGTTGGCATTTTGCAGTGCAAAACCCATTTGAATTCCTAAAAATCCAAAACTCATGTTCCAGATTTCCCAGAAACCTAATCTACGCTTTTTCATTATCGTAAGTATTCGTTAGTATTACGATAAGCGCTAATGACTTATCAATCCTTAATTTGTGGAATGTAAATTATTGATAAATCGATTAATAAAGTCGTAAAGATATAATTTTTTACGAATTTCAATTCAAAATTAAAAAATTAATGCCGCGTAGATTCTCTAAGATGTAAATTACTTGAGATAACTTTTGTTCTGGGCTCTATTTGTGCATGTTCATTTTCAATACGATCAATCAGGAGTTCTACTGCTTGTTTACCCATGGTAAACCCATGTTGAACGATTGCTGAAATGGAGGGTGATGAAAACTCAGAAATCAAGCCATCAGTAAAGCCAATCACTGAAATATCTTCAGGAACATTCATGCCCTTCTCTTTAATTACTTGGATGGCTACAGCCGCATAAATTTCATTTACAGCAAAAATAGCATCAATATCTTGCGCGATAATTTTAGCTATCTGTGGCTTTAATTCTTGTGATTCATCGATTTCTAAAATGTATTCTTTTTGCACAGCCATTTGGGCTTCTTCTAAGGCTCTAACATAACCTTGCTTTCTTAGGTACCCTACATTTACATGTTCTGGAGTGGTTAGCATTCCTATTTTTGTGCATCCAGTTCCAATTAAATGCTGGGTTGCTTTATACCCTGCCCCTACATCATCTACCACTACTTTATCGCAGGCAATGCTATCTACTACACGATCGAACATTACTAAGGGAATCTCTTCATTAACTAAGCCTTGAAAGTGCTCAAAGTCTTTATTCATCAAGGTTTCTTTGGAAATAGACACCAATAATCCATCGACACTGCCGTTAGATAATACCTTTAAATTATTAACCTCACTTTCATACGACTCGTTAGAAAAACACACCATGATATGGTAGCCTTTTTCACTAGCTCCACTCTCAATTCCTTTAATCACAGTAGAGAAAAAGTGATGTACAATTTTGGGTAAAATAACCCCCAAAACTTTGGTTTTTTGGTTTCGTAACTGAAGCGCTAAATTGTTGGGTTTATAGTTGTAATGCGACGCAAAAGCTTTTATTTTTTCTTTGGTTTCTATACTAATCTCATGACTATCTCTCAGTGCTTTTGAAACGGTTGAGGTAGATACGCCTAACTCCTTTGCGATTGTCTTAATAGTAATTTTCTGCTTCATTAATTGATATTATCCTTAAATTAGAGGTCTACTTTTGTTGAGTTAGCAATTTTAAGCAAAAAGTTTTCAACACGAAAACGTTTTCGCAAGTTATATACTAAAGGTTGTAATTAGATATATTATATATTCACCAAGTGGAATGTAAATTTATTGTAATCACAAGTCAAATTTACAGTTATTATTTAACAAACAAATACATGAGAAATTTAAAATTATTACTAACTGGTTTTCTTTTATGCTCCTCTTTTGTACTATTTGCTCAGCAAACAGTGAAGGGTGTGATAAAAGATAAGACAACAGGTGAAGGATTACCTGGAGTAAATGTATTAGTAAAAGGGACAACTAACGGAACTAATACTGATTTTGATGGAAACTTTGAAATTAAGGCAAAAACAGGAGATATTCTTGTTTTTACGTATTTAGGGTTTAAAAATCAAGAAATTACAATTGGAACAAATTTTAATCTAACGGTATTGTTAGAAGAAAGTTCCGAACGATTAGATGAAATTGTTGTGGTAGGTTATGGTACCACCACCGTAAGAGATGCAACAGGATCTGTTGAGGCAATTACATCTAAAGGATTTACAAAAGGTAATATTGTAACACCAGAAAACTTACTTGCAGGTAGAGTTTCTGGGGTTAGCATAACAACAAGTGGTGCACCTGGTTCTGGTTCTGCAATACGAATTAGAGGGGGATCCTCTATTAATGCTTCTAACGATCCTTTAATTATAATTGATGGACTTCCTATCAACAACGGAGGAGTATCAGGATCTAGAGGGGTCTTAGCAACAATTAACCCAAATGATATTGAATCTTTCTCTGTATTAAAAGATGCTTCTGCAACTGCTATTTACGGTTCTAGAGCTTCTAACGGGGTTATCATTATTACTACTAAAAAAGGAAAATCATCATTTAGCTTAGATTACGATATTCAGTACAGTGCTGGTAATTTAGCAGATAAGATTAGTGTTTTTTCTGCTAACGAATACCGTGATATCATTGCACAACAACGTCCACAAGATGTAGGATTGTTAGGGAATGGTAATACCGATTGGCAAGAAGCTATTTTTAGAAACACCTTGTCTTCTATTCATAACCTTTCGGTTAGCGGTTCTATTTTAAAGAAGATTCCTGCACGTTTATCAATCGGATTTACAGATCAAGAAGGAGCTTTATTAACCTCTAACTTTAAAAGAAACAACGTTTCACTAGCATTAAACCCTTCGTTTTTCGAAGATCATTTAAAAGTAAGTGTAAACTTTAACCGTTCTTTTGAGCATAACCGTTTTGCTGATTCTGGACAAATTGGAGCCGCGCTTCGTTACGATCCAACACAACCTATCTATGACAGTTCTTCTCCTTTTGGAGGATATTATCAACATAGAATTGGAACTACCATACTAAATGGTACTCAAAACCCTGTAGCTGCATTAATGCTAAACAACAACACCAGTTTAGGGGAGCGTATCTACGGAAATGTAAAGTTAGATTATAAAGTACATTTTATAGACAACTTAACCGCTACCGTAAATGTTGGATACGATAGAACAAAATCGAATGGTTCTAATATAGCTTCTCCTTTTGTAGCTACTCAAAACCAAGATTTATTATTTGTGGGTGGTCAATCAACCTACTTTGCTGAAAAGACCAACCAATTAATAGATGCCTATTTTAACTACTCAAAAGAATTTAAAAACGTAAAAACTGACTTTACTGCAGGATATTCGTATCAGATTTTTAAAGATGATCGTGGAACCTTTTCTGGAAATATCTTAGATCCAAACTCTTTTGGCACACAATACAACAATACCGATATTGTGACTATTGGATATTTTGGTAGAGCTAATATTACGTTTATGGAAAAGTACTTACTTACCTTAAACTTTAGAAGAGATGGAAGTTCTAATTTTAGTCCTACAAACCGTTGGGCTAACTTTGCTGGAGCTGCTTTAGCTTGGAAAATTAGCGATGAAGACTTTTTAAAGGATTCTAAAGTTTTCTCTAATTTAAAATTAAGAGCGAGTTATGGTGAGAACGGACAACAGGCTATTTCTGATGCCTTAATCTTCTTAGATAAGTATCGTTCTGGTGAGCAAAACTCACAATACTTCTTTGGAAACAATGTAATTACTACCAACATTCCAAGTGCTGTTAACCCAGACTTAAAGTGGGAAGAGACTGCTACTTTAGAATTTGGTTTAGATTATGGTTTATTTGATGATAAGTTTTCTGGATCGATTAACGCATTTAAGAAAAACTCTAAAGATTTATTATTCAACGCAGCAGTAGCTGATGGAACCAACTTTACCAATAGTATCATTCAGAACATTGGTGAGTTAGAAATTAGAGGTTTAGAATTCTCCTTAAATGGAGATCTTTTCGATACCGAAGACTTTAAATGGAATTTTAACTTTAACGCTACCTATTTAGATAGAGAGATTAAAGCACTAGCCTTAAACCAAGATGTAAGAACTGGTGGTATTTCTGCGGGAGTTGGAGCAACCATTCAATTGTTAAGAGAAGGAGAATCTCCTTATGCTTTCCATTTATACAAACAGTTATATGATGCCAACGGAAATCCAATTGAAGGAGCATATGCAGACCTTAACGGAGACGGAATCACCAATGATGACGACCGTTACCTAAAAGAAAGTCCAGATGCAGATGTTTTATTAGGATTCCAAAACAGTTTCAATTATAAAAATTGGGATCTAGCGTTCAACTTAAGAGCGAGTATAGGAAACTATGTATATAACGATGCCTTAGCCAATAGAAGTCAATACGAATTATTAAGAGACAATGCTGTATTAGGAAACGTAGGTACTGCGGTACTCAACACTAACTTCCAAACACAGTCTGATGTAGTTCGTTCTGATATTTATTTAGAAAACGCTTCATTCTTAAAAATGGACAACATTACGCTAGGATACACATTCAATCAACAAAACAGCAAATTGAAAAGTGTACGATTATGGACAGGAGTTCAAAATGTATTTGTTATTACAAATTATTCTGGTTTAGATCCAGAAGTCTTTAATGGTTTAGATAATTTAATTTATCCAAGACCAAGAACATTCTTATTTGGAGCTAATATTAAATTTTAATGGAAAATTATTTTAGAATGAAAACAGATTTAAAAACACTAAAACAACTCGTTCTCGTATTTGTCTTTGCAGCTTTTGCAATCTCATGTACAAACGACTTGAATACCAACCCCGACGATGATCAGACCACTTTGGGAGATGAGTTGTTTAAAGACGAAGCAGCATATAAGCAAGTATTAGCAGGAATTTACGCCAACTTAGCCTTAACCGGAACTGATGGCCCTGGAAACTCTAATATTGCAGGTTTAGATGCAGGAACAAGTCAATACGGACGTGTATTATTGTATTTACAAACCCTTTCTGCAGATCAAATGATTTGGTCTTATGAAAACGATGCGGGTACTAGAGAAATACAACGAAACTTATGGACTGCACAAAACCCTATTTTAGCAGGAATGTTTGGTAGAGCTCACGTATCTATTGCGTTTGCAAACAATTTCTTAAGAGAAACTACTACCGAAAAATTAGATAGTAGAAATGTGTCTGCAGCTACAAGAGCTGAGATAACTACCTACAGAGCAGAGGCTAGAGTATTAAGAGCCTTATCGTACTACCACTTAATGGATTTATTTGGAAAAGCAAACTTTGTAACCGAAGATGATCCTTTAAATGTATTTCCACCGCAAGCTGACAGAGCAGATTTATTCAACTTTATTGAGAGTGAATTAATGGCTGCAGAAGCAGACCTTGCTGCACCAATGCAAAATGAGCATGGTAGAGTAGACAAAGGGGTAGCTTGGATGATTCTTGCTAAAATATACTTGAATGCTCAAGTGTATATAGGGCAAGATAGATTCTCAGACTGTATTGATTATTGTAATAGAATTGTAGGCGGAGGATATACCTTAGCTTCAAACTATTTACACAATTTCATGGCAGATAGCAATACCAACTCAGCAGCAAATGAAATTATTTTCCCTGTAATATCCGATGGTTTAAATACACAAAACTATGGACCAACAACCGTTATGATTAATGGTGAAGTTGGAAGTATTGAGCAAAACGGAGAATCATTAGGTGTAAACACCGGTGGTTGGGGTGGAGCACTTAGACTACGTAAGCAATTTGTACAATTGTTTGAGGGTTCTGAGTTTAACACCGATACTAGAAACACTATTATTTCAGGATCACGTCCTATAGATATTAGCGATATTTCAGATCAAGATCAAGGATATATTCTCGCAAAATATTCTAACACTACCTCTACAGGAAGTATTGGAAGCGACAGAACATTTGTAGATACCGATTTCCCATTATTTAGATTAGCCGATGTGTATTTAATGTATGCAGAAGCAGTAGTAAGAGGTGGTTCTGGAGGTTCTATGACTACAGCAGTTCAATATGTAAATGATTTAAGAACTAGAGCAAACAACCCTAACACCATCTCTTCTGGTCAATTAACATTAGATTTTATCTTAGATGAAAGATCAAGAGAATTGCATTGGGAAGCACACAGAAGACAAGACCTAATTCGTTTTGGTAAGTTTTCTGGAGGAAGTTATAACTGGGCATGGAAAGGAAATGGAAGCAATGGAATTGCGATACCAAACACTATGGACATCTACCCTATTCCTGCAGCAAGTTTAGCAGCAAATCCAAATTTAACGCAAAACGCAGGTTACTAAGAAAACATGAATATGATGAAAAATATAAAAAGACTATCAATTGTTATGCTAGCAGCATTCACTATGCTGTTTAGCGCATGTGAGGATGACTCTGAGAAGTTTGTAGTATCAACACCTACAGCTCCTGTATTAGCAGACTTGTCAATCTCAAACATTGAACTCGATGGGTTTAATGGAAATAACCCAGCGGTAACCTTCAATTGGGAAGATGCTACCTACGGAATACCAACCTCTGTTAATTATGCATTGCAGTTTGCAAATGATGCCGACTTTACTAGTCCAGTAACAGCGGCTACTACCACAGGTAATTTTACACTTACCTTATCGGTAAGCGAGTTAAATGCAGCAGCTAGTAATGCAGGTTTAAATCCATTTGAATGGGGAACCTTATACACTAGAATTGTAGCCTCTATAGGAACACAAAATAGTATGACTGCCAATTCGAATACAGTTCAGTTTATGGTATATCCATACTTTAATTATCCTTTTAAGGATTATTACTTAGTTGGCGATGCAACTGCACCAGGATGGAATAATAACAGTAATAATCCACCAGTATTTAGAGATCCAAACAACGCTAACCGATACTACTACACAGGGTATTTTGGAGCAGGAGCCTTTAAAGTATTAGAAGTAAAAGGATTATGGCAACCACAATGGGGTACGAACGACGGAAGTACTATCGAAGTAAACCCAGGTGGAGGAACAGATCCAGAAGTATTCCCAATTTCAGCAGCAGGGTACTATACCTTTACTATTGACTTTGGAACTAAAACTTTTGAAACACAGCCCTTTAACGCGACATCAACACCATCGTTTACAAGCATGTCTATTCAAGGTAGCGCTGTAGGTTCAACAACAGCTATAAACCAGTTGAGTCATGACCCACATATTTGGTACATGAACAGTGTTCGATTAGTTCCAGGAGAAGTTCAGTTTTTAACCAACACAGGTAGTGTTTGGGCTAGCGGAACATCTTTCTCTGGTGTAGCAACAGAAAACGGGGCAAATATCCCTGTAGTTGTTGAAGACGATTATGATGTATGGTTTAACGACCTTACGGGAGAATATATACTTATCCCATTAACTTTATAATACATAGCACAATGAAATTATATCTAAAAAGAATACCCCTCTTACTTGTAGCAATAACACTTTTGTTTAGTGCTTGTCAAGTAGAAGAAAGTATAGAGTTTACTTCACCCGAAGCAGCCTTTACATTAGAACAACCAGGGATAACAAGTGTATTTTTAAACTTTAATTATCCTGATAACCCAGCATTTACTATTGCTTGGAAAGATGACGTAACTGGAAGCAGCAGTTATGATATAGAAATGTCTTTAAGTTCAGATTTTGCTGCAGTAAGCAATTTAGGAACATCGAATACAAAATCGTTTTCTGTTTCAGTAGCCGATTTAAATACAGCGATTACCAATACGGGAATCACAACGTTTAAAGATATTGCGGTGTACTTAAGAGTTAAAGCTGGCACGAATTACAGTAACGCTGTATTAATGTTAGTAACCACCTATCCGGTAAATCCTCCAACATTTGAAGGAATAGCAGATGGAGATGCCTTTACCTTATCGTTAGCAAACAATGATGCCGTAGCCGTAACCATTATGTGGAACGATGCTATTTTACAATCTACTTTAGGAGTAGATGTAGAGTATTTCCTTGAAGCAGCAGCACCTGGAACAAGCTTTGCCACCCCAATTGAAGTGGCTAAAGTATTGAACCAAAATTCAATTTCGTTAACCAACTCGCAGTTAAATAATGCAGCTCAAGCAACTGGCATAGCGCCAGATGCTACTGGAGATATGGAATTGAGAATTCGTTCTGTAATTACAGATGCAAATGTAGGAAGCGTACTTGAGCGAATTTCTAATGAAGTAACCATTACTGTAACTACCTATCTTACTGTTTTAGATTTATCTACCACTTGGGGAGTAGTTGGCTCTGCAGCAAATAACTGGGGTGCAACTCCAGACTTACCATTTTACAAAACTGATACCGATGGTGTATTAGTAGCATATGTAAACTTAATCGATGGTGAAATTAAATTCAGAGAGAATAACGATTGGGCATTAAATTATGGCGATAACGGTGCAGACGGAACACTAGATAATGGAGGAGCAAACATTGCTGTAACCGCTGGGTCATACAAGATTACCATGAATTTAAATGACCTTACCTATACCATGGAGAACTTCTCTATTGGAATTGTGGGAGGAGCTTACAACAACTGGGGAGCAACACCAGACTTTATGTTAGATTACGATCCGTTCTCAGATGTCTTTAGAGGTATTGTTACCCTTATTGATGGAGAAATGAAGTTTAGAATGAACAATGATTGGGGAGTAAACTATGGAGATAATGGTGCAGATGGTACTTTAGAAAGAGACGGTGCAAACATCGTTGTAACGGCAGGTATCTATATTGCAACAGTAGACTTAAACGAAAACACCTATAGTTTAGAAAAGATAGACTATGTATGGGGGTTAGTAGGTGGAGCCTACAATAACTGGGGCGCAACTCCAGATGCTATGTTCGAAAGAGATTGGTCTAAACCATTTGAAGAAATTTGGGTATTACGCGATGTAACCTTAATCGACGGAGAATTTAAGTTTAGAGCAAACAATGACTGGGGTGTAAACTACGGAGACAACGGAGCCGATGGTACCCTAGATAGAGATGGTGCTAACTTAAGCACGACAGCAGGTACATATACCTTCTTTTTAGACTTTACAGATGCACAAAACCCTACTTACAAAGTAGAATAATTGCATACCAACTTTATAAGGGCTATTCGTGAGAATAGCCCTTATTTTTATTTTTAAGCATATGAAAAAAACACTACTCTACTCCTTTTTACTTTTAACTTCATTGGTATATAGCCAGGTACAAGACGTCAGCTATACCTTTAATCCCAATGCTTTTAATGAAGACGAATCTGTTACCATAACCATAGCAGGCTCCTCTTTAAATGAAGCACTATGGGGTGTTACAGATAATAGCATATACTTATGGTCTTGGTTATTAGACGAGAACGATAGTTTTCTTTCAAACTCGCCCAACAATGGTACATGGACAAGTTCTAATGAAGCAAGTAAATTTACCTACAACAATACATCAGACACTTATTCCATAACCTTTGTTCCGAAAGATTATTTTGGTGCCACAGGCCTATTAAAAATGGGCTTTTTGTTTAAGGCAAAAAATGGAGATGGAGATAAAAAAACACCAGATTATACTAAAACTATTGGGCGATTTAATCTTACGGTAACAGCACCAACTACACAAGTTGTTTTTGTAAGTAACGGTTCAAGTTACACTGTAAGAGCTAGCACTGGAGGGGGTGGAATCTTAGGAGATTGGACTCTAAAACAAAATGGAACTACCATACACCAAATCGAGGGAAACAAATCATACAGTCATCAACTTACAAATATTACAACCGACGACACCTACGAATTAAGTGTTATCAATACCGAAGACACCAATGTAGTGCAAAGCTATACCTTTCAAATACTTATAACCCCTACTCCTGTGGTTGAAGCCATTCCCTCAGGAATCAAAAGAGGCATCAATTATCATGAAAACGACAATACTAAAGTAACCTTAGCATTTTACGCACCAGGTATAACCTATATCCATGTTGCGGGTAGTTTTAACGATTATGTATATGATAACGCTTATGTGATGAAAAAAGACAGTACAAATCCAGATTTGTATTGGATTGAGATTACTGGCTTAACCCCTGGTCAAGACTATTCCTATCAGTATTGGATTACCAACAATGGTAGCTATAATGTAAAAGTAGCAGACCCCTACTCGACTTTAGTCCTAGATCCTTCAAACGATCAGTATATCGACAACACCACTTTTCCAAATATGCCAGCATATCCAACAGGAAAAACAACCCATGCCGTAACCCATTTTAAAACAGGACAAACGCCTTACGCTTGGCAAAATACCAGTTTTCAAAAACCAGCAAAAGAAGACTTAGTGATCTATGAACTTTTACTTCGCGACTTTGATGCCTTGCATAGTTTTGACGCTGTAAAAGCCCGTTTAGACTACCTTGTTACCCTAGGTATTAACGCTATAGAATTAATGCCGGTTAGTGAATTTGATGGAAATTTATCATGGGGATACAACCCTTCATTTCACATGGCATTAGACAAGTATTATGGTTCAGCTGAAGCATTTAAGCAATTTATTGATGAATGTCATAACCGAGGAATTGCTGTTATTTTAGATGTAGTATACAATCATGCTACAGGACAAAATCCATATTATAGAATGTGGAATTCTGAAAATGGAAATTATGGAGGACAGGCCTTAGTAGCTAATCCATTTTTCAATCAAACAGCAACACATGCGTACAGTGTATACAACGATTTTGATCACAGTTACCAAGGGACAAAAGACTATGTAAAACGCACTACGCAATACTGGATTGAGGAATTTAAAATAGATGGGTTTCGATGGGATCTCACCAAAGGTTTTACACAAAACTGTAATGCATCAGACGAAGGTTGTACAGGAAGTTTACAAGCAGATAGAGTTGCTGTACTAAAGGAATATGCGGATTATCAATGGGAAATAGATCCTAATTTTTATGTGATTTTCGAACACCTCGGAGGCAGTACTGAAGAACTCCAATGGGTAAATTATAGACTCAATGAAGGTAAAGGAATTCTGATGTGGGGAAACAACAATGGTCCTTACGGAGAGGCTGCAATGGGCTATCATGAGAATGGTAAATCAAATTTTGCTGATGTTTCCTATAAAAATAAAGGGTGGTCTACACCAGGAATGATTAACTATATGGAAAGTCATGATGAAGAACGAATGACCTACAGAACATCAAATTTTGGAAATTCAAGTGGGGCGTATGATATCACAAATCTTACAACAGCTTTACAACGTTCGGAACTCGCAGCAGCATTTTTCTTTACTGTTCCTGGACCAAAAATGATATGGCAATTTGGAGAATTGGGCTATGATTATAGCATCAATTATTGTATTAGTAACGGAACCATTAATGATGCCTGTAGAACTGATAACAAACCTATTAGATGGAACTATTTTGATCTTGCTGATAGAAAACAAGTCTACAATACCATGGCGAGCTTAATTCAGTTAAAAAAGAACTATTCCATATTTAAAACCACCAACTTTACACTAGATGTAGCTAATGAACTTAAGCGAATTCATTTAACCGATGACCAATCAGGATCGAGTTTACAACAGGTAACTATTATTGGTAATTTTGGAACTACTGCACAAAACATCACCCCAAGTTTTCAGCAAACGGGTACTTGGTACGATTTATTAAACAACAATGCCACCATAAATGTTACCGATGTAAATGCTCCAATTTCATTGCAACCTGGTGAATTTAAAATTTATGGAACAAATGCCACTAGCCTGTCAACAGAAGATGCCTTAGCATCAGCTTTTTCAATTTATCCAAACCCTATTAAAAACTATGTTAGTATTACTAAGCGAACAAGTGCTGTAACACTATACAATGTTTTAGGAAAAAAAGTAGCCGCTTTTAAGGGTAATTTTCCAGAGAATTATCAATTTGATACCGAATCCTTAGCAAAAGGAGAGTATATCTTGAGAGCTATTACAGAAACTGGGGTTGTAACTAGAAAAGTGATAAAAAATTAAACCTAAACATTACGGTTTTACTATAAAAGAGCTGCCAATTGGCAGCTCTTTTGTAGTTAATAGCACTAAATAAGAGCTATTAATGTGATTATTAAAGAAATAAAAAGCTATTGTGAGTATTTTTTAATAATTTAGTATCCTCCAATGAATCTACAAAAAATAATTCTTAGTTTTTTATTTTGTGTTATTGTACAGCAAACCTTTGGTCAAGCTACATTAAATTTCTAAATAATCGTGAAAACTATCTTATTGCTGGTATTCAAGAAATTAGTGATAACCTTGAGTTCCCAGTGACTATAAAAACTGGAAATGGCAACCCATTTACGTTTAGAATAGATGAGAAAATCAATATTGCTAGAAATGTATATCTAAACGATAAAACTACAGGAGAAATATATGATTTAGCCAATCCAGTAACCCTAACACTACCCGCAGGTTTATACGAGGAACGTTTCTATATTACTTTCGGACAAGTAGTAGGTGTAGGTGATGATTATTTTATAGATGCCAAACTTTATTTTGATAGCAATACCAAGGAAGTTGTCTTAAAAAACTTCTCTGATGCCAAAGTACAAAAAGTAGAAATCTACTCTTTGCTAGGTAGAAAAGTAAAAGAATGGACTTCAGTAAAGAATCAAATTGAAAATAGGTTTAGTATTGGAACTCTAGCTTCTTCTGTATATGTAGTGACCATGGATACAGATAAAGGAAAAGTAACCAAAAAGATCATACTACATTAATACGTAGTCAAAAAATATATTCACTAAAAGAGCTGCTATACTAGCAGCTCTTTTAGTGTTAATACACAAGATTCTATTTCTTCTAAAGTTGTATATCGACTAAACGAAAAACGGATAGATGTTTTTTGGGCCTCTGTGTCATCTAACAGTGCATTAAGCACATGTGAACCTTGATTACTTCCACTCTGGCAGGCACTTCCTCCAGAGACAGCAATACCCGCTAAATCGAGGCTAAACAATAACATCTCATTAGAGATTGGAAAACGTACATTAAGAATTGTACACGAACTCTCAGACAAATTAGCCGAGTTGCCATTAAATTGAACACCTTGAAACGCCTCTTGTAAACTGTTGATGAACGATTGTTTTAATCCATTCATTTGAGTCTTATCTTCCTCTAAGGTTTCAAAAGCTAGCGCCAAGGCTTTTTCCATTCCCAAAATCGAATGAACATTTTCTGTACTCGATCTTGCACCTCGTTCTTGATCTCCACCATGCAACATAGGCATAATACCAAACCCCTTTTTAAAGTAGGCAAAGCCTACTCCTTTAGGGCCATGAAATTTATGAGCACTAGCGGTAATAAAATCAACAGGAGTTTGTTGTAAATCTAAGTGATAATGCCCTATGGTTTGTACGGTATCTGAATGAAATAAAGCTTTATGTGTTGCACATAAATCCCATACTTGAGCTAAAGGAAGTATTGTCCCTATTTCATTATTGATATGCATTAAGCTCACCAAAGTTTTGGTATCTGAATTTTGTAATAGCGACGATAGATGTGCTAAGTCTATGGTTCCATCTGCATTGACATCAACATAAGACACCGATATGGCATATTGTTGTTCAATCGCTTGAATGGTATGCAGTACTGCATGATGTTCTATTTTTGAGGTAATAAAATGCTGTACACCTAAATTAAGTACGGCATTATACAAAATAAGATTATCAGCTTCTGTTCCCCCTGCAGTAAACACCAACTCACTTGCACTAATATTAAAATGCTTAGCTATATTTTTCCGAGCAGTTTCGACCTTAGTTTTAGCAAGTCTTCCAAATTGATGTGTAGAGGAAGGATTGCCATACACCTCTTGCATTTCACGATGCATTAAAGCAATCACTTCTTGGGCTATTAGTGTAGTAGCAGCATTGTCTAAATAAATCGAATTCATAGGGCAAAATTAGACATTAATTCTCAATTCGAATGTTGATGAATATATACTTCTGTAGCCCCTAAACCATATTTTTGATATGAGGCATCATAAAAGGTAACAGGATACTTTGCAAAAAGAGTACTTAGCTCAGATTTTAAGACCCCTTCGCCTACTCCATGAATAAAAACAAGTTTGCTAATTCTCTTTTGAATCGCATAGTCTAATTTGCGTTTTGCCGTATCAAGTTGAAGATTCAACATATCATAATTATCCATATTTCTAGTTGAAGATACCAGTTGATGGATATGAAGATCAACTTCTAACACAACCTCATTTTTGTCCTTTTTAAATGGACTCCTTTTTTGCTTCGTTTCAGAATCCATTTTTTGTTTGAGTAGCGGATTATTTAGATCAGAAAATTTTGACATTTCAAACTGATCTTCTCCTAAAACCACCAGTTCATGGGCCTCATACACATAGTGCATTCCATGTTCATCTTCTAAGGTAATGGTAAGATTCTCAACCTGAACTACAGTACCTTTTAACGTATCATCGACTACAGCAACGGTTTGACCAATTTGAAAACACATTATTAACCTTATTTTAATTTATATCTTCGTGTGAGTTTGTAATTTTACACAAAAATAACTAAGATGACGACGACTCAGGCCATAAACTGTAATGATTTCTTCATTTCAGCAATTAAAAATACACCCATAGCTACAGAACGAAAAGTACTTTTAGAAGCCATAGCTACAAAGCTTGGTAAGTTAATTCAAGAACAACAACATACGGCGCTAAACTTTATCTGTACTCACAATTCGAGAAGGAGTCAGTTGGCACAAGTTTGGGCCTATTATGCAGCGGACTACTTTAACATCCCTGTAGAAGCCTATTCGGGAGGAACTGAGGTAACAGCGTTTCACAGAAATACAGTACAAGCTCTACAAGCTTCTGGTTTTAAGTTTAGCCTTTCCAATTTTTCACATAGTAATCCATTGTATTCCATTTCGTATAACAAAGCCAGACAACCTTTAAAGGGTTTTTCGAAACTATATGATGATTCAACAAATACCACACCTTTTATAGCAGTAACTACCTGCAATCATGCCGATGAAAATTGTCCGTTTATTCCAGAGGCCCTCGCTCGTTTTCATCTACCTTATACAGATCCAAAATACGCCGATGGTACACCAGAACAAGCTGAAGCCTACATACATACAAACACAGTAATCGCTGCTGAAATTGCGTATCTATTTAAAACACTACAAAACCATTTGAGCTCTTAAATCTCAATCTCTTTATTGTAGGGTATTTGTTTTAAAATGTAGTTAATGGCATTTACCCTAGCTTCTGTTTTACGGTTAGCTTTGATAATTTTCCAAGGAGAGGTTTCAATATTTGTTTTCGCAAACATGGCATTTTTGTATTCGGTATACTCATCCCATAACTCTTGTGCTCGCTTATCTACATCGGTCATCTTCCATTGTTTAAGTGGATCTGAAGAAATTTCTTGAAATCGTTTGGCTTGCTCTTTTCTTGAAATAGACATATAAATTTTTACCAAATAAATCCCCGACTCTAAAATCATACGTTCAAATTCATTAATTTGATTCATAAACGTTTGATATTGAGCATCGGAACAAAACCCCATAACAGGTTCTACTACGGCTCTGTTATACCACGATCGGTTAAAAAACACCATTTCACCCGCTCTAGGCAATTGATTAATATAGCGTTGAAAATACCACTGAGTTTGCTCGTCTTCTGTAGGTTTTGGTAGAGCTACAATTTTTATATGTCTTGGATTAATTCGCTCTGTAATTCTTCTGATGGCTCCCCCTTTTCCAGCAGCATCTCGACCTTCGAATAGTACTACTATCTTTTTATTTTCTTGTAAAGCCCAGTTTTGCACTTTAATAATTTCGAGCTGTAACTTTTCAAGCTTTTTCTCATAATCACTATACCGAACGGCTCGTTCGTAGTTTAAAGGGTCTTTAGACAACAAAGCTATTAATCCCTTTTTAGTGTTTAACTTTTGTAATTCACGTGCTGTTAGCTCTAATTTCATAGCTTATAATTTAAACGTAGATCGATAATAACGCATAACTACGTTAGGGTCTGGGGTTAATACAGTTGAGGCTGATGCTTTACCATCATAATCAAAACTAGACAATACATGGCGCATGGCTTCTAAGCGAGTCGCTTTTTTGTTGTTCGATTTAATAATCATCCAAGGACAATAATTGGTATGGGTTTTACTAAACATCTCATCTTTATAATAGGTATAATCATCCCAGAGCTCTTGTCCTCTTTTATCTACCGGACTAAACTTCCAACGTTTCAATGGGTTTTCGTTTCTTCGGTTAAATCGTGCTAATTGTTCTTCCTTAGAAATCGACAACCAAAACTTTATCATTACTAAACCATCTTCATAGAGCATATGTTCGAACTCAGGTACTTGTAATAAGAATTCTTTGTACTCTTTCTGAGAACAAAACCCCATAACAGGTTCAACTACTGCCCTATTGTACCAACTTCTGTCAAAAAAAACAATCTCTCCCGGGTTCGGTAATTCTTTAATATAACGCTGAAAATACCATTGTCCTTTTTCAACATTTGTAGGTTTATCAAGGGCTACTAATCTAGAAGATCTAGGATTTAAATGTTCTAAAAATCGACGGATACATCCGCCTTTACCCGCGGCATCTCTACCCTCAAAAACTATCGCTACTCTTTTTTTGTTTTTAGACACCCACTGCTGAAGCTTTACCAACTCTATTTGTAATAAACGCAATTGCTCATTATAAATTAAGGTCTCTTCAACCTTATCAAACGGAATATTTTTTGCTTTGATTATTGAAATTAATTCTTCCTTATTAGAAACTGAAGAAAAATCTTCTAATGTGAGTTGTAAAGGTTTAGCCATACCATGTAATCCTATTAATGTAGGCCTAAATTAATATCTTTTTTTTAATCATTAATGGTGATTTCGTGATAAAACTAATTATATCTTTGTTTCATCATGAAACATCGGTTGTTTTTAGTATTCTTTTGGTCTATTGTTGGCTACAGTCAAGCACAATATACACAGTCTATTAGCGTAATTAGTGACAATGATTTGTATGTTTCTACCATAAATGATAAATACTATACCAATGGTATGTTTTTTTCTCACAGAAGCTTAACAAGCAAGACGTCTGAAAAACAACTCAAAAAGATTGTAATGTGGCACATTGGCCACCAAATGTATACGCCCTACAAATCTACTATTACACAAGTATCTCAACACGACAGACCTTTTGCAGCTTATCTTTTTACTAGCTATGGTGTAGATCGAGTGTATGAAAAATCAATTTTTTCTACCGAATTTCAAATAGGAGTTCTTGGCCCCAATGCCTTAGGAAAAGAACTTCAAAACACTATTCATGACCTGTATAATTACGATAGACCTGTAGGGTGGGAATATCAAATTAAAAATGCTTTTGGACTACAATTTAACACGAGCTATACCAAACATATAGGCTTCAGCAAAACCAAGTATTCTGATATCAATCTTCAATCGAATTTAAAACTGGGCACCATATTTACTGAGATTTCTACTGGTTTTTTTGGTCGTTTTGGATTTACTCCTTTGGAAGAGCTATCGAATTCAATTGCATTCAACACAAATTTAAATGC
The DNA here is from genome assembly GCA_965659555.1 of Flavobacteriaceae bacterium. Lineage (GTDB taxonomy): Bacteria > Bacteroidota > Bacteroidia > Flavobacteriales > Flavobacteriaceae > Polaribacter. The sequence continues at coordinate 25,483 of CBFHVY010000010.1, forward strand.
TACAAACACTAACAAGAATCGTACAGCTGAAGTTTTTTTATACTACAAACCAACAATAAGCTATGTGTTGTACGATGCGACCATTCAAGGGGGGCTGTTTAAAGATCGTAGTCCGGTGACATTCCCTGTAAACGCTATCCGATTTGATTTGGAGTTTGGTCTTCAATTCACCTACCATCGATTCAACTTTGGTTATGCGATACATTACTATACCAATAAGCTTAAAGGCTTACGATATCCTAATGGATCTACCTACGGTAGAATTCAATTACAATATCTAATCAAGTAAGATTAGCTCTCGAAATTTTCTTCGCTAAAACCAATTAAATACAGTTTTTCTTGAGCCCGGGTTACCGCAGTATACAACCATCTATAATACTCTACAGAAGGTCCTTCTGGTAAATAAGGCTGTTCAATAAAAATGGTTTTCCATTGCCCTCCTTGTGATTTATGACATGTAATGGCATATGAAAATTTAATCTGAAGTGCATTAAAAAAGGCATTGTTTTTAATAGCAAGGAGTTGCTTGTATTTAGACTTTTCGTGTGCAAAATCTTCTTTTACAGCTTCATAAAGCCTGTTGGATTCTTCATAGGTTAACGAGGGCGATTCACTCGAAAGTGTATCGAGTAATAAGACCGTATCAAAAGGTTTTTGATCGGGGTAGTCTATCATGCGTATGGTGACTTCGGCAAACCTAAAACCATACAATTCTTTGATTGCTGCTATTCTTAGCACCTCACAAATATCGCCGTTGGCAATAAAACCAGCAGCTGAGGATTCTTTAAGCCAGTAGTAATTATTCTTTACCACCATAACAAAGTCTCCTGCTGATATTTCGTTTTCCTGACCCCTGATTTTAGTTCTAATTTGCTGATTATACTGATTCGCTCTTTTATTAGAACGTACAATAAAAGCAGTATCTTCTACCCCAGTTTGGTCGTACGCGCTGGTAATAGCATCTTGAATATCGTAGCCATCAATTAAGCGTATAATATCTGGAAAGTCAACATTAAAAGTAAAGCCTAAAAATTCATTTTGAATGGCAAGCCGTAACGAAGTGGCATTCGATAAAATTCCAGAATCTTGATGTTGACGCATGACTTCATCTAATTCAATTTCTATGACCTCCTTCTGAAAATCAACCTCAAGTCTATCTGCTTCTAAAGCTGGACTAACGGCTAACTTTACGGGTGGCAGTTGAGCAGTATCGCCAATAAATATCAGTTTACAATTATGTCCAGAATACACATAGCGAATTAGATCGTCTAATAATGAACCTCGTTCAAATAGTTTTCCATTTTGAGGACTATCAGGAATCATTGAGGCTTCATCTACAATAAAAAGTGTGTCGCTATGCTTGTTGGGTTGCAAAACAAAATCTACTGAACCGTTTTTTTGCTTCTTTGGAAAATATATTTTCTTATGTATGGTTAATGCCTTACGTTTAGAATAAACTGAAATCACTTTTGCAGCTCTACCAGTTGGCGCTAAAAGCACTGCTTTTTTACCTGCTCTCCAGAGATTATGTACTAAGGTGCTAATACTCGTTGTTTTACCAGTACCGGCATATCCTTTCAATAAAAAAATGGCATTATAATTGCTCTCAAAAATAAAATCTACAAGTAAATGAAGTAATTCAGACTGCTTTTGAGTGGGTTGATGTGGGAACTTTTTTAGGAGTTCTTGATAAAATTCTTGAGGTATTTTTAACATAGAATAATTAATCTCACAAAGATACATCGATTTGGCTTCAAAAGTTTTTATCGTTAAAAAAAAATTGTAGATTTGCGATGAGCATTTAAAAAAAAATAACAAATGGGATCCATAATTATGATTGTAGCAGCGGTTATCGTTGCATTTCTTTTAGCCTATGCTATTGTAAAGTATTTACCTTTAAAGTTTAAATGGGTAGCTTCACTAATTTTACTAGGTTTAACAGTACTTTTAATATATAAAATTTACGATGGGATTATGAAGCCTATCAACTTTAACAAAGACAAAAAAGTATTGTTTGCTAGAGTAATTACAAATTTAAAAATGATTAGAGATGCTGAGATAGCTCACTATGATATTACTGGAAACTATACCAATGATAAAGACAGTTTATTAAACTTTGTAGAAACTGCTCAGTTTGCTCTTGTTGAAGTTAGAGATACCGTTGTTAAAGTAAACAAAGGAACAAGATGGCAACCGTTAATGGTAGATGTAGAACAAAAAATTACCGATACCATAGGGTACGAGTCTGTTAAAGAAAAACTATTTGCAACAAGAGACTATAAAAACATGTTTAAAGTACCTGGTTTAGATGGTAAAGAATTTGAATTGGCAATTGGTAAAGTTGAAAAAGTAGTTGGTTTAGAGGTACCAGTATTTGAAGCTAAAATTGACAAGAAATCTATTCTAGAAGGTAAAGATATTTCTCTTGTTAAACAAGAACTTGAAGCAGTAACAAGTGATGAAATTAAAGGAGAGTTTATTTCTGTAGGATCACTTAACGAAGTAACTACAGGTGGAAACTGGCCTCCATTTTATGATAAACAAGATCGTGCAAAAGAAAATAGCAAGAACTAACATATCAAAAAGTATAACAAGAAAATTATCCATCCAATTTAGTTTGGATGGATTTTCTTTTTGTATCAAAAACCAAGAAGAACAGGCACTTATTTTGGCTACTGTTTCTTTTGAAAATACCCTTAGCCCAGAACAGGTTTTACAAGAACTCAAACAAACTTTTGAAAGTGAAGCCGACCTTCAAGTTGACTTTGAACATATTGAAGTTATTCATCAAAACAATTTAAACACTCTAGTCCCTAACGCATATTTTAGCGAACAGCATCTCGAAGACTACCTAAAACACACCGTCAAAAAAATCGCTACAGACCTGGTGGTGTTTGATAGCATTGATCAGCTCGAGGCGAAGAATGTATATATTCCTTATGTGAATATCAACAACTACCTATTTCAACATTTTGGTGCTTTTGAATACAAACATCATACTAGTGTGTTAATAGAGAAGTTACTCCGCATTAAAAAGGAATCGCAAGAGGTTTTTGTTCATATGGGTAAGCAATCTTTTGACCTCTTGGTTTTTGACAAAAATCAAATGCGTTTAGTAAACACCTTTGAGTACGAAACTAAAGAAGATGTATGCTATTATATACTATTTACCCTTGAACAATTACAATTAAACCCGATTGAAACAGACGTTATCCTTTTAGGAGCAACGAGTCCTAAATCTGAAATATACCGTGCTTTATACACCTATATAAAAAACGTGGAGTTCTTATTCCCACAAGGTTTAGCAACCGATCAAACCGAAATTCACCCGAATGATCACTTTATCTTGTTAGCGTAGTATGAGAATAATTTCAGGAACCCATAAAGGACGAAAAATTACAGCCCCAAAAAAATTACCTGTTAGGCCTACTACAGATTTAGCAAAAGAATCCTTGTTTAACATTTTAAACAACCTATACTATTTCGATGCTATTAGTGTGGTAGATCTATTTGCTGGCACTGGTAATATTAGTTTAGAATTTGCCTCACGAGGTACCACTGCAATTACTGCCGTAGATGCACATTACGCGTGTACAAAATTTATTTCTGAAACCAGTAAGGGCTTTAATTTTCCTATTGATGTGTACAAAAGTGATGTGTATACCTTTTTAGAAAAAACACCACATTCATCAGACATCATATTTGCCGATCCACCTTACGATTTTGGTGAAGATCAGTTTTTAAAAATTGCAAATCTTGTTTTTGAAAAAAATCTTTTAAACGAAGATGGCGTGTTGATTATTGAACACTCAAAGCACACACAATTAAGCGATCACCCTAACTTTAAGTATGCTAAAAAATACGGTGGGAACGTCTTTAGTTTTTTCGAAAATAACGAAGAAGAAGATGCTTTAGAGTAAGGATTCAATAATGGTTCCTATACTTACGCCCTCTGCCTCTGCCTTATAATTCTTTACAATACGATGCGACAAAATAGCTATGGCCACAGCTTGTACATCTTCGATATCTGGAGAGTATTTTCCTTGAACTGCAGCATGTCCTTTAGCGGCAAGTATTAAATTTTGAGAGGCTCTTGGCCCTGCACCCCAATCGAGATACTTTTTAACCATTTCTGTAGCTTCTGCACTATTAGGTCGTGTTTTGCCAACCAATCGAACTGCATATTCTACCACATTATCTGCAACAGGAATTTTTCTAATCAACGTTTGAATATCGATGATCTCTGCCGCTGAAAACAATGGTGTAATCTCTTGAACTGTGTTAGAAGTGGTGTCTTTAACCACTTGTACCTCCTCTTCAAAAGAAGGATATGCCAACTCAGTAGAAAACATAAATCGATCTAATTGGGCTTCTGGTAAAGGATACGTTCCTTCTTGTTCAATAGGGTTTTGAGTTGCTAACACAAAGAAAGGTTTGTCTAAACTGTAATGCCCTCCAGCAATGGTCACAGAACGCTCTTGCATGGCTTCTAATAACGCTGCTTGGGTTTTTGGTGGAGTTCTGTTGATTTCATCAGCTAAGATAATATTGGAGAAAATAGGACCTTTAATAAACTTAAATTGTCTGTGTTCATCTAAAATCTCACTTCCTAAAATATCAGAAGGCATTAAATCTGGCGTAAATTGAATACGTTTAAAGCCTAATCCTAATGCATCAGATACGGTGTGAACTAAAAGTGTTTTGGCTAATCCAGGAACGCCAATGAGTAAAGAATGACCGCCACAAAAAACAGAAAGCAGCACTTTGTTCACCGCATCTTCTTGGCCTACGATTACTTTGGCAATTTCCTTTTTTAGCTGTTGATACTTAACAACTAATTCATTTACAGCAGTTACATCAGACATTAATTGGTTTCTTTTTTCCAGTTCCTTTCAAAAGTACATTTTGAAAAATCTTCACTAATCTTTATATAGGTGTCTGTAATTTTTTCTTTAGACCATTTAGCAATCGTTTCTTGCTTCTTTTTTTGTAAGGCTAAAGCTTGAATTTTAACATAATCGTTAATCAAATCAGCTTTATGAGTATCTGTTCTGTCTTTCATAATAATGATTTTAAACATCTTCTCTCCACCTCTAGTTTCATCGTAAAAAGGATCTGTAATTTCCCCTTTTTTTAAGTTGTTTACTCTTGCATATAAATCTGGGTCCATACGAGTTAAGTCAAAAGTAGATTCACTGGTATAAGGATTGATAATTAACCCTCCATTATTTTTGGTGTCTTTATCTTCTGAATATTTTTTTACCGCTTCTTCAAAAGTCATGGTTCCACTTTCAATATCTGCTTTAATTTTCTTAACAATATTTTCTGTTTCAGATAGTTTTTCAGAGGGGATCTCTGGTTGCATTAATACATGCGATGCCACTCTAGTATTTCCTTTCACCTCGTGTAACTGAATAATATGATATCCAAAGTTTGACTTAAAGGGCTCTGACACTTGATTTATATCTAATGAAAAAACAACTTCTTTAAACTCTTTAATAAAAGGGCTATCTTTTGTAATCTCATACTGACCTCCGTTCTGTGTTACCGCAGGATCATCAGAATTAATAATTGCCTTCATTCGAATGCTTGAACCTTCTTCGATATCTTTCTTCATCTCCGTAAGTTCTTTAATGATTCTTTGATTTTCTGCTTCTGAAGGTGCTGCATAAACCACAATTTGGGCTAATTGTATTTCGGCAGGAAACTCTGGTAACTCATTTTTGCTTTTTAAATCGTTGTAGTATAAACGAACCTCTTCTGGAGTTACATCAACTTTTTCAGTTAATTTTTGCTGCTCTTTTTTTATCAAGGCATTTTGCTGTTCAATGGTAAAGAGCTCTTTTTTTAAGTCTTCAATATCATTAAATCCATATTGCTTTACTACTTTATCAATACTCCCGTATTGTTGACTAAAATAATTGATGTTATTCATCACAGCAGCATTTACTTCTGCATCTGAAACCACAACACTATCAATTACAGCATGATGCGCTAATAATTTTTGCAACATTAATTGTTCTAACATTTCACAATCAGAAATTTTAACCTTCCCTTCTGTGTTTTGTTCTAACTCTAACTTAAACTTATCGATGTCTGATGCCAATACTATATTTTTACCAACAACAACACTCACACCATCAATCTTTATTTTTTGAGTTTGTGCAAATACAGCACATCCACACAAGATCAATACTGCACTAGTTATAGATTTTAAACTCTTCATTTTGTGTAGCATCCTTTACTATTATTTTTTCTATTTCTCGTATTAATTCTAACTTTCTCTTGTGTAAAATCATTTGTTTTATTGTAGGTTCAATATAGCTTTTAGGAGCTATATCGTTCCTGTTCAAAATATCTTTTACAGTCATCAAATATAAGCCTAATGAGTCTTCTTTTTGGATGAATTTTGTTTTTTTTAACAGATTTTCTCTCGAAAATGGTGTTTTTAACAAAACCTTTTCTAAAGGGGACCACGTGGAATCATTAAGTATAAAAGATTTAAAGCTTAGTTGTTGCCTATCTAACTCTTCGAGATCTTCTATTTTGTCTGATTTAAAGGTTTTCACAAGTTCATCTTTGTCAAAAACATCGTTGCCAAAATGAAGATATTTCACTTTCACTAAGTCCTCATTTAACCTAAAGTTCTGATTGTAATTTGTATAATACGCATCAATTTCTTCATCAGAAATAAGGGTATCTAATTGCTGTTTTACGATACGCTCTTTATAGCTGTTAATCAGCAAACTTTGTTTGTAATCTGCTACCAATTTTTCAATGTTCTGATTGGTTTCGAGACTACTATTCTCTTGAGCTTTAATTAATAATAGTTGCTGCGTAGCCCAATTATTGATAATGCTCTTTAAAAGTACAATGCTATCGTTTGGCGTAGTGTTTTTAGGAAAGAGGTCTTTAACATCATCAAGATATAAATAGGTATTGAGTACCGAGGCTATAGGAGTACTATTTGACGGTGCTTTTTTTTCTAAGCCCAGATATTCACAGGAGCTTAGCACAATACATATACCTAGAATTATGAGTCTTTTCATTCTTCCTTTCTATAAAACGTTTTCAGTTTTTTTAATTGATGAGTGTAAATTTTAATGTTTGCATTCTTTCTTAAATCAACAACCCATTGTTCTTCTAAAGCTGTTTGAAATTCAGAAATAACTCTACCCTTTACCTCTTTAAGCGGTTTACCCTCATACTTCAATTTATGTTGCTCATAAAAAGAACGCAAGCCAATTGAATCTTGTGTTGCTACATCCCATATTTTAGTCTTTAAAAGTTCAAAGAGTAAGACCCCTTCTGTAAACTCACGAACATCGGCAGCATATTTAGGAGCAGTTTTCATTAACTGACTCTTAAAATAGAGAATAATTTCTTGATCTACAAAATCGGCATACAGTTCTAAGGTACTTTTAGCTCTTCTATACTTGAGAAAAGAAGCAAATGAATATGCATACACCTTCTTATTATCTATGGTAAATAGTACATGTTGCAAAGAATCTTTAGGCTTTTGAGCAAAATTTGGATCGTTAAGGGCTTTTTGAAGGGCTTCGGTAGGGCTAATCGTATACTGCTTTTTTAGCTTCGCTATCATAGCTTTATCCGTTAAATCCATTCTATTGCTTCCTTTAATTTTATCGAGAAGCTCTGACTTCATTGCCTCAAAACTACCGATAGGATGAATTTCTTTTAACTGTATGATATGCCATCCATAACGTGTTTGAATTGGTTTACTGAATTGATTGGGCTTTGTTAATGAAAAAGCAGCATCTTCAAATGCTTTAACCATTCTACCAGTACCAAATTTAGGAAGTACGCCTCCTTTTGTTTTAGAATTTAAATCGTTGGAATACCGCATTGCTAAGGTAGCAAATGCTTCACCAGCCTTTAATTTTTGATAAATAGAATCTGCCTTTTGCTTGCTTAAAGCCGAATTGTCTGCAATAAAGATATGAGCTACAGTACGTTCCCCTTTAGAGAGGCGCTCCTCAGTCGTTTTTACGATATGATACCCAAAGCTCGTTCTAAAAGGCATAGATACGTTTCCTAATGGAGTTTTGTAAGCCGCATCTTCAAAAGGATATACCATTTTAAATGCTCCAAAATACCCCAAGTCACCACCATTATCTTTTACAGATGGGTCTTCAGACACTCGTTGAGCAACTTTTTCAAAAGGTTCTCCTTTTAAAATTGCTGCCCTGGCTTTCATAATTGTAGTATAAGCTTTAAGGGTATCTCGTGCTGTATAGTTCTTTGGAAGACCAATTAAAATATGACGAGCCCTAATCTCATGCTTTGTTCTATAATATGCCTCTTCTAATAAGGTGTCTATATAGGTTTCGTCTCTTAAATAAGGGCGTGCTAACTGATTTTTGTAAGAGGTTATTTCTTTGACTATAGCAGGTAAGGTGTCGAGTTGTAATTGATATGCTTGTTGTACTTTCAACTTAAAGTCGATATACAATTGCAAGGTTTTTTCTAGGTCTTTACCTTCTTCGGTGGTAATTACATCTAGATTCTTTTCGTATACCTTTTTAAATTCTTCTAGAGTAATTGGTGTCTTATTAATCTTGGCTAAAACAGCACTCTTTTGTTGCGCAACAAGTTGAGCCGAGAGGAGGAAAATAAAAACAATTCGATAGATTTTCATAGTTATATAACCTTATAATGAGATAATTCCTTGAATTTTTTCAACTTTTCTGTAGTATAAAATCACCTCATCAGAATTTTCTAAATTAATAATTATAGAAATACTAACATATTTTCCAGTCTTTGATTTCTTTGTGGTAATTACAGCACCTTTATTATCAAATAAATTTTCCACTTCTTCTAATTGATTTCCATTAGAAGGGACAATAAACTTGTATAAATAATCAGAAGGAAAACTAGTCGTGTCATCTAACTGTCCTTTCAACTTTACATAAAAAGCATCTTTATCGCTCATAGTATGGTCTTAAATTTCTTTGGACCACAAAATTACACTAATTATTATTTTTATGAATTGAATACCATATTTTTGTTTCATGCAGAAAAAAGTTGTTTTAATTGGTGGCCCAGGAACGGGTAAATCCTCTGTTTTAAACGAATTAATCGCTCAACAATACACGTGTTTTAAAGAGATTGCTAGAGAGATCACCAATAATGCGCAAGACCAAGGAATAGATCAATTATTTTTAACAGAACCCCTACTCTTTAGTCAACTACTATTAGAGGGTAGAGAAAAACAATATCTAGAAGCCGATCAGTCGAAAGCTCCAATGGTGTTTTTTGATAGAGGTATACCAGATATACATGCCTATTTAGATTATACCAAACAAGACTATCCTGAAGTCTTTATCTCAAAAAGTAAGCAATATCGATATACTCATATTTTCTTATTTAACCCTTGGAAAGAAATCTACCTCACCGATAACGAGCGTTATGAAAGTTTTGAAGACTCTCAAAAAATAAACGACTATCTGATTAAAAGTTATCAAGACTTAGGCTACACAATCGTAGAAGTCCCTTTTGGGAGTATACAAGAGCGTGTTGAGTTTATCATCAATTCACTTAATTAAAGTGAATGAAAACAGCACTCGACATATTACAAAAGTATTGGCAACACCAGAGCTTTAGACCTCAGCAACAGGCTATTATTGAAAGTGCTTTAGCCCAAAAAGACACATTAGCCATACTACCCACCGGAGGAGGGAAATCTATATGTTATCAAATTCCTGCTTTAGTTGAAAATACAATCTGTATTGTTATATCTCCTCTAATTGCTTTAATGAAAGATCAAGTGCAAGCACTTCAAGAAAAAGGAATTAAGGCAATGTATTTAGAGTCACATACCACTCAAGAAGAACTCATAACCTTATTTGATAATTTTAAATATGGAAACTATACCTTTTTATACCTTTCTCCAGAACGATTGCAATCTAACTTTATTCAAGAAAAATTAAAAGAATTTACTATTGGATATATTGCAATTGATGAAGCCCATTGTATTTCTGAATGGGGACATGATTTTAGACCTTCGTATAGAAACATCAATATTCTTAAAACCATAAGTCCTTCTAGTACACTAATTGCAGTAACGGCAACAGCTACTGCTGAAGTAGAACAAGACATTTTAACATCGGTGGCTTTTAAAGATCCTAAAGTTTTTAAAAGTAGTTTTAGCAGACCTCAATTGGCCTATCAAGTGTTTGAAATTGAAGATAAGTTTTCGCGTTTAACACGTATGTTGACTAAAATAAAGACTCCAGCAATAGTTTATGTCAATTCAAGAAAAAAAACCGAAGAAGTTGCTTTTGCTCTTGAACATGCCAATTTTAAAGCAACTCATTATCATGGTGGTATGAGTACTGCTGAAAAAAATAAAGCATTTGAGTTATGGATGAAAAATTCTGTTCAAGTAATGGTAGCAACTAATGCTTTTGGAATGGGTATAGACAAAGAAGATGTCGGACTTGTAGTCCACTTAGACATACCCTCAAGTATAGAAAACTATGTGCAAGAAGCTGGAAGAGCCGGAAGAAACAATGCTAAAGCATTTGCAGTGCTCCTACATACCCACAACGATAGAAGAATCTTTAGAGAACGCTTCGAAAATACTACACCTACAATAGCTGAAATCAAAACTATCCACCAAAAACTCTATCAATATACAAGAGTAGCTTTAGGGGAGCTCCCAGTTGTTGATTTCTACTTTTCAATACAAGAATTTTGTGATCTATATCAATTTTCAATAGCTAAAGTGCAATTTACACTTACATTATTAAGCAATCATGGTATCTTACACCTCTCACAAAACGTTAATGCTACTGCAACGCTCTCCATAGCCATATCATCTAAAGCAATTCTTCAATACAAATACAGACACACCCATTTTGAAGCCCTATTAGATACCGTTTTAAGAAGCTATACTGGTATATTTGATCAAGAAACTGCGATCAATGAGTTTCAGATTGCAAAAAAAATGGGGGTTACTTCTAGCGGTGTTAAAGCACAACTCAAGCAACTATCCGAAGAAGGAGTCCTCCACTACAATGCTATTTCAAAAGAAGCTCAACTACGGTTTTTAGTCCCTAGAGAAGATGACAGAACGATTAATAGTATTTCAAAAACCATTGCATCCTACATCCGAAGCAAAAAAGAAAAGGTGATAACTATGCTGAATTATATAGCGAATGATTCGGTTTGTAGAAGTATGCAATTACTCTCTTATTTTGGGGAAGAATCCACACATCCCTGTGGAATATGTGATGTATGCCTTTCGCATAAAAAAATCGGTGTTCTTCATAAAGAGACTATCCTCGAGCTATTAAAAACACATCGAGAACTTAGCTCGCATGATATTTGCTTGAAATCATCTGGTTCGGAAGAAGAGATTTTGATACTTTTACGGCAACTAATGGCCG
>CBFHVY010000011.1:0-35340 GCA_965659555.1 Flavobacteriaceae bacterium
CTTACCCTAAAGGTATTGTCGTTTAACTGTTTTACGAAATTGACATTACTTCCTTGAACACCATATACTTTAGTTCTAATCTGTCTTCCTTGTTCAACAACAGGATAGTTATCAAGATCTTGTACAAGTTCAATATGATGAGGAGACCCCGTATCGGCAAACATATACGAGGAATGAAGCGCTACTTTAGCAACATCAATCATTTGTAGGGCGACTATGTCATCGCTATTTATACTAGCGTTATGAAGTCCGTCAATAGCCTTAAATGTGGTGTTGCTGGTAATTACGCCCAATTGTTTAGCGAAGGCTACAATACAGCGTCCTCCATTGCCACACATGGTACTTTCGTTTCCATCGGCATTGTAATACACCATCGAGAAATCGGTGGTAGCATCTTCTTCTAACAAGATAAAACCGTCAGCCCCTATGCCAAAATGTCGATGGCATAGTTGTTGAATTAGGCCTTTCTGAGTCTTGGGAAAAGTGTTCGATCGATTATCAATCATGATAAAATCGTTACCTGTTCCATGGTATTTGAAGAAATCGAAATTCATAGGGCAAATATAGCAAAAAGCACTCCAAAAAAAGGCTGTTAAGAAGTGGTTAAAATTCGTTAATATCAGTTAAATAAATTGACAACTATAAAATTTTATTAATTTTGAAACACTTAAATTTTTAAAAACATGAAAAAGACACTTGGATATTTTGGCATAGCGCTACTGAGTGGGATGTGTACACTCGGAGGCTATAAATTATTTTTTGAACAACCCATAGTTATTGAGCGAACGACAGACAATCCTGTACAAACAATACCTACTTCGTATACTCCAGCGTTTAGCGAAACAACTACAAGTAGTTATGCGCCATCTGATTTTACAGAAGCGGTAGACAAAACGATTGATGCTGTAGTTCATGTTAAAAATACAGCAGTTAAATCTGGCATAACGTCTTTACAAGATTTGTTTAATGGCCCAAGAAAGTACGAACAAGTAGGTACAGGTAGTGGTGTTATTATTTCTTCTGATGGCTATATAGTTACCAACAACCACGTAATAGCGGGTGCTACCGATTTAGAAATTACCTTAAATAATAGAAAGAAGTATAAGGCAGAGTTGATTGGCACTGATGAAAAAAATGATATCGCCTTATTAAAAATTGATACCGGAGTGCAATTGCCCTACGTGCCGTTTGCAAATTCAGATCAAATTAAAATTGGCGAGTGGGTATTGGCTGTAGGAAATCCGTATAATTTAAACTCAACAGTCACTGCTGGAATTATTAGTGCTACAGGCCGTGATTTAGAAGGTAACGCAAGTGTAGATGACTTTATTCAAACAGATGCAGCTGTAAACCCAGGAAATTCAGGAGGTGCATTGGTAAATACACGTGGTGAATTGATTGGTATTAATACGGCCATTTCCTCTAGAACAGGTTCGTATATTGGATATTCGTTTGCAGTACCCTCGAACATCGCTAAAAAAATTATTGATGATATTTTAGAGTTTGGAGCAGTTCAAGAAGCTATTTTAGGTATTAATGTTGATCTAAGAGACTCCAGTATCGAAGGGGTTAAAATTGGAAGTTTACCCGATGATAGTGAAGCAAAAAAAGCTGGGTTAAAACAAGGAGATATCATTAAAAAAGTAAATAATATAACAATCACCAAATTTTCAGAGTTAAGTGGTCAGCTTACGGCAAAACGACCTGGTGATCTTGTAGCTGTAACTGTAGATCGAAATGGGACTTCAGTAACCAAAAACGTTAAGCTAACCAAAAGAGACACCTACGTTTCTTCGGCTTTTAACTGGCAATTAAAAGACCTGTCAAAAAGTGAGTTGAAAAAGTTTGCGTTAAAATCCGGAGTAAAAATTAGTAAAACGGCTTCAAGAAACCCATCTAACAGTCTTGAAAACTTTATCATTACCAAAATCAATAACAGGGCTGTCACAAGTGCTTCACAAACTGCAAAAATTTTAGATGAGCTCGGAAAGAGTAGGTACTCTATAGTGATTGAAGTAATGAATTTAGATGGAGAAAAAGAATTGATTCGTTTTAGATAATTCAAGCCCTAAACCTGTATATAAAACATCCCGATTTAGTCGGGATTTTTTATTGTAAAAAAGTATTACGAAATCGTTTGAAATTAATACTTTTGCACAAAATTTAAATCTTTTATAGCGTATTTCTATGTCAACATTAACAAACTATGAAAACGAAGTTGCTTCACAAACAAACACTAGACGCGCCACAGTTGAGTTTATCAATATTGTAAACGATTTGTGGTACGATAAGTCTATTGAATTGGTTTTATTTAGAAACCCATTAGTAGATAAGCGTGCAAGTGAAGTATTGAATTTAATCAACTATGCTAAAGAATTTGTAGCAAAGCCTATTAGTATTTACGATGCTTTAGACATTGCAAAAGCAATTCAACAAATTCCTTTACCTTCTTCAAAATTAGATATTGGAAAACTAGCGTATGAATGTTACTTACATGCCGAGGCTTGTAAAGATAAAATAGCTTTTGTAAAAAAGCAATTAAAAGGAGCTACCGAAGCAAAAGATATTACTCCAAAAGATGTTGTATTGTATGGTTTCGGACGTATTGGTAGATTGTTAGCTAGAGAGCTTATGACTAAAATGGGTAAGGGGTCTCAACTGCGCCTAAGAGCCGTAGTAACTAGAGGACCAATTAACCAAACTATTTTAGAAAAAAGAGCTTCGTTATTAAGTGTAGATTCTGTTCATGGTGACTTTTTAGGGACGGTTCAGGTAGATGTAGAAAACAATGCATTACTCATTAATGGAACTACAGTAACCATGATTTCTGCAAATGCTCCAGAAGAGATTGATTACACCGCCTACGGGATTAATGATGCATTAATTATAGATAATACCGGTGCTTTTAGAGATGATGTGGCTTTAAGCAGACATTTAAAAGCAAAAGGTGCAAGTAAAGTATTATTAACAGCTCCAGGAAAAGGAGTGCCTAATATTGTACACGGAGTAAATCACCTACAAAACGATCCAGATAAGATTGATATCTTCTCTGCTGCATCGTGTACAACCAATGCAATTACGCCAGTATTAAAAGTTATTGAAGATAACTTCGGAATTAAAAAAGGACATTTAGAAACGATTCATGCTTATACTAATGATCAGAACTTAGTAGATAACATGCATGGTAAGTATAGAAGAGGTAGAGCAGCAGCTTTAAACATGGTAATTACGGAAACAGGAGCTGGAAAAGCAGTGGCAAAAGCTTTACCAGAATTAGAAGGAAAGCTAACTTCTAATGCGATTAGAGTGCCCGTACCAAACGGTTCTTTAGCAATTCTAAGCTTACAGTTACGTTCTAATGTAACTACAGAAACCTTAAATGCCATAGTAAAACACTATGCTTTAGAAGGCGATTTAGTAGAGCAAATCAAATATTCGTTAGATAATGAGTTAGTCTCTTCTGATATCATTGGAACTACAGCCCCTTCTATTTTTGATAGCAAAGCTACTATTACCGATGGTGATAGCGTAGTGCTCTATATTTGGTATGATAATGAATACGGTTATTCTCATCAAGTAATGCGTTTAGCAAAACATATTGCCAAAGTAAGAAGGTATACCTATTACTAGTAGAAAAACGACAATAATACACCTAATTTTAAACCCGAAACAATTTTGTTTCGGGTTTTCTTTTAAGTATTTTTAGCACACAATATTTCTAAATTAATTTATGGATATTCAAGAGCGAATCGCTGCCTTACGAACTGAATTGAACACACACAATTACAACTATTATGTGCTAGATAATGCTAGTATTTCTGATTTTGATTTTGATCAAAAATTAAAAGAGTTACAAGCCCTAGAAGAACAATATCCAGAGTATTACGACAGTAATTCACCAACGCAGCGCGTAGGGGGAGCTATTACCAAAAATTTTGAAACCGTTACCCATAAAAACAGAATGTACTCTTTAGATAATTCCTATTCAAAAGAGGACTTATTAGATTGGGAAAAACGACTTCAGAAAGTCTTAGGGACTACGGCAATCGAGTATACCTGCGAATTAAAATACGATGGCGCTTCAATCAACTTAACCTATGAAAATGGAGTTTTTGTGAGTGCTGTTACACGTGGAGATGGTTTTCAAGGAGATGATGTTACTGCAAATATTAAAACCATAAAATCTATTCCCTTAGTGCTTTCAAAACCTTTTTTAAACACTTTTGAAATGAGAGGTGAAATTATTTTACCCCTTGATGGTTTTCAAAAGATGAATGAAGAACGAGAAGCTGCAGGGGAGGAACCTTATAGAAATCCGAGGAACACAGCTAGTGGAAGTTTAAAGCTACAAGACAGTGCTGAGGTTGCCAAACGGCCACTCGACTGTTTATTATATCAGGCAGTAAGTGATGAGCGAAAGTACCCTTCACATTTTGAAACTTTAGAAGCTGCTCGATCAGCAGGATTTAAAGTACCAGACACCTTTACTAAGGCCAATTCGATTGAAGAAGTTTTAGACTTTGTGAGTCAATGGGATGAAAAAAGACACCAATTACCTTATGAAACAGATGGGGTGGTTATAAAGGTAAACAACCTACAGCAACAAGAAGAGTTAGGGTACACCGCTAAATCACCCAGATGGGCTATTGCTTATAAATTTAAGGCCGAACAAGTTTCTACTACATTATTAGAAATCACCTACCAGGTTGGAAGAACAGGCGCTATTACACCAGTAGCAAACCTTGCACCTGTATCGTTAGCTGGAACCATCGTTAAACGTGCTTCTTTACACAATGCAGATCAGATTGAAAAACTAGATATCAGAGTGGGCGATACCGTTTTTGTTGAAAAGGGAGGTGAAATTATTCCAAAAATTATAGGAGTAGACCTGAGCAAGCGACCTTTAGGCTCTCAACCCACACAATATGCTACACAGTGTCCAGAATGTGCTACACCATTGGTGAGAACTGAAGGAGATGCAAAACATTACTGTCCGAATGAGTTTGGTTGTGCGCCACAAATCACAGGGAGAATACAGCATTACATCAGTAGAAAAGCCATGGATATTGAAGGCTTAGGCGGAGAAACGGTTGATCTTCTCCGTAAAGAAGGGCTCATTGAAAATTTTGCAGATTTATATGATTTAACAGTCGAGCAAGTTATTCCACTTGAACGAATGGCCGAAAAATCGGCTCAAAACATGATAGAGGGAATAGCAAAATCAAAAGAGATTCCTTTTGAAAAAGTGCTCTTTGCTCTCGGAATTCGTTACGTTGGTGAAACAGTTGCAAAAAAACTGGCAAAGCACTTTAAAAGTATTGATCATTTAATGACTGCCTCCTTTGAGGAGCTTGTTGCAGTTGATGAAATTGGCGATCGAATTGCCCAAAGCATTATCGATTTTTCTACAGATTTAGGAAATATTCAGCTCATTAATAGATTAAAACACTATGGGGTGCAATTAGAAATTTCTGCTGCACAATTGGCAAACCAAACTAATAAACTTGAAGGCAATGTGTTTGTAGTATCTGGTGTGTTTCATCAACTATCTCGAAACGAACTTAAAAAGGCCATTGAAGATAATGGGGGGAAAGTGAGTAGCAGTATTTCCAAAAAAACCAATTATGTTATTGCTGGCGACAATATGGGGCCAAGCAAAAAGACCAAAGCAGCCTCTTTGGGAGTCGCTATTATTTCTGAAGCTGACTTTTTAGCAATGTTAAACTAAGCAACATACTTCCCTACAATAGGGATGTCTTTTCTATACAAGTAGAGTAAACCAAAGCTAATGAGTAAAGTAAGAACTGCGCTTGCAAAAAGTAAGCCACCATCATTATGATGCTCTATACCTAAAATTGTAAGATGCGATACAATTGCACCACTCATTGTGCTAGCTGTTAAGGCCGCACCAAGCCATGTTTTTTTAGGTATAAATAAGAGTATGGAGGCAATTAATTCAATAATTCCGGTGCCAATTCTCATCATAGCCTCTTGATCTCCTGCCAGGGTAGTAAATAAATCGATGCTTTCTTGAGCACCTGTGAATTTAAAAAAGAGTGTTTGAAGCATAATTGCAGCAGCCACTAATTTTAACAACATGGGAACAAAATTTTTCATGGTATGATTGTTTATATGAGTTAGACGATTTTTATATATGCGCTTACACAATAATAGTACTATTTGCTACAGATTTTTCATTCACTTCATCAAGGTAAAAATCTACACGACCAACATTAATTCCATAAGCTCCAACCTGATTGACGAGTACATTGTTATCGTCTGCATTTTTTACTATGGTTGGTTTTGGTAAAAATGTATGGGTATGCCCACCAATGATTAAATCGATATGCTTGGTGTTTTTTGCTAAGACCAGATCAGATACTCTTTCAGCAGTTTTGTAATGATACCCTAAATGCGATAAACAAATCACCAAATCGCAGGCTTCCTCTTCTTTTAAAATACGGGTCATATCTTGACTAATTTCAATCGGATCAAGATATTGAGTCTCTTTATATTGCTTTTTCCCGACCAAGCCTTTAAGTTGTATTCCTAAACCAAAAATCCCAATTTTAACCCCGTCTTTATATAAGATCTTATAGGGTTTTACATGAGTATCCAAAACGGTATTAGAAAAGTCATAATTTGCAGAAACAAAATCGAATGAAGCATTGGGAAGTTGTTTAAATAAGCCCTCTACGCCATTGTCAAAATCATGATTTCCGATGGTCGCTACATCGTATTTTAACATACTCATCAGCTTAAACTCTACTTCTCCACCAAAATAGTTGAAATAAGGAGTGCCTTGAAAAATATCACCAGCATCTAAGAGTAAAGTGTTTGGATTTTCAGCACGAACATTCGAAATTAAAGTCGCTCGTCTAGCTACCCCACCTTTGTTGGCATATCGATAATGACCTGCTTCAAAAGGTTCAATTTGGCTATGCGTATCATTCGTGTGAAGAATGGTAATGTGCTTTTTCTTTGGCGAATCGAATGCACTGAATAGTGGAGCGCCTAGAGATGCCATCGCTAAGGTTGCTGCTGTATCTATAATAAATGTTCTCCTTTTCATTATTGAAGTATTATACGGGTGTCTAAAGAGGTTTTTAAGGTATCTACATTTCTAAAATAAGAGATGATGGCATCTCTAACTTTGTATTCTGTATTAATCAGCTGAATGGGGTCTTTAAAAAAGTTCATATTATCACCGCCAGATTGCAAGTAATTTGAAGTCAATATAAAATATGACTGTGTTGTGTTAAAGGGTTTACCTTGAATAATTGCTGTGTATGCGTTGTTGCTTATGTTGAGTTGAAGGTGTTTTGACAATGGATGTGCACGTTGTTGCTCGATGAAATACGTAAATAACTCAGCTACTTTTTCTCCCGATAGCTCTACAACAACTAAGGTGTTTTCAAAGGGCATTAATTCAAAAGCGTTTTTTTGAAGTACGGGTCCTTTAAATATTCCAGAACGAATGCCGCCATAATTGAACATGGCAAAGTCGATGTTTTTACCCGTTTTCTCTTTAAAGATTGGATTAGCTTCTTCATACGCTAAATCGGCCATTAAGTTCCCTAAAGAACTCTGTAAATTACCATCTGTTCTTACTAAGTCTTTTGGCGTATACGAAAGCTTTTCATTGATTTTAGTAATCATTTTAGCTTTATAGGGAGCTATGGTGTCTCGATATTGAGCAATGCTATTCAAAGTGCTATCTACCGCAATATTTTTAGCTGTAATGGTGGTAACCGAGTATTTTTTTGAGTTACATGAAGTAGCTAAACCCAAAAAAATAGCTAAAACAATTATTTTTAAAAATTTGTAATTCATTTATTTTGTTACATTTGTTTTAAACGAAGATACAATTTACCCCTATAGTATCATGATTTTTAAAAAAATAAAAGAACACTTTATAGCGCATCGCTATGCTTCAAAAGTTCTAGAAGAACAGCAATATCGTGCACCCTCTTCTAAAAAAAAAATAGCTTCAGTAGCAATTCTTACCCACGATGATTTTTTTTACAGGTCTGACTTACAAGAGTTAGTAAATAGTGAATTAGATTTAAGAAACTCAAGGATTTATAGCTTTAGAGATTTTGAAAAGGCAGCTGAGGTGTCTTATAAGCACTTTAGTGAATCGGATTTTAACTGGAAAGGTGAAATTACAGATACTAGTTTACAGAGCTTTTTAGAAGAACCTTTTGATTTGTTAATCAATTATTACGATGCTCCTCATTGTTATTTAGAATATGCTACAGCACTATCGCAAGCCACATTTAAAGTTGGGTTTAGCAATGTAAATGGAAAATTATTTGACTTAGAAGTGCAAGAAAAAGCATCTAATGTTACCGCATTTCTTCAAGAAACCAAAAAATACCTACTGGCATTAAACAAACTAGATGCGTAACTAAATTTAACAATCTTGTTGAATTTGTAAAATTCAGTACTGCATTCATATTATATTTGAGAAGCGTTACTTAAAATGGTATTTTTGCGTAAAAATTAAGACAAATAGTATGAAACAGTTTATAGGTACCGGCGTAGCATTAGTCACTCCATTTCATAAAGATGGTTCCGTAGATTTTGAAGGTTTAGAGCGATTGGTAAATCATCAAATCGATAATGGCATCAATTATCTAGTTGTTTTAGGAACAACTGGTGAGCCAGCAACACTTTCAGCAGCAGAGAAAGAAGCGGTTAAAGCCAAAATTATCACTGTAAATAATAAACGTTTACCCTTGGTTTTGGGTGTTGGCGGAAACAATACTGCAGCTGTGGTTCACGATCTTCAACATACCGATCTTAGTGATTTCGACGCCGTACTTTCCGTATCTCCGTACTATAACAAGCCTTCTCAAGAAGGTATTTATCAGCACTTTAAAGCAGTTGCAGAGGCTAGTCCAAAACCTGTAATTTTGTACAACGTACCAGGAAGAACTTCTTCTAACATGCTGCCTTCAACGGTTGTTCGTTTGGCTAATGATTTCGATACTATTATTGGAGTTAAAGAAGCTGCGGGTGATATGGTTCAGGCTATGAAATTGATTCAAACGGCCCCAAAAGGATTTTTAGTTATTTCTGGTGACGATATGATTACCCTTCCTATGGTTTTAGCTGGAGGTGCAGGAGTAATAAGTGTAATTGGTGAAGGATTGCCTAAACAATTTTCAACGATGGTTCAATTAGGACTAGCAGGAAATAATTCTGCTGCCTATGACTTGCATTACCAAATTGCAGATAGTATAGATTTAATCTTTGCCGAAGGTAATCCTGTAGGAATTAAATCTATGCTGAATCATTTAGGTATTTGCGAAGCTGATGTCCGATTGCCATTGGTCTCTGCAAGCCCAGAACTTCATAGGGAAATAGGGGCTTTTCTAGAAAACATTTAACAAGACTTTATTAGGTCAACTCGGGCAATTGTGTTTAATTTGGTGCCTATACGATACTCCGTAGAAAATCGTTTTAATAATCCATAATAAATCATTAATTTTGCCGAATGCAAAAAATTAAAAATAGCATCCTAATACTACTGGTTAGTACGCTCTTATTCTCGTGTAGCGAGTTTCAGAAAGTATTGAATAGTGGCGATTCTGAAGTCCAATACAAACTTGCTACCAAGTTGTATGAGGCTAAAGATTATAATAAAGCATTGCGTTTATTTGAAAAAATCACTCCGTTTTACAGAGGAAAACCTCAAATGGAACGTATTCAGTTTATGATTGCCCAGTCTAACTTTAACACTAAAAGTTACACCCTTTCAGGATACTATTTCGATCGTTTTACCAACAACTATCCTAATAGTTCTAAGAAAGAAGAGGCGGCTTTTCTTTCAGCATTAAGTTATCGATTGGCATCTCCTACATATAGTTTAGATCCAACAGATACAGAAAAGGCATTGACTTCTTTTCAGACGTTTATCAATGAATATCCAAACTCATCTCGTTTAGCAGAAGCAAATAAGAACTACGAAGAAATTAGACTTCAGTTAGAGAAGAAGTATTTCGAAATTGCCAAAACTTATTACAGAACTGCGGAAACCGACTTTAGAAACTACAAAGCAACCATAGTTGCTATGGATAATTTGTTGTCTGATTTCTTAGGAACAAAATACAAAGAAGAAGCCTTATACTACAAGCTAAGAGCCTATCATGACTTAGCTATAAAAAGCTCAACAAGAAAAAAGGAAAATAGAATTAAAGATGCAATGAACGCACATGAAAAATTGATGCGTAATTTCCCTAAATCTATTTTTGCTAAGGAAGCTAACGAGATGTTAGCGAATTTAAAAAAAGAACAAAATCAACTCGATAAAACAGTAACTAATGGATTATAAAGAATCTAATGCAGCGATTTCTACAATTACCTATAACAAAGAGAGTATAGAAGCGCCAACAGACAATATTTACGAAGCAATATCTATTATTGCAAAGCGTGCTACTCAGATTAATTCTGATTTAAAAACAGAATTGATTGATAAGTTAGAAGAGTTTGCTACTTACAATGATAGTTTAGAAGAGGTTTTCGAAAACAAAGAACAAATTGAAGTTTCTAAGTTTTACGAAAAGTTACCAAAACCTACTGCTATTGCTGTTGAAGAATGGTTACAAAACAAAGTATACCATAGAACTCCTGAAACAGAATAATGTCTATTCTAAGCGGTAAAAAAATTCTCTTAGGCATAACTGCCGGAATTGCCGCTTATAAAACGGCCAACTTGGTTCGTTTATTTATAAAATCGGGTGCAGAGGTTCAGATAGTAATGACCCCTGCATCAAAAGATTTTGTTACTCCACTCACCCTATCTACACTTTCTAAACGCCCTGTTTATTCTGAGTTTTACGATAAAGCTTCTGAAAACGAATTATGGAATAATCATGTCGAATTAGGCCTTTGGGCAGATCTGATGATTATTGCACCGGCGACTGCGAATACCTTATCTAAAATGGCGCATGGCACCTGCGATAATTTATTAATGGCTACCTATTTATCGGCTAAATGTCCGGTTTATGCAGCTCCAGCTATGGATTTAGATATGTACAAGCATCAATCTACTAAAGAGAGTATAGCTAAATTAGAGGAGTTTGGTAACTTTATTATTCCTGCGACTAGTGGAGAGTTGGCTAGTGGTTTAGTAGGAGAGGGAAGAATGGCAGAACCCGAGGCCATCGTTTCTTTTGTAGAAAAGACAATCATGAGTCAGTTGCCTTTGTACGGCAAAAAAGTAATGATTACTGCTGGACCCACCTATGAGGCTATCGATCCTGTTCGTTTTATTGGAAATCACTCCTCTGGTAAAATGGGATTTGCATTAGCAAATGCTGCTTCAAATTTAGGTGCTGAAGTGCACTTGATTCTTGGGCCCACTCATCTACAAGTTACCCATGCTAATATTCATGTAACACGAGTGACTTCTGCTGATGAAATGTATGAGGCTGCTCACCAATATTTTCCAGATACAGATATTGCTATACTTGCAGCAGCTGTTGCAGATTATACTCCAGAAAATACTGCTACTCAAAAAATAAAAAAGAAATCACAAACGTTATCTATTTCATTACGCCCCACCAAAGATATTTTAGCGTCTTTAGGAACCCTAAAAAAGCAACAGTTTTTGGTAGGTTTTGCTTTGGAGACAAATGATGAATTAGCCAATGCAAAAGACAAGCTTCAAAGAAAGAATTTAGACGGAATAGTCTTGAATTCGCTTCAAGACAAAGGAGCTGGCTTTGCAACGGATACCAATAAAATAACGTATATTCATCGAGATTTAACAGCAGTACCGTATTCTTTAAAGACTAAAGAAGAGGTAGCTGTTGATATTTTTAACGAGATTCAAAAACAAATTCATGCTTAAAAAAGCACTACTGCTATGTTGTCTGTTTAGCATTATATCCTTGCAAAGTCAAGAACTGAACTGCAAGATAATTGTTAATGCAGATCAAATACCTGGTTCAAATAAACAAGTCTTTTCAACTTTAGAAAAATCTTTAAACGAGTTTGTAAATCAAAAACAATGGACCAATAGAAGTGTTAAACCTCAGGAGCGTATTAATTGTGCTATGACGATTATTGTTACCACTTGGGATGCGAATCGTTTTGAGGCGAGTATTCAAGTACAGTCTACACGCCCGGTTTTTAATACCAGTTATGCAAGTCCTATTTTAAATATCAAAGACGATGCCTTTTCATTTCGATACAATGAATTTGATCAGCTTATTTTTAATCCAACG
The DNA here is from genome assembly GCA_965659555.1 of Flavobacteriaceae bacterium. Classification (GTDB taxonomy): domain Bacteria; phylum Bacteroidota; class Bacteroidia; order Flavobacteriales; family Flavobacteriaceae; genus Polaribacter. The sequence continues at coordinate 12,237 of CBFHVY010000011.1, forward strand.
CGTTACGACTCTAACCTTATTTCAACAATTGCATTTTATGTACACATCATCTTAGGTGCAGATGCAGATACCTTTAGCTTAAATGGTGGACAAGCGTATTATAAAGCTGCTGAAAATGTGATGCTATTAGCGCAACAGAGTGGTATTTCGGCCTGGTCTAATGTAGTAGGTACACAAAATAGATTTATGCTTATTGATAACCTTTTGTCTCCTAATTTACGCGACTATAGAATAATTGCATACAATTATCATAGAAATGGATTAGATAGAATGAGCAAAGAACCGAATAAAGCAAAACAAACCATAGAAGACAATCTTATTGCTATGCAACGACTACTTAACAAAACGGTTAGTAACTATTTGTTACGAGTATTCTTCGATGCAAAGTCTGATGAGATTATCAATCTATTCTCAGATGGTAAGCAAACGAGAAGCTTTAATCGATTGCTAGATGTTTTACCTAAAGTCTCTCCCAACAACGCCAATAAGTGGCGTAAGCTTAATTAATTTCGAATAACTTTTTAGGGTCTAGTTCTAAGACATTACAGATGTTAACCAACATACCAATATTAAGTTTGGTTTTACCTCTTTCAATTTTGTGATATGCGAATTGACTGATGTTTAATTGATAACCCATGTATTCCTGTGAATAACCTAGTTCTGCTCTCCGTAGTCGTATTCTTTTAAGTATTATTTCTCCCATTGAGGTTACTCTTTGAGTATGGGGGATTCTATAAAAATACAACATTGTAACTAATAGTCGTATCACTATAAGTAATGAAATTTTTAAATCACTATTTATAGTTAATCGAAAAAGTTTTAATTTAAAACGTTTAGTTGGTTGACTAGCTCTAGTTCTTCGACTACATTTAAAAAATCCAAACTTCTTAAAATTGTTTTGTTGCTATGCAAAACATATTTTACATTATTTTTCGCGAAAATGGTCATAGGCTATGAGTGACCTTAAAGAAATTGTAGGTACTGTAATTATTAAACAACTTTAATTAGATCTATAAATATTTCTATATGTTGTTTATGCTTAAAATCATTTTGTTATGAAAAAATTTAGAAAATCTTATTTATCAATAATTATGGCACAAATATTTTTGTTTGTTTCTTGTAGTCAGTATGATATACCATCTACTGAAGTTGAAGTTAATAAGTTTGATTATTCGGTATTTGAGGAATTTTCAAAAAGCGACATTTATGAAAACATAAAGGAAACTATAGAAAAGAAAAAAAGTAAGGAAACAACTTTAGAAATTAATAAATTTATTTTGAAAGTAGTTAATGATGAGATGAATACAAACTTGTCATTTCCTGACTTAGCTTTAAAATTAAATAATTTTGAGGCTAATGATATTTTTAGTATTGCTTTAAATAATAAATGGATAGATAAAGAAGATGTTGTTTTGGTTAATGCTGTAACTTTTGAAATACAATCTTTAGGCTTTGAAACAGCGTTAAAAAATTACCAAGAGAAGGTTTTAAAAATGCCTTTATCACCTGAAAAGTTTGCAGAAAAAAACCTTTTTATTAATAGCTTGAAAAGTATTCATTATGATAATCCAGGTATATTTAATAATGATATAGATAATAAATCGTTAGAAGCGAGATCTTGGTTGAGATGTGCCGCAGCTACTGTTGCTTTTGCCGCAGCTCTAGTTGGTTTATCTGGATGCGCAACAATTGCTGCTTGTGCTTTGGCATTGGTTTTGTTTTATGCAGCAACAAATTCTTTCAATATGAATTGTTTAGAATAATATTTAAATTTAAAATCATGATAAAATTTTCAAAAAAAACATTGTTCTTTCTAATGGTTTTAATGTGTATTATGGGCGGAATAACGCTCAGTATGGTTGATTGGGAAGTTTTTAATGATGGTGCAGGTATAGATATATATAGGGAAATTGACCTCCCATTAATATTTTTAGGACTAGCGTTTGGTTTTATGTTTCCTTATGTAAAAAAGCTTAAAGAAGAAGAAAAATCAAATTAAAACAAATAAGAAAAAAGCCGAAGTAAATGGTAACTGCCGGCTTTTTTCTTATCTGTTTATTTCTTACGTCTTAATATAGCTTCTTTTCTTGTTAGGTGTTTTTGAACCCCTTTATTTGATATACCATACCGTCTTTATGAATTAACAACAATATTGTGTATTGCTTCAATCATTAATACATTTATTGTGGTTCGTTCATACAAATTCAAAGTAACAAGTTCTCTCCCAACAACGCCAATAAGTGGCGTAAGCTACAGTAGTCTTTTTCTATACAACATCGTACCTCTTTTTAAATTAAAAAGATTTTCTACTTTTTCGAGAATTTGATAATCGGGCTGTAAAGCGTTCTCCTCAATTTCTCTGTACATTCTAAACTCAATTTCTAAAAGTTTAGCCATTTCTTTTTGGGTGTAGCCTTTCCATATTCGGAGAAGACGAATTTTGTTTCTAGTCATAACTGCAATTTCTTTTTTGAATAAATGTAAGCAATAATTTAACTCATCCAAAATTAAAGGGTATACAAATAAGGCTTCAATTCATTTTTATCCTAAAAAAAATGAGTATTTTTAAGCCTTTAAAATCCAGTATAATGCTCACCTCGTTAGCCATTCATAATTATGCTTTAATCGATGATTTAATGATCGATTTTTCACAAGGCTTGTCGATAATTACAGGAGAAACAGGTGCTGGAAAATCGATTTTATTAGGTGCGTTGGGATTGGTTTTAGGTGATCGGGCAGATACCACAACCCTAAAAGACACTTCCAAAAAATGTATTGTAGAAGCACATTTTTCGTTATCGGCCTATCAGTTAGCACCTTTATTTGAAGCCTTAGACTTCGATTATGAAGGCGATACTATTATACGTAGAGAGATTTTACCTTCTGGTAAATCAAGAGCTTTTGTAAATGACACCCCGGTGGTTTTAAAAAATTTATCTCAGCTGGGGGAGCAACTCATCGATATCCATTCACAACATCAAACCCTCGCGATTTCTGATACATCATTTCAGTTTGACCTATTAGATGCCTTGGCAAAAAACGCAACTGTATTAACAGCGTATTCAGCACATTTAGAAACGTATCAAGCCTTAAAAGCTGATCTAGAACGTACGGTACAAAAACAACGGGAGGCGCAACAGCAATTCGATTATAATGCACATTTACTTGAAGAATTAGTTGCCGCAAAATTAGTTGCAAATGAACAAGAGGAACTAGAAGAGAAATTAGAGAAAATTACCAATGTAGAGGCTATTCAATCCCATTTAAGTGAAGCACTTCAATTGGCAACTGCCGAAGACATAGGGATACTATCTCTATTAAACACCATGCAGTTATCCTTAAAACGCATAGCACCGTATGCAAAACAATATCAAGAGATATTTGAAAGAATACAAAGTTGTAATATAGAATTAGAAGATATTTCAAGGGAATTGGAAGCCGCCACAGAAGAGGTTGATTTTAATCCTTCAGAAGGTACTCGGTTAACCGAACGTTTACAAACCATTTATACTTTGCAAAAGAAGCATTATGTACAGACGATTGAAGAACTATTAGTGGTACAAGAGACCTTATCTACAAAAGTAGACCAAGTACTTAATGCAAGTGAAATTATAGCAGAAAAAGAAAAAGCATTAAAAACACTTGAGGTAGAGCTCAATGCATTAGCAAAAGATATTTCACAGCAACGAACTAAAGTTATACCAGAACTTTCTTCCAAGTTAACAGCGATTTTAAAAGACCTTGGGATGCCTCAAGCACAATTTAAAATTAGCTTATCACCAACACCAGTATTTACAACAAACGGAAAGGATCACCTAGATTTCCTTTTTTCTGCAAATACTGGAGGTAGTTTTGGTGCTTTAAAGAAGGTCGCTTCAGGAGGAGAATTGTCGCGAATAATGTTGGCAATAAAGAAAGTGCTTTCAGAGAATACTAAATTACCAACGATTATTTTCGATGAAATAGATACGGGTGTCTCTGGTGAGATTTCCAATAAAATGGCAAGTATCATGCAAGTCATGAGTACACACATGCAAGTCATTTCAATAACACACTTACCACAGATTGCAGCAAAAGGAAATCAGCATTATAAAGTCTATAAAACAGAAGAAAATGGACAGACAGCCACTCATATTAAACGCTTAAATGATGATGAGCGATTGGTAGAGATTGCAGAGATGCTTAGTGGTAAAAAAATATCAGAAACTGCCCTTCAACATGCTAAAGAGTTATTAAATTAAAAAACTATATTTGTCACAATACAAACCACTAATTCATAAGAGATGTCTTATAACTTATTAAAAGGAAAAAGAGGAATTATTTTTGGAGCTTTAGATGAAAATTCTATTGCTTGGAAAACAGCTGAACGTGCTCATGAAGAGGGAGCCACCTTTGTACTTACCAATGCCCCAATAGCGATGCGAATGGGTGGAATTAAAGATCTTGCTGCAAAAACGGGATCAGAGATTATCCCTGCCGATGCAACTTCTATGGAAGATATTACCAACTTGGTAGAACAATCTATGGAGATTTTGGGAGGTAAAATAGACTTTGTATTACACTCCATTGGAATGTCTGTAAACGTGCGAAAAGGGAAACATTATACCGATTCTAATTACGACTTTACCACCAAAGGATGGGATGTATCTGCAGTATCTTTTCACAAAGTAATGAATGTATTATACAACAAAAATGCCATGAGTGAGTGGGGAAGTATTGTAGCATTAACCTACATGGCTGCACAACGTGTATTTCCAGATTACAACGATATGGCAGATAATAAAGCCTATTTAGAAAGTATTGCAAGAAGTTTCGGATACTTCTTCGGTAGAGACCATAAAGTACGTGTAAACACGATTTCTCAATCACCTACACCAACTACAGCAGGAAGTGGTGTAAAAGGGTTTGATGGATTCTTAGCCTATGCAGAAAAAATGTCTCCATTAGGTAATGCAACTGCATTAGAATGTGCAGATTATACCATTACCTTATTTTCAGATTTAACTAAAAAAGTAACCCTACAAAACTTATTTCACGATGGTGGATTCTCTAACATGGGTGTTAGTGATGATGTTATGGATAAGTTTGTAGAAGAATAGTAGTGTATTAGTGTCTAAAGATAAAAACGCAAACCTTAGGGTTTGCGTTTTTGTTCCGTATCGTTTTTATACCTTGTTGTTATGAAACCCAAGTACTCCATTGTTATACCAGTGTATAATCGTCCACAAGAAATGGATGAATTATTAGCGAGTATAGTTGCTCAAGATTTTAAGGGTACATTGGAGGTAGTTGTGGTTGAAGACGGTTCTACTGAAAGTTCGGAAAAGGTAGTACAAACCTATCAAGAAAGCCTTACGTTGCATTATTTCGAGACCAAAAATACAGGAGCTGGAACCAGTAGGAATTTTGGGATGGAACAAGCCTCTGCAGATTATTTCATTATTCTTGATTCTGATGTTATACTACCTCAAGAATATTTGTCTAAAGTAGACTTAGCATTACAACAGCACTACACAGATGCTTTTGGTGGACCAGATGCTGCACATCCAGATTTTACACCCCTTCAAAAGGCTATTAATTATAGTATGACCTCTTTCTTAACCACCGGAGGCATACGTGGTAAAAAGAAAGGAATCGGTAAATTTCAACCTCGAAGTTTTAATTTTGGAGTATCTAGAAAAGCAATTGAAGCGACCCAAGGGTTTTCATCTTTAGCTATTGGAGAAGATATCGATTTAACCTTTCGCTTATGGAAAGCAGGCTTCGAAACACAACTTATTTCTGAAGCATGGGTATACCATAAAAGAAGAAGTACTCTAAGACAGTTTTACCAACAGACCTTCGCTTTTGGTACCGGACGTCCTGCACTCAATAAGCGCTATCCAAAAACAGCTAAACTTACCTATTGGTTTCCTTCCCTATTTATCTTAGGTTTTGATACTGCTGTACTACTGTTGTTATTCGGTTATCAACTGCCTATTCTGGTGTATTTGGGTTATTTTGGACTAATTTTTATAGATTCATCTACCAAAAACGCATTCAATCTTTGGGTTGGTTTGTTAAGTATTGTTACTTCATTCACCCAATTTATAGGGTATGGACTCGGGTTCTTGGAAGGACAGTTGTTTTCCAAGAAAGAGCATTAACAACAGGGATTATAACTCGTACTAAAGAATATCGTTTAGCGATCTAATCTCTATTTTGGGTATTTCAGAAGCGGAAGTTTCAAAATAAATAGTCTTTGGAATATTGGGTAAAAGATCAAAGAAATTTGTTGTAAAATGACCTTTTTGTAGCGAAGATATATATACCTCTTTTTGTAACACCGAACTCTTTAAAGTAATAGAGTAACCATGTTCTGTTTTGTGTATTTCTTGTTCAATAGCAGCTTTGGGGAGTTGTAAGTCTTTTGGTTTTGCAAAATAGTAAAGAGATTTCGCTGAATCAAATTCAATGACATAGACATACCCTGCTGTATAGATATCTGCTTGAGGGATATGATATACTTTTTCACTTGAATTAGGCTGTATTCGAAGTTCTTTAGTGGTAGACCAGATTTCTTTTCCATAAAAATCCATAATGGTCAACTTTAGAGTTCCATTAATAGCCGTTAAACCATCATTAACAATAAAGGTATCGTAATCGTATGTTGTTTTTACAGTAGAGATTAATAGGTTATCAAAAGCTTCTTTAGTTTTGTAATGTAGGGCTTTCCAGTTTCCAAAATAATCAATACTCGACCAAGAGATCGCAGGCCAACAATCGTTGAGTTGCCAATACAGACTTCCCATAGTGTAGGGCTTTGCTCTTCGTTGAGCTTCTATACCCATGATAATTCCTCTGGCTTGAACGAGCTGACTTACATATCTATAGTCTTTGTCGTTTGTAGGAATCGGATAATCGCGTTTCATATAGCTGTCAATCAATTCAAAACCCCGACTGTGCTTTTGATGAGATTTCACTGCCTCTGTATGGAGCGCTAGACTGTCTTTTTGATTGATATAATTAATCACTGCTTCACTGGGGTAGGACTGAAATCCAAATTCACTCATAAACCGTGGAGTGTTGGTTTCAAAATGTTCAAAAGGATAGCCGTCATGCCATACCCACCAATCATGGGCATCACCCTCTTTTGTGTAGTTAGGGTTACCACGACCGTATTTTGGAGAACTTTCCCAATAGGAGGTTTGACTTAATCGCGCTACAGTTTGTGGAAGAATGGAATCAAAAATGGCAAGGTAATCGTTCCAAATAGCGGTCTTTTCCTCGGTACTTCTTCCCTCTTGCCATCCCCATCGATGCCACCCTTCAGAATTTTCATTGTTTCCTGCCCATAAGGCTATACTCGGATGATTGCGTAATCGACGAACTTGTTGTTTGGCTTCTTCTTCAACACTCTTTAGAAAAGCTTTATCACCAGGGTACATCGCACAGGCAAACATAAAATCTTGCCATACCAAAATTCCTTTTTCGTCACATAACCTATAGAATTCATCGTGCTCATAAATGCCTCCTCCCCAAACACGTAACATGTTCATGTTGGCAGCTACAACATCATCAAGTAGTTTGGTATAATGTTCCTTGGTGACTTTATTCTGAAAACTATGCTGCGGAATATAATTTGCCCCTTTAGCATACACCGCAACACCATTTACCTTAAAATAAAAAGAGGTTCCAATACTGTCTTTTTCAGTAATCAAGGTAAGTGTTCGAATACCATGTTGTATTTCCTTTTGGTCTTGTACAGTATTGTTCACATCTAAGCTAAAAGAAATGGGATAGCGATATGGGGTTCCCAAATTGTGTGGCCACCAAAGCTTCGGATTTTGTATGGTGATAGGGAACTTGTACACCTGCGTTCCCTTTTTAAGGAGTACGTTGTGATGATTTTCTTTACCCGCAACCACAATACCCAAAGAAGCCTTGGTCTCTGTTGTACTCGTTATACTTACCTCAGCAAGAAGTGTCGCTTGTTCTGAATGGATCTCTGTAGTTTTAATATACACATCTTTCATACGAACATCATCCCAAGCGTTTAGCGAGATATTTTTCCAAATTCCGCTGGTATTCAGTTTTGGCCCCCAATCCCAACCGTATTGAAATTGTGGTTTTCGAGTGTAAATTCTGTTGCCTTCTGGAAGTGAATAGGGAGCTTTTTGTTTTGCTTTTTCTTCGGCTAGTGATGTACTTTCAAAATCAATTCGTAAGGTGTTTACTCGACTTAGTAGACGTGTAACGTCTAGTTGGTGTTTTAAAAAGGCATTCGAGCTTTCTAAAATTAAGGAATCATTGAGATATACTTTTGCATAGGTATCTAATCCGTCTAGATTCAATTCCACATGCTTTTTAGCAGCGATGGCTTTAGAGCGTTCAAAAGTGCTTTGGTAGGTCCATGAGCTATCTGAAACCCATTGCACTTTCCCTTCGTTTTCAAGTAAAAAGGGATCTTCTATTTGGTTATGGTCTAATAGATCTGTAAAAATAGTTCCGGGAACTGTAGCAGCATACCAAGTGGAATCATGCTTGCTTTTAAACGACCAGTTTTCGTGAAGATCTTGTGAAATGGGAATGTTTTTGGAGGGTTGACAGCTCCAAAGAAATACGAGGAATACTAGGAATATATTAGTTCGCATTTGCAATATTTCTAAGTAATTCTTGAATGCAATGTACATCTGAATAGGATTCAACACTAGCCCCAAAAAATGGATGAGACTCTTCTTTAATTGCTTTCGAAGCAGAGCTGTGAACTTCCTTACAGCCAGCCTGTTTAAATACAGCTACATTCTTAGGATTAATTCCACTACCAGGCATAATAATCAATTGATCGTTGCTAATTTCTTGCAATTTGGTAATCAACTCAATACCTTCTTCTGCTTTTTCTTGTTGGCCTGAGGTTAAAATTCGATCGACATGAATATCCATTAATTCTCTAAGGGTAGTCATCGGATGAGGGACCATATCAAAGGCTCTGTGGAATGTAAATGATAAAGGTCTAGCTAGTTCCACTAAGATTTTAGTACGTTCAACATCAAGAGAGAGATCTTCATGTAATACCCCAGCAACGACTCCCGCACAACCCAAAGATTTACAATATGCTATATCAGACTTCATAATTTCGAACTCAGCTTCCGAATAGTTAAAGTTACCCGCTCGGGGTCGTATCAACACATGAACCGGAATATCAAGTTTTTGCATTACTTGAGCAATAAGACCATGCGATGGGGTTAATCCGCCAAGCGCTAAACCAACACATAACTCAATACGATCTGCTCCGGCTTGTTGAGCATGTAAAGCAGAGCGATACGAATTTGCACAGATTTCTAATTTCATAAAAACGTTATTCTATACTAAGTTCATCAATAAAGGTCCAAGCTTTGTGTCCAGCTCCCTGACTCCCTTCAGGTATTATACCATAATTTGGAACTTTGATACGTATTGAGGTGATATTTTTCTTTTCTGCAGCTATTTCAACCACGGCTAACAGGTCTTTAGAAGAAATTGTTTCGGTATTAAATGGACCGTCATTGTATGAAACAGCGATCATTTTTGGTGCATAAATCCATTGACCATTACCATTGTGAAATCGGGTTTTGATGGTATTGATATCAATAGGCTTTTCAAACTGAAGCTGAATCTCAATATCTTCCCCCGAAAAGCCTAGCCATTCTTTGTCTCCATAACGTTTGTTGTTTCCAAGAATGCCATTAATTAGCGCAGATACACCTCCTGCGTTATATGCTGGGTGCGGAGCTTTATCAATGGTTATGGTAGCACCCACGCCTTGATGTAAATGAATGGTTTGCTCAAAAGTTTTGCTGAGGTTGTTGCCATTTGTATCTCTTGATACCGCTTTGATAGTCATACTTTTATCAACTACAATTGGTGAAGTGTAGGATACTGAAGGAAGGCTACCATCGGTGCTGTAGAATATTTTCGATGAACTTGAAGCCGCCTCTAACGCGAAAGTAAATGTGGGCTTTGACGTAGAAAAATGTCCAGAGATTTCATATAAATGGTTTGCATACCTAACGTTTAGGGCATCTAATCGTTGTTGAAATTGTTCTAGTCTTGGAACAAATTCTTGGTAACTTCTTCCCTCAGGTGAAGACCATACGACTTCACCTAAGGCAATCATTCTTGGAAATGCCATATATTCTACCTGTGAACTTGTGGGCATATACTCGGTCCAAACATTTCCTTGAGCGCCCAATACATACCTGGCTTCTTCTGAGTTGAGCTCTTTAGGAATTGGGTTAAAGGCGTATACTTTTTCTAAAGGCAAAAAACCACCGATTGCTAACGGTTCATTTGGATCTTCAGATTGATAATGGTCAAAATAACAATGAGACCCTGGGGTTAAAATAACATTGTGATGTTGCTTCGCTGCTGTTACGGCTCCTTGAGTACCTCGCCAAGACATTACAGTGGCATTAGGCGCAAGGCCTCCTTCTAAGATTTCATCCCAACCAATAATTTGTTTTCCCTTCGAGTTGATGTAGTTTTCCATACGCGCAATAAAGTAGCTCTGAAGTTCATGCTCGTCTTTTAAGCCTTCTTTTTTGATGAGCTGTTGACAATGTGCACAGTTTTTCCAACGTGTTTTAGGGGCTTCGTCTCCACCAATATGAATGTATTTTCCGGGAAAGAGCGCTACAACCTCATCAATAACATCTTCTAAAAAGGCAAAGGTGTCTTCTTTCGGACAATACACTTCTTCAAAGACTCCCCAAGTAGTGGCTACCTCAACCGATGTTCCTGTACACCCTAAGCTAGGGTAGGCTGCTATTGCTGCTTGTGAATGCCCTGGCATTTCTATTTCTGGAATAATTGTTACTTGACGTATTTGAGCATACTGTACCACTTCTTTGATTTCTTCTTGAGTGTAATACCCACCATATTGTTTACCATCATAACGAATAGGTTGATCGCTATAATGTCCTACCAAAGTCTCTTTTCTATACGCGGCAATTTCTTGTAGTTTGGGGTACTTTTTAATCTCTATTCTCCATCCTTGGTCTTCGGTTAAGTGCCAATGAAACGTGTTCATTTTTAAACTGGCCATGAGGTCGATATATTTTTTGATGAATGCTACAGGGAAGAAATGTCGACCCACATCGAGGTGCATTCCTCTGTACGAAAATCTAGGTGCATCATTAATTGTAACCGCTTGTAATGCGATACTAGAATAACTTCCAAATTTAGTTGGCAATAGTTGTAAAAAACTTTGTACTCCGTAAAAGGCCCCTCTACTGTTTTTTGCTTTGATGCTCACTTGAAAAGCATCAACAACGAGTTGGTAGCCTTCTTCATGAGGAATATTAGGATCTATGGTAAGCGAAATATGAGTTGCTCTTTTTTCTTCTATTAGTGGAATACCATACGAATTAAGTAGGTAGGCTTTAGTGTATTCTGCAACATCGGTTAAAACACTATCTGCAGCAAAGCTGGTAGCTTGATCTAGTATAAAAGTTCCGGCGTTAATTTCTTGGCTTAAGGGCTTAGGAATTATAGCCACTTCAACAGGAGGAAGAACAGATTCTTGACAACTTAAGAAGAGGAAAACACTCCCCAAAATTAGACGATACAGATGTTTCATTTTTACTATCTTAGGAGCATAAATGTAAGCAACTCTCGTTAATGAAATCTTATCAACTTCTTTTTTTTCTAGTCTCTACATTCTCTTTCTCTTGTCAATCCCCCTCAATTCCAACACCTGCCAAAGCCGATGCACCACTCATTAGCTATGTAGATCCTTTTATTGGAACTGGCGGACACGGCCATACCTATCCTGGAGCAACGCTTCCTTTTGGAATGATGCAATTGAGTCCAGATACACGTTTAGATGGCTGGGATGGGTGTTCAGGATACCATTATTCAGATGAATATATTTATGGATTTTCGCATACACATCTTAGCGGAACAGGAGTATCAGATTATGGAGATGTACTACTTATGCCAACCAATAAAGCGGTCCTTCATAATGGAGCCGACGGTAAGGAGGGGTATCGTGCGCATTTTTCTCACGATAATGAAACAGCAGAACCTGGGTATTATCAAGTATATTTAGACGATACCGAAATTGATGTTGCCCTAACGGTCTCTAAACGAAGTGGTATTCATCAGTATAGCTATCCCTCAAAAGAGAATCAGTTTTTAGTGATCGATCTAGAACATAGAGACCAACTGAATGCCTACGATTTAACCGTGGTAAACGATTCAACAGTTCAAGGATATCGACATTCAAAGGCTTGGGCTACAGATCAACGACTATTTTTCTATATCGAATTCTCAAAACCTTTTCAACCTTCGAACAAGGTTTATATTAGACCTCCCACAAAAGAAACATTTCAGTTTGTGAACCCCAATAATGAAAAAGTATATGCTCGTATTGGAATTAGCGCAGTAGATATCGCTGGAGCTAAAAATAATCTTTATACAGAATTAGGGGCCAAGACTTTCAAAGAGATAAAGAAAGAAGCCCAGTCGAATTGGGAGCGTCAACTCTCTAAAATTATTATGGAAAGTGAGGATACAACGGTTAATACAAATTTTTACACGGCATTATATCACACTATGATTGCTCCAAATTTGTATCAAGATGTAGATGGAAGATACCGTGGAATGGACCTGGAAGTACATAAAACTACCGACTTCGAGTACTACACCGTATTTTCTTTATGGGATACCTACAGAGCTGCACACCCGCTTTATACGATACTAGAACCCGATCGCACGAATGACTTTATCAATACTTTTCTGGCAAAATATGATGAGGGAGGGATTATGCCAATTTGGGATTTATCGGCAAATTATACCGGTTGTATGATTGGCTATCATGGAGTATCCGTGATTGCAGATGCCTATTTAAAAGGAATTAGAGGGTATGATGTTGAAAAGGCATTAACAGCCATGAAACATTCGGCTACACGAGACAAACTGGGGTTAGAGAGTTATAAGTCATTCGGATTTATACCCGTAGAATTAGAATCAGAGTCAGTTTCTAAAACCTTAGAATATGCTTACGATGACTGGACCATTGCTATGATGGCCAAAGACATGGGAAAATTAGAAGATTATTCAACCTATGCACAACGAGCTCAATATTATAAAAACAGTTTTGATCCCAGTTCAAAATTTATGCGTGGGCGTTTTCGAAATACTTGGTTTGCCCCATTCGATCCTTATGAGGTAAACTTCAACTATACAGAAGCAAATGCTTGGCAATATAGTTTTTACGTGCCTCAAGACATTTCAGGATTTACAAAATTATTAGGAGGAAAGGCTGCTTTAGAACAACAACTCGACACTCTTTTTGTGGCAAAAAATGAAACTTCAGGAAGAGATCAAGCCGATATTACTGGACTCATTGGACAGTATGCTCATGGTAATGAACCGAGTCACCATATGGCCTATTTATACAATTTTGTAAATACACCTTATAAGACTCAAGAGAAAGTTCGTCAGATTTTAACAGAATTATATACGAATACTCCCGATGGTATTTCAGGAAATGAAGATTGTGGTCAAATGAGTGCTTGGTATGTGTTCAGTGCCTTAGGGTTTTACCCTGTAACCCCGGGGTCTAATCAATACATCATTGGAAGTCCGTTGGTTTCAAAAGCGAGTATTCAACTTAATGAAGGAAAACAGTTTACGATAGCTACAGAGGGACTTTCTGAGCAAAGTAAATACATAGAAGCTGTATTTCTAAATGGAAAACCCTATCCGTACACCTATATCAAACATGAAGACATTGTTCGTGGGGGAAGTATGGTTTTTGTGATGTCAGATTCACCCACTTCTTGGGGAACCGACGATGCACATATTCCTTCGACCCAGATTTCAGATCATTTGATTACTCCTGTTCCGTACATTGCCTCTGGAGAAGTCGCTTTTAAAGGAAGTACAATAGTGAGTTTGGCGTGTGCAGACCCTACTGTAGAAATTTTCTATTCTTTAGGAGGTGAGTTTGTACCCTATAAAACACCCATTTCAATTTCCCAAAAAACTACCTTAAGCGTCTACGGAGTTGTAAATGGAGTACAAAGTGCGACAGTGAGCACAGATTTCTTTAAAATAGACCCATCTATAACGGTTACATTAGGAACTGCTTATGCAAATCAATATAATGGTGGAGGTCCAAATGCGCTTATTGATGGGGTGTTAGGAACTCAAGACTTTAGAACGGGGACCTGGCAAGGGTATTTTGATACAGACTTAAATGCTATAGTTGATTTGGGGAAAGAAAAATTAATTCACAATGTAAAAGTGTCTTTTTTGAAAGATCAACGTTCGTGGATTTTTCTCCCAACAGCGGTAGAGATTTATACCTCATTAGATGGAGTAAAGTATACCAAGCAAACAAATTGGAAGTTTAAAGCACCAGAAAACAAGGAAGAGGTAACCATCGAAACTGTAGCTGTTTCAAAATTAGGAAAAGCAAGATATATTAAAGTAATCGCCAAAAAATTAGGAGCACTACCTTCTTGGCATCTGGGCTATGAGCACAAAGGTCGCTCGTGGTTGTTTGTCGATGAAATACAAATTAAATAAACATGGAAAGACGTAAATTTTTAAAAAACGCTTCACTATCAACCCTTGGAGTGGTCGCTATTGCGAATTCGACCAGTTGTGTCACAAAAGAGTCAGATTCTACTACTGTTGCAAAAGTGGGAACAGCTGTTAAACCATTAGTAATTGCTACTTGGAGAGTAACTAATGCAACTGCTAAGGCCTGGGAAGTTCTTGAAGCTGGGGGGTCTGCATTAGATGCCGTAGAACAGGGTTGTATGATAGAAGAGGCAGATGTAAAAAATTCATCAGTAGGTAAGGGAGGTTTACCCGATAGGGATGGTAATGTTACGTTAGATGCGTGTATTATGGATAAAGAAGGAAATTATGGCGCAGTAATGTATGTTCAACATATTACGCATGTGATTTCGGTGGCTAGAAAAGTAATGGAAGAAACTCCACATGTGATTTTAGCAGGAAAAGGAGCAGAGCAATTTGCTTATGAGCAAGGATTTCCAAAAGAGAATTTATTAACTGAATCTTCGAAGAAAGCTTGGGAAAAATGGAAAGAAACCGCTCAATACAAGCCTATAATTAATATTGAAAATCACGATACTATTGGGATGTTGGCTATCGATAAAAATGGAGACATTTCTGGGGCTTGTACTACCAGTGGTCTTTCCTATAAAATGGCAGGAAGAGTAGGGGATTCTCCGATTATTGGTTCTGGATTGTTTATAGATAATGAGGTAGGAGGAGCCACAGCAACGGGCATGGGAGAAGAGGTGTTAAAGACCGTGGGGAGCTTTTTAATAGTTGAGTTAATGCGTCAAGGAAAGTCGCCTCAAGAGGCCTGTGAAGAAGCTGTGCGAAGAGTTGTTAAAAAATCAGGAACACGTTATAAAGATTTTCAGGTAGGCTTTATTGCTGTTAATAAACAAGGAGAAACAGGAGCTTATTGTATACACGAGTGGTTTAATTATACTGTATACGCTCAAGGAAAAAACGAAAATTTCAAATCAGAATATTATAACAAAGCCTAGATATGTCTTTAACACCACAACCTGCAAAGCAACTTGGCGGACCTTCGTACAGCACTGCTTTTATCTTTTTAACAACCCTATTTTTTCTATGGGGATTTATTACCGTTTTAGTAGACTCTCTTATTCCTCGAATTAGAGAGCTCTTTACCCTAACGTATTTTCAAGCGGGCTTAGTTCAGTTTGCTTTTTTTGGAGCCTACTTTTTGGTGTCTATTCCAGCAGGATATTTACTTTCGAAAATAGGATATAAAAAAGGAATTGTATTAGGCTTACTCACCATGGCGGTGGGATGTTTGCTTTTTTATCCAGCGGCAAATTATAGGGTATTTGAGGTATTTATGTTGGCTTATTTTGTCTTGGCAAGTGGAATTACTATTTTACAAGTAGCTGCAAACCCTTACGTGACTGTTTTGGGAACTGAAGACGGTGCTTCGAGTCGATTAAATTTATCACAAGCTTTTAATTCTTTAGGAACAACTATAGCCCCTGCAATTGGAGCTATGTTTTTATTGAGTGACAAAATTAAAACAGAAAAAGAGATTACTGCATTAACAGGAGTGGCCAAAGAAAGTTACTTAGCTGCAGAGGCTGCTGCCGTACACACTCCTTTTTTTAGTATCGCGGCCTTTATTATTGTTTTGGCCTTGGTCTTTTTATTTGTCAACTTACCAAAGCTGATGCATCATGCGCCCAAGGAAGGTTATAGAACCCTTTGGCAATTTAGATCGCTAAAAATGGGGGCTATTGGAATTTTTGTGTATGTGGGTGCCGAAGTTGCTATTGGAAGTTATCTGGTAAATTATTTTATAGACATGAAATTGGCTGCCCAGATATTACAAAGTGATTGGATGCGAGTACTTTCGGAAAGTATTTTACAACAACCTTTAGCAGAGGTGAGTGAATACTCGATTGTAGGTGCTTTTGTCATGTTTTATTGGGGAGGTGCTATGGTAGGCCGATTTATTGGGGCCTATTTAACCAGTGTAGTATCTCCAGCACAGGTGTTAAAGTATTTTGCATTATCGGCAATTGTATTGATTGTTATCTCGATAAACACTACTGGTTTTGTAGCAATGTGGTCTATTTTAGGAGTAGGCTTGTTTAACTCCATTATGTTTCCAACAATTTTTGCATTGGCGCTAGAAGGCTTAGAAGATTTAAAGCCTCAGGCATCGGGTATTTTATGTACAATGATTGTAGGTGGCGCAATAATTCCGCCCTTATATGGTTTTCTAACGGACCTCTATGGGTTTAAGGCAGCTTTGATTTTAGTGCTATTTTGCTACGCGTACATTATGAGATATGCCCGATACAAATCGGTGATACGTGAGTAATAAAAAACCCCGCTTTAGCGGGGTTTTTTATTACTTTCTTTTTTGTTTAGCTTGCTGCTCTTGAGCTTGTTTCATAGCATCATCTAAACGTTGTCTGAATTTACTCTTTTTCTTTTCAGGACGTTTTTTGTTTTCTTCGATTTGTGCATGAATCTTATCTTCATCGATTACATAGTTTTTAATTACTAACATAATGGCAATGGTTAATAAGTTCGATACAAAATAGTATAAACTCAAACTACTTGCGTAGTTATTAAAGAAGAACAACATCATGATTGGAGAGAAGTAAATCATATACTTCATAAGTTTACCCATATCTGGCATACCTTCTTGAGCAGGAGGTTGCATATTCATTTGTTGACTTTGGTTCATTTTCATATAGAAGAAAATAGCCACCGATGCTAAGATTGGGAATAAGCTTACGTGGTTTCCGTAGAAAGGTATAGAAAAAGGTAAATTAAAGATGGTGTCATACGACGATAAATCATCGGCCCATAAAAACCCTTGTTGTCTTAGTGCTAAGTTAGATGGGAAAAACTTAAACAACGCAAAGAATACTGGCATTTGTAGTAGTGCAGGGATACAACCCGACATCATACTTACACCAGCTTTTCGTTGAATAGCCATAGTTTCTTGCTGACGCTTCATAGCGTTTTCTTTACCTGGATATTTCTCGTTTAATTCGTTTAATTCTGGACGAATTACTTTCATCTTAGCACTCGATAGATACGATTTGTATACTAAAGGCGACATGATGATTCTCACTACAATGGTCATTAAAATAATAATAAGACCAAAGTTGCTCATAAATCCACTTAAGAAATTGAAGATAGGAATAAAGACATATCGGTTTATGGTACCAAATATACCCCAGCCTAAATCAACAATCTCGGTTAAGTCTGTTCCCTCATAGGCCTTAAATAACTGATAATCGTTTGGTCCGTAGAACCATTTCATATTATAATTCAGTTCGCCACCGTTAAGTTGAAGCGGTGCTTTAAGTCCATACGTTTTGGTAAATACGGTGTCTACATCTTCACCTTTAAAATCTACAGAAGAGATTGCTGCATTGTCAAAAGGCGTTTCGGTAAGTAGAATAGATGAGAAAAAGTGCTGTTTAAAAGCGGCCCATTTTACATTGTTTACAACATCGGTATCGGTTGGATTAAGATAATCTACTTCATCTTGATTTTTATAGTAGTAGTACGTGTACATGTTTTCAGTACGCATACTCTTTTCATTTCTATACGCTTTCAAATCCCATTGTAATTGAATAGGGGCAGCTCTATTAATTACATTTGACAAGCCTACTGAACGTACCGAAAAGTTAATTATGTATTTTTTCGGACTCATTTCAAAACGGTATTCTAAAAACTGTGTCTCAGAAACCTGCAATTGCATGGTGAGTACTTGATTATCTCCATAGCTAGTTAGCTTTGGAGTAAAGTATAAGTCACTCGTGTTTAACGTTCGATTATCGCTAGTTCCAAAATTGATATTGAAATTCGCGTTTTTCTCTTTGATAAGATATAAGGGAAGCGAATCGTAGGTTTTGTAGTTTTTTACGAGCGCTTCAGTAATTTGTCCACCCTTATTCGAGATGGTTAATTTTAAAACATCATTCTCTAATACAGTACTTCCTTCAGTACCATGAATGGCGCTATACGCAAATGCACCTAACTGACTTTGAAGAGCGACTTGTTTTAAAGAATCTGGAACAACTGGGGTGTAGTTTGTTGTGGTATTTTCAACAGGTGTTAATGTTGAATCTATAATGGTTTCTGTGGTAGTATTTGGATCTATTTCGGGTTGTTGTGTTCCCATCCACCATAATAATATGGCGCCTAATAAGATCATTCCTATAAACGAATTAACGTCAAACTTTTTTTGTTCCATGGTTGTATTAAAATGTCAAATTGTCATTTCTTGAAGTATAACTTCCTTAGAAAAGTGCGACAAATGTAGTAAAATTGACTTCTTTATCTATGGTATCTTCCAGATTATTTATGCTCCTTATATAGCGCAAATGGTATTCCGTTTTAGTTCGATTGAGAATATTTGAGTGCTGCTTTAATAAAATCAACAAATAATGGGTGTGGGTTTAAAACCGTGCTCTTGTATTCTGGATGGTATTGAACCCCCACAAACCAAGGGTGAGAAGGAAGTTCTATAATTTCTACCAAGCCTGTTTTTGGATTGATTCCTGTGGTCTTCATTCCAGCGTCAGTGAGTTGTTGTAGGTAGTCGTTATTGAATTCGTAACGATGTCTATGACGTTCGCTAATCAGTTCTTTTTTATATGCTGCAAATACTTTAGAGTCTTTGGAAAGGTTACACTCCCAAGCACCTAATCGCATGGTTCCTCCTTTATTAACAACATCGGCTTGAGAATCCATTAAACTAATTACTGGATGTGTGGTCTCTGGCGCCATTTCGGTAGAATTGGCATCTGCGAGTTGTAGAACATTTCTTGCATACTCTATCACGGCCATTTGCATTCCTAAACAGATTCCGAAGAATGGAATGTTGTGTTCACGGGCATATTGCACCGCTTTAATTTTTCCTTCTATACCGCGATCACCAAAACCAGGGGCAACTAAAATTCCATCAAGGCCTTTAAGTTTTCTGGCCACTTGTTTTGGGGTTAGGTTTTCAGAATGAATCCAACGCACATTGACTTTGGTTTCGTTGGTAGCTCCCGCATGAATAAATGCTTCTGTAATGGATTTATACGAATCGTGAAGCTCTACATATTTACCAATCAATCCGATTTCTACCTCTGAAGTAGGGTTTTTAAACTTGTTTATAAAGGTATTCCACTCTTTTAGTGCAGGTTGCTTTTCTGATGAAAGCTGAAGCTTCTTCAGTACCACCGCGTCTAAGCCTTCTTTAAACATCATGTTCGGAACGTCGTAAATGGTTTCAGCATCAATAGACTGAATAACATCGTCTTGTTTAACATTACAGAACAACGCTAACTTACGTTTAATGTCATCTGAAATCTCATGTTCGGTTCTACACACTAAAATATCTGGACTCACACCACTCTGCATGAGCATTTTAACTGAGTGTTGTGTGGGTTTTGTTTTTAATTCACCTGCAGCAGCAAGATAGGGTACCAATGTTAAATGAATTACAATGGCATTTTCCTCTCCTAATTCCCATAATAACTGACGAACAGATTCTACATAAGGTAAGGATTCAATATCCCCAACAGTACCTCCAATTTCGGTAATGATAATATCATAATCGCCAGTATTTCCTAAGAGCTGAACTCGCTCTTTGATTTCATCTGTAATGTGTGGGATAACTTGAACTGTTTTTCCTAGAAACTCTCCTCTTCGCTCTTTATCAATAACCGATTGGTAAATTCTACCGGTGGTTACATTGTTGGCTTGTGAGGTAGGAATGTTTAAAAAACGTTCGTAATGACCTAAATCTAAATCCGTTTCGGCACCATCATCGGTAACATAACACTCACCATGTTCGTATGGATTTAACGTTCCTGGATCGATGTTAATGTATGGATCTAATTTCTGAATGGTTACAGAATAGCCTCTTTCTTGAAGAAGTTTAGCTAGAGAAGCAGCTATAATTCCTTTTCCGAGTGATGAAGTAACGCCTCCTGTTACGAAAACGTATTTGGTCTTGCTCATGGTTTCATTAGGTTTGAGCAAAAGTACTAACTCTTCTATTTATCACAAATAAAAATGGAGAAAACATTTCAAGAAATGGCTATTTTTCATCGAATAAAAATATTTTCTTTTTTTTTGATATAGTATTTGCCAAAAATAAAAACAGTTGTATATTTGCAATCGCTTTTGACAACCGATAAATTGTTGTCAAGCAAAACAAGAATAGAAGATTTTTAAGATATACTATAATGAGTAAGAGAACGTATCAACCCTCGAAAAGAAAGAGAAGAAACAAACATGGTTTCATGGAAAGAATGGCTTCTGCTAATGGTAGAAAGGTATTAGCTCGTAGAAGAGCTAAGGGTAGAAAGAGAATATCTGTATCTTCTGATCCAAGACCAAAAAAATAATGATTAACAATTGTTAATATAAAGGTGTTACTTTTTTAAGTAACACCTTTTTTTATACCTAACGACGAACTATTTTTACAAAACCAAAAAAAACTACCTTTCAACATGCCTAAAAGATCAGACCTAAAATCCATTTTAATAATTGGTTCGGGGCCTATTGTTATTGGCCAAGCTTGTGAATTTGATTACTCTGGATCGCAATCCTTACGCTCTTTAAGAGAAGATGGAATTGAGACCATATTAATCAACTCTAATCCAGCAACCATTATGACCGACCCTTCTATGGCCGATCATATTTACTTATTGCCATTAACAACAAAGTCGATTCGTAAAATTTTAGAAGAGCATCCACAAATTGATGCTGTACTTCCAACCATGGGAGGACAAACTGCTTTAAATTTATGTATCGAGGCTGATGAAAAAGGAATTTGGGAAGAGCACAATGTAAAACTCATAGGTGTAGATATCAACGCGATTAACATTACAGAAGATCGTGAAAAGTTTAGAGAACTCATGCTTAAAATTGGGGTGGGCATGGCGCCTCAAGCCACTGCAACCTCTTTCTTAAAAGGAAAAGAAATTGCACAAGAGTTCGGTTTTCCACTCGTTATTAGAGCTTCTTACACTTTGGGTGGGGCTGGAGCTTCAATTGTATATCGTCCAGAAGATTTTGATGAATTATTAAGTAGAGGATTGGAAATTTCTCCAATTCACGAGGTGATGATTGACAAAGCGATGATGGGGTGGAAAGAATATGAGTTAGAGTTATTACGTGATAAGAATGACAATGTGGTGATTATCTGTACCATAGAAAATATGGATCCTATGGGTATTCATACTGGAGATTCTATTACTGTTGCGCCAGCTATGACCTTATCTGACAAGACGTTCCAACGTATGAGAGATATGGCCATTAAGATGATGCGTAGTATTGGAGACTTTGAAGGAGGATGTAACGTGCAGTTTGCCGTGAGTCCAGATGAACATGAAGAAATTATTGCCATTGAAATTAACCCTAGAGTATCGCGTTCGTCTGCACTAGCAAGTAAAGCAACAGGATATCCTATTGCAAAAATTGCTACCAAATTAGCAATTGGATATAGTCTAGATGAATTAGATAACCAAATTACAAAATCAACCTCGGCTTTATTTGAGCCTACTTTAGACTATGTTATTGTAAAGATTCCACGTTGGAATTTTGATAAGTTTGAAGGTTCAGACAGAACCTTAGGGCTGCAAATGAAAGCGGTAGGTGAGGTGATGGGTATTGGAAGATCGTTTCAAGAAGCATTACACAAAGCTACCCAGTCTTTAGAAATTAAGCGAAATGGATTAGGCGCCGATGGGAAAGGATATAAAGACTATAATCAAATTATAGAAAAACTTACCCATGCCTCTTGGGATCGCGTGTTTGTTATCTATGATGCAATTCAAATGGGAATTCCTTTAAGTAAGATTCACGATATCACAAAAATAGATATGTGGTTCTTAAAGCAATATGAAGAGTTGTTCCATTTAGAAAAAGAAATTTCTAAATACACGATAGACACTATTCAAAGAGACTTACTTCTCGAAGCTAAACAAAAAGGATATGGCGATCGTCAGATTGCACATATGCTCGATTGTTTAGAGAGTCAAGTGTATAAAAAGAGAGAAGAATACAAAATTCAGCGGGTATATAAGTTAGTAGATACTTGTGCAGCTGAATTTACTGCGAGTACTCCTTATTACTATTCGACTTTTGAAAACGAGGTTGAGACCAAAGAAGGTGAACGCTTTATTGCTAATGAAAGTGTGGTTACCGACAAGAAGAAGGTAATTGTATTAGGTTCTGGACCCAATAGAATTGGTCAAGGAATTGAATTTGATTACTGTTGTGTACACGGCGTTTTAGCTGCAGCAGAATGTGGGTACGAAACCATTATGATTAACTGTAACCCAGAAACGGTGTCTACCGATTTTGATACTGCAGATAAACTCTACTTTGAACCTGTGTTTTGGGAGCATATCTACGATATCATTCAGCATGAAAAACCAGAAGGAGTTATTGTGCAATTAGGAGGGCAAACGGCCTTAAAATTAGCAGAAAAGCTAGATAGATATGGTATTAAGATTATTGGGACAACATTCCAATCACTAGATTTAGCAGAAGATAGAGGTAGTTTCTCTAG